>JASFVN010000199.1:0-8341 GCA_050049805.1 Gemmatimonadota bacterium
GAAGGGGATACACCGATTCAACCAGTGGACTCCCGAGGGGGCTCGAACCGCAATTCGGCACTTTCGACGGGCTCTGGACCTGGATCCCTCCTGTGCCCTACCCCACGCGGGAATGGCCAACGCCTACACCTTTTTGGCAGCCGTAGGGCACATGTCCGGATCGGTGGCCTATCCCCGGGCAAAGGACGCCGCGGCGAAGGGCCTGGAGCTGGAAGAGGGCGCCGGGGAAGCCCACGCCGCCATGGCCACGGTTCTCTTCTTCTATGATTGGGATTTCCAGGGAGCCTACACACACTTCCAGAAGGCACTTACCCTGAACCCCGGCTCCGCCGCCCTCCGACGCCTGTACGCCATGTACCTGACAGCGACGGGGGACGCTCCGGCAGCGGCAGAGGAATTGGAGTGGGCGTTGGAGATGGACCCCCTGTCCAACGTCATCCGGTCAGCCCTGGGGGAGGCACTCCTGAAATGTGGGCGCCGGGAGGAGGCCATCAACCAGTTCAGACGCGTGCTGGATCTGGACCCGGAGTTCCGGGCAGCCCGAGAGATGCTGGGATGGGCCTACCTGGCCACCGACCGCCCCGAAGCGGCCCTCCAACAGTGGGAGGAAATCACCCGGAGAACCGGCAACCCCTTCATGGTGATCCCTCACCGCATCTGGGCATTGAAGGCCCTGGAACGGGGGGAGGAGGCTCGGCAGCTATTCCTCCTTTTGGAGGAACGACGCCGGAGGGAGCCCGAGGTTTCCCTGGAGGTGGATTTCGCCCTGGCCCACCTGGGCCTGGGAGAACACGAGCTCGCCCTGGATTACCTGGAGGAGGCCGTGGAGCGGCGACTCGGTATGGTGGTATTCCTGAACGCCATTCCCCCGCTGCAAACCCTCAGCGCTCACCCGCGATTCAAAGCGCTGGTGCAAAAGGTGGGGATTCCCACATCTTCAAGGGAACCATCCCCGAGGGAACCATCCCCGTGAGAAGGAGGGCTGGACGTGGCTGACGATACACGGCCGGTCGATGCCGCCTCTGAGGACAACCTTCAGGTGCCGGAGGAAACCGGAGCGCCCCTCGATCCGCCAGGGGCAACAGGCGCCGTCCGCTCTGGCTCGACGAACGCCGGGGAGTCCTCCTCTCCGGGTAGCCAGGAGCCTCGTGGGATCCAGGGCGAAAGGCCGCCCGCCGAGATTCTCCAAGCCGAGGCTCCCTCCACCGAAAAGCCCAAGAAGAAGAAAAAAAAGAAAGGCAAAAAAAAGGGAGGCTCGGCTCGGGGCGTGGAGACCATGTACCGAACCAGCTACCGCACCCACCTGGACCTGAGCGCCTTGGCCGACAACAAAGCCAACATCATGATCTCCATCAACGGGATCATCATTTCGATCCTACTTGGGACTGGTGTGGGCGCCCTGGGTCAGATCGGTGTACAGCCGGACTTCCTCCTTCCCACGGCGGTCCTTCTGGTCTTCTGCCTCCTCTCCCTGGTCTGGGCCGTCCTGGCGGCCCGGCCCCGGGTGACCCGCCGGGAAACCACGCTGGAGGAGGTCCGAGACGGAAAGGCGAACATCCTCTTTTTCGGCAATTTCACTTCACTGCCCGAGGAGGACTTCGTCGAAGGAATGGACGAGCTGGTGAAAGATCCGCAGCGAACCTACACCAACATGACCAGGGACATCTATGGCTTGGGGTCGGTCCTGGAGACCAAATACCGCCTCTTGAGGGTTTCCTACACCCTTTTCATGGTGGGACTGATCCTGGGAGTGGGCTTGTTCCTGGTGGCTTTCATCCGAGGTGCCATGTCCGGTCCCGGCTTCTGAGCCGAAGCCGGGGCCGAAAGAGCGGGAAGGAGAAGGGCCGGCAGGGAATATTCCCCGGCGGCCCTGTCGTCTTCAAAGAGTGCTGATCGGCGGCTGGTCCTGGTCAGCGACCCGAAGCCGGTGGAACCCGTCAGCGAACCGTGAAGGTGATGGGCAGAGAGATCCAGACCGGCACCGCCTTGTCATCCTTAAGAGCCGAGGTGAAGGCGATCTGCTCCGCCACCCTCAGTGCAGCCTCATCCAGCGCCTGGTGTCCCGACGATTGGTTGATCTGGGCGTTTTGAACCACCCCTTCAGCGTCGATAAAAAGCCATACCTGGGCCGTCCCGCCGATGCCCGCATCCTTCAATAGGGGGGGGTATTCCTGTTCCAGAGCCCGGGCCACCTCTGCCCGATTCGTGATGTCTGGACGGACCGTGTAGGGGGTGAAGGTCGGGGCCTTGGAGATGTCCCCTGCGGGGACCTCCGAAGACGGCTCGGTTGCCGGGGGCGGGGGGCTGGTAGTGAAGGTGATGGGCAGAGAGATCCAGACAGGAACGGCCTTGTCCCTGTTCATGGCCGGAGTGAACTCGATGGCTCTTGCCACTTCCAGGGCCGCCTCGTCCAGCGCTTGGTGTCCCGAGGTCTGGTTCACCTGAACCTTCCCGACCCGCCCGGTCTCCTCGATGAAGAACCAGACCTGGACCGTTCCCCCGATCCCTCTCTCCTTGAGGCCGGTTGGATAGGCTTCCTCCAACGCCCGGGCAATTTCAGACCGGTTCTTGATGTCGGGCCGAACCGTGTAGGGAGTGAAGGTTGGGTTGGCAGAAAGATCGCCTTCGAATTCGCTTCCTGTTCGAACCCCGGCGGCGAGCTCCTCCGGCGTGGGCGGAATCTCGATCTCCGGCGAGAGCTCGACGGCTTCCCTGGCCTGGATCCCCGGAATCTCCACCTCGGGCGGAACCCGAACGGCCTCGGATTCGGCATCCGTGACCTCATCGGGGCTGGGAGCCCAGCAGGCTACGGCCAGCAGCGTGCCTCCAACGGCCGTAAGAAGGAGTCCGCGGAGCAAGGGCTTCTTGGGGAATGGCATGGTCATGATCTTTATCCTCCGCTCCAGAGTCTCCTCCAGCTCCGACAGCATGGCCATGAGGGCCTGCGGGGCCTGGGACGTGCCCCCGACCCTGAGGAGCAGCTCAAGGTAGGGGCGGGTCTGCTCCGGATGCTTCCGCACCACCCGGAGGTCGCAGTCCCCCTCCACCGCCATCCGAAGGCGTTTGAACTGCCACCAGAGAGGCAGGTGCCAAGGGAAGAGGAGGGGCACCACCCCACAGGTCAGGATCAGGCGAAGGTCTCCGGCTCTCAAGTGTTCCAATTCGTGGTCTAGAATCAGCTCGAGAGTGCTCTCTTCCAGCTCCCTGCACCACTCGGGCAACACGATTTCCTGCCTGATATAGCCTACGACCGCTGGCCCCAGGTCCCGTGAGAAAAGTACCGGCTGGCCGGCGGTTTCCTCCCCTTCCCAACTCCGCCGCATCTTCCGGGTTCGTAGCACGAGGCCCGCGAAAGCCAAGAGCAGGAGCCCGGACGAGAGAGCCCAGACGAGGAGGATGGGCTGGTCAAGGCTTCGGAGGAAGGATTCCTGCGTGACCTGGACGGTCAGGGGATCCAGCACCGCTACGATGGAAGGTTCCGGGATTTGGGGCGCCGGAGCCTCCCGAGGCCAGTGCTTGAAGGCCAGATGGCCGGCCGGCCAGATCAGGGAGAGTCCCATGGCTCCGCCCCACACCCAACGGGTAGGGAGCTTGTGAGCCCTGAGGAGATGTTCCAGGGCAAAAGCACCTGCGCCAGCCAGAGCTCCCACCAGGAGCGCGTACAGAATCCAGGCCGCGATCATGTCTCCTCCTCCTCCTCCTTCAGCCGCTCGTCAACCAGAGCCCGAAGACGTCGGAGTTGCTCCTCAGAAAGGCCCTTTTCGCTAAGGAGGTGGGCCATGAGGAGTTCTGGAGATCCAGAGAAAAGCTTTCGAGTCACCCGGCGCACCGCCCCCTCCTGCGCCTCCTCTTTCTCCACGAGAGGGACATACCGGTGGGCCCGGCCTTCCTCTTCGTGGCGGAGGTGGCCCTTCTTCTCCAGGGTCCGGAGGATAGTGAGGACGGTAGTGTAGGCCAGCTTGTCCCTGAGCCCCTTCTGGACTTCGGAAACGGTCCCCGACCCCAGCTTCCAGAGGACGTTCATGACGTCCATCTCCCGGCTGGTCAGGACCACGAGATCCTTCTCGGATCGAGATTCTACTAGGCTCATAGTAGCACTATAGGCAGGTAGCGAGGGACTGTCAACTATCCGTCTAGTAGGCTTTTCTGCGCCATTTCCCCTCCTGCAGCCTTTTCACCTGGCCAGTGCCAGCGGCGGAGCCAGGCCCACGTGGAGGTGATCGGCAGTCCCCACATGCCTGATGGTCTCGAAACCCATGAGAGCGAAATAGAGAGCCGCCGCCCGATTTTGCCATTCCGGACGGCCGATGGTTCGAATATCAACGGCGTGCACGTAGCCGTCGGCTTGGGGGAGGTGAAGTGAGGCCTCATTCACGGGCAACCCCCAACGCTCGTAATCCTCAGGAGTCCTGCGGGTATCTGTCAGCACCCCCTCCCGGTCCACGAGGAGGAGCGTGCTGACAGCCACCCGAATGACGGGATTGAGGGAGGAGTAGGTGGCCCTGATCTCTTCTGTCTTGGCGTTGGCCCCGGAGAGATAAACCAGGGCATAGACACAATAGGCTCCCACCAGGATGCCAGTGCCCCGGCGGATGGTCTTCGGCACCCTTCCCTTCCCTCCCAGTCGAAGGCTCAAGACGGCCAAGTAGAGGAAAAGAAGGAGGACGGTGGCGAGGGCTCCACCCAGGAGGGCTCCCCAACCCGAAACCGGGTATTGCTGGAGGAAGAAGACCGACGTGCGAACCAGGACTACAAAGGGGAGTGCGACGACCAAGACGATGGCGAACCCGAACGCCATGAACCGGAGGAGCGCACCGGAGAAGCCGCGTTTCTTTCGGCTCCCGGCCCCAGACTTCGACTGGGATTCCTTCGGCTCCGATTCCAAGCCCGGAAAGTCGATCCGTAACGGGTCAGTGCCCACTCTTCTGCCTCTTCTCACCTACGGGATCCATGCCCACCCACTTTTCGGATCCCTACGGATCGTACCTCCCGGAGGTTCCGGATCTCCCCGACCTGTTTTCGCCTTTCCACTACTTGAAGGGCTTGCCCGCCACTACTTGAAGAGCTTTCCCGCCATGCTGGGCACCTTGTCGGTCCGGGTTCCGATCTTGATGTGGGAAGAGAGCCGAACGATTCCCTCGGCATGGAGGGTTTCGATGGTTCGTTGGATGGTGGAAAGCACATCCCCCAGATCACCTTCGATGTTGGACCCGTTGGCGTGAAGGGTAATGTTGAGACCCGACTCCTCCAGAAGCTCGTGGGCCCTCATGACCTCGTTTCTGACCGAAACCCCTGAACCGATGGGAATGATCTGTACCTCGACGATGGCCTTCATTCCGACCTCCTCCTCGCCCGTTGACGTCCTGAAATGCTGGTTCGACTCCTGCACAATCAAACCTCGGATGGTACTTTGACAAGGCCAGCGTCAAGAGGCTTCGGCCCCTTCCTAACGCGTTGCCGGAGCCAACCGAAAACTCGGGCCCGGGAGGCCCAGAATGACTGTAAAGTGTGCGGATTGTAAAGGTTATTTCTGTCGCCGCGGTGTGGTGGAGGCGGCCCCGGACTTCTGCCCCATGCGGGGCGAATTCCCGGAATTCGAGGATCTCTACCCAGAGGGCGGGACTCGGGACCTCCTTACCCGTGCCGCCCTGGTGGAAGCCGGCGGGTACTGTCGCTGGACACGATTGAGGGAAATAGCGGAGTTCGCCCGTCTGATGGAGTTCGAGAGAGTAGGACTTCCTCATTGTCCCGATATGGCCAGCGAGGCTCGAAGAGCCGCGTCATTCCTTCGGGAGGAGGGCCTGGACACCTTTCTTCCTCCAGCCTCCTCCATGGGCGACCCAGAGGTCCAAGCCCAGGCCCTGGCCCAAGCCGGGGTGGATTTCAACGTCCTCTCCGGTATGTGCGTAGCCCACGAAGCCATCTTCCTCCAGGCCACCGGCACCCCCACCGTGAGCCTCGTCTCCCGGGACGTCCGATTGCGCAACAACCCGGCGGCGGGTCTCTACACCAGCCGGAGCTACCTGAAGTCCGAGCTCTTCGGCTATTGGCCCGCAGACGAACGAACTCCCTTCCGGGGGGGGTCCCCGGAGATCCTCCACCAGGTGGCTGAGGAGGTGTACTCGGACGAGGGTCCTCCGGTATCCAGAATCTCCGAGGCCATGTCCGTCGCCCACGCCCTGGGAGCCGGTCACATCGGTATCAGTTTTTGCGTAGGATTCCGGGAGGAAGCCAAGATCCTGGCCAGGATCCTCCAAGCCAATGGATTCGAGGTGTCCTCGGTGTGCTGCAAGACGGGATCGGTGCCGAAAGAGGAGGCCGGGATCCGTGACGATCAGAAGGTTAGGCCAGGAACAGCCGAGATGATCTGCAACCCCGTTGCCCAGGCCGAGCTTCTCAACCGGGACGAGATCCAGTTTGCCCTGATACTGGGGCAGTGCGTCGGACACGACGCCGCAACCCTCATGCATCTGGACGTCCCCGCAGCCTGCATCGTGACCAAAGACCGGGTCCTGGCCCACAACACCACGGCAGCTTTACCCCCTGAACCGGCTATCCTTCGCCCTATCGGCGTCGTGGAGAACGGGCTCCCCCTGGGGACGCCCAGTGACACCCTCCGAAAAGCGGAGTCCAAGGTCGTCGTCGATTCCTCCCTGGTGGCCGGCCTGCAGGACCTGAACAAGGAAGACCGGATCCTGGTGGTCTTTCATTTCCATCTCTCCACCGGGTGGGATCCTCTCCAACACCCGAAGGGGGACGAGAGCCGGCCCCGGCGGGGCGTCTTCGCCCTCCGGAGTCCCCGCAGGCCAAACGGAATCGGTGTGACGGAGGTGGATCTTCTGGAGATCCGGGACAACATCCTGACCGTTCGGGGCCTGGATGCCGTGGATGGAACACCCGTATTGGATTTGAAGCCGGCATGACCGGCTTCTCCATTCCCTCGTAAGGAGACACGAAGGGAGCGATGCCATGTATTTCCTCCTGCTAGCCACCATCCCCCTCCTGCCCTTGGCCGGACCTTTTCCCCAGGAGGGAAGCCACCCCGGTTCAGGCCCCCAGGGCGAGATCACGGTGACGATCCTGTTCGACAACTACGGGACCGATGACCGGCTGAACACGGGTTGGGGATTCGCCGCCCTCCTGGAAACCCCAGGACACACCATCCTCTTCGATACGGGGCTCGATGGAGAGGCCCTCCTGGAGAATTTCCGCCTCATGGGGAAAGACCCAATGGCTGTGGAAACCATCGTCATCTCCCACGCCCACGGTGACCACACCGGCGGCATCCAGGCCCTCCTGGATCTGGGGCTCCGGCCAACGTTCTACCTCCTGCCCGGTTTCCCCGCCGAAATGCGGGAGGGAGGCCCTGAGTCTGTGGAGATTGTCCTGGCCTCGCCCGGCCAGGAGATCCTTCCAGGCATCCGAACCACCGGGCAGGTCGGTGAAGACATTCCCGAGCAGGCTCTGGCTCTGGAGACCCGTGACGGGACGGTCGTCATCACCGGGTGCGCCCATCCAGGCGTGGTCCAGATGGCGGAGCGGGCCATGGAGTTCAGCCCCCAGCCCCTCCACCTGGTTATGGGAGGATTCCACCTGATGGAATCCTCCAGCCAGGAGATCCAGGGGATCCTGGCGGACTTCCAGCGTCTGGGGGTCCAGCGGGCGGGGCCCACCCACTGCTCGGGCGAGGAGGCCATGACGGCCTTCCAGAACGCCTACGGAGAGAACTACCAACGCCTGGGGGTCGGTCAGATCCTCACCTTCCCCATGGCCTCGGTTCCTTAGCCGCTCAACGCCCGTCCGAGGGGAGGAGGAGGACCTGGATTCCCGAAGGACGACGGGACGACCGGTAGATCCGCTGGGTGGCCTCCACGAAGTCCTCCTCCTCTGCCAGGAAGATGTTCTCCACGAAGGTCTGGGGATTCCGGTCCACCAGGGGGAACCAGCTGTTCTGAACCTGAATCTGAATCCGGTGCCCAGGCTCGAAGGTGTGCAGGGCATCCTGGAGAGGGAGCCGGATCCTCGTAGGTTCGTTGGGCACGAAGGGCTCCGGATCTTCGTAGGAGTTCCTGAAGCGGCCCCGGAGGACTTCCGATCGCACCATCATCTCGTATCCACCCATGGGCACGCCCCGTGGGAGCCCCGCATGATCCGGCTCATCGGCAGGGAACACGTCCACCAACTTCACGATCCAGTCCGAATCGGTGCCCGAGGTGGACACCCATAGGTCGGCCACAAGCGGCCCCACCAGGGTCACGGCCTCTTCCAGCGGTTCGCTCTCGTAGACCATGACATCGGGTCGCCGGGAGGCGAAGCGTTGGTCGTCCACCATGTACTCCCG
>JASFVN010000259.1:0-6529 GCA_050049805.1 Gemmatimonadota bacterium
CCACCGTCAACCCGGGCCCGATGACGAGGTCCCGGCCCATTAGGACGCCATTGGAAAGTTGCCAGGGACCCTGGCCCAGGACCCCTGAGGTGGATGGTTCCCGGATTCGAACCCGAATCCCCCGCAGATCCAGTGAATTGAAGCGAACGGTCCAGGAAGAGGGTTCCTCGTCTGTTTCCTTCGGCGGTTTTCTCGACTGCCCTTCGGCCAAGGACAGGCGGAGGTCGACGCCGGAGGCTTCGATGGCTTTCACTGCGATGGTCCGCTGGAGAAGGGGGAGCAAACGGTACCGAACCACGAGAGTTTCGGCGGAAGCTTCCCAACCGGGACGGCCCTCGGCGGAGGCGGCAGAGGAGACTTTCAGACCTCGAAAGTCCAGGCCCCGAACCCAGTCACCCGTGACCCGATCCACCTCGATCTGCAGCTCCTCGGAGGAGACGATGTCGGCGATCCAGGCACCGGCCCGGGTGGAGACGCCGTCGAGCTGCAGAGCAAGAAGGAGGACGACGAGAACCAGGGAAAAAACCCCTGTCGCCCACACCACCATCACCGTTACACGCCGCACTCCCGAGACGATTGTCCCCTTCTCTCTACGCTTGTGTTACTTCGGTTGAACCTTGAGAAATCCTGGAAGACGGAAGAGTTCCTCTACGACATCCTCCAGGTCCGAGTCGGCGATCTTCGGCCTGAGCCGGGCTCGGCCCCGCTCTTCACGACCCGGCGCTCCCGGGCTCCGAGGCCCACTAGGATCAGAAGAACCAGGCCGGTGCCACCCACGGCCAGAACCAGCTTCAACAACAAGTCGAGGGAGGAGGCCGGGAGGAAGTCGGCGAATTGAACCAGTGTAAGCAAGGCGTGGTACAGAATCTTCTCCGTCGTTCGAGACGCACACAGAAGACACTTACATGCGCAAGCTTGGTCTGAAGATAATCCTTCCGCTCGGGAGAATTCGGGAATCCCCGTCGCTTTCACCGATTTCTACCGGAATCTCCACCCCTCTTCTAACCCTGGGGGAATCGAAAAACTCCGGCGTTACCGGTTAGCGTTCCCAAGTAGGAACGAGGCGGGAGGATTGAGGATAATGGCGGCTTCCGATTGTGGGCCAGGCCAAGCGCTAGGGCCACGCCCACATGTACCCGCCAGCAGTGAAGGATGCAGCGATGCAGGCAGGAAGGCGATGGCAATGAGCACCCCGAGTTCGCTCAAAGACTACCTGGAGAAACGGGACTTTTCCAAGACACCGGAGCCTCCGGGGCGTGTCGAAGATGAGGAAGGAAAGACTCCGGTGTTCGTGGTTCACAAGCACGATGCCAGCAACCTACACTACGATTTCCGTCTCCAGTCGGGGGATGTCCTGAAGTCATGGGCGGTTCCGAAAGGCCCATCCACCGATCCCTCGGAAAAACGGCTGGCTCTCCCGACGGAAGACCATCCTTTGGCCTACGCCGAGTTCGAAGGCGTGATTCCCGAAGACGAATACGGTGGAGGAGTCACTCTGGTCTGGGACGCGGGGATCTACAAAAACCTGAAGACAGACCCGGAGGGCGAAGAGGTGTCACTGGAGGACCAGATCGATGACGGTCATCTCACGGTCTGGATCGAAGGGGAGAAGATCGTGGGGGGGTATGCTCTGACGAGGACGGCGACGGGAGAGGACGAGCGCTGGATCCTGGTGAAGATGAATGACGATGGAGCCGATGCCCGGAGGAATCCTGTCAGCACCGAACCCCGATCGGTTCTCTCCCACCGAACCTTGGAGGAGATCCAGGAGGACGAGAGCCGGGATGGGGATGAAGGGGAGGATGGTCCATGATCCCTCTCCTACGGCGTCTCTCGAAGAAGGAAAAAGGGGCGCTGAAGCCCGAGGAGACGACGGACACACCTGCTCCCATGTTGGCGGTTCTGGCGAACGACGCCTTCTCGGACCCCGATTGGATCTTCGAGCGGAAGTTGGACGGGGAACGGGCCCTGTGCGTGTCCACGAACGGAAAAGTGCGGCTGCGGTCCCGCAACGATAAGGACCTGGCCTCGTCTTATCCCGAGCTGGTGGAGGCCCTGGAGAACCTCGAAGCGTCCCCTGACGCCGTGGCTCCGACGGGTCCGGAGAAGGTCGGCCCCGCTGCTCCCTCCTGGGTCGGCGATGGAGAGGTGGTGGCGTTCGACGATGATGTCACCAGTTTCTCCCGGCTTCAGCAGCGTATGCAGATCTCCGATCCCGAACGGGCTCGGGACAATCCAGTAACCGTCTACTACTATCTTTTCGACCTTCTTCATCTCGATGGCCACGACCTGACCGACCTCCCCCTCCGGACCCGGAAGAGCCTCCTTCGGGACGCGTTCGAGTTTTCCGATCCGCTGCGCTTCACCCCCCATCACAACGAGGAAGGCGAGGCGCTACTCAATGAAGCCTGCTACCGCGGCTGGGAAGGTGTCATGGCCAAACGGGCCGACTCCCCCTACCGGGGCACCCGTTCCAGGGATTGGCTGAAGTTCAAGTGCGTGAACCGTCAGGAGTTCATCATCGGGGGGTTCACGGACCCGGGAGGAACACGCAAAGGATTCGGCGCCCTCCTGGTCGGTTACTACCGTGGGGGGGATCTCCGATATGCCGGAAAGGTGGGGACGGGCTTCGACGACGACACCCTTCAGCGTCTCTCCAGGCGCCTGAAGAGAGCTGAGCGCAAAACCCCGCCCTTCAACAAGGAGGACGCGGACGGCCTGCCGTCGAAAGGGGTTCACTGGGTCACCCCCAAGCTGGTAGGAGAGTTCGGGTTCTCCGAGTGGACCTCCGCCGGCCGCCTCCGGCACCCCCGCTTTCTGGGACTCCGGAGGGACAAAAACCCGGAAGATGTGGAGAGGGAGGAACCGACATGACCCGGAGGGCAGGGCCCCCACACGCCAGGACCACTGGGAGGGGAGGGCGGCACCAGACTGGGAAGGAAAGAGGGCCATGACCAGGAAGCAATTCGGGCCCTACGCGGTGGAGTTGACGAGGGAGGACAAGGTCCTGTTTCCCCGGGAGACGGTCACGAAAGGTGATCTTGTCAGGTATTACCAGGACGTCTCCAAACCGCTTCTCACCCATATCCGGGACCGGCCCCTGACCCTCCAGCGCTTTCCCGACGGAATCGAAGAAGAGGGGTTCTTCCAGAAGCAGACTCCGGACTACTTCCCCGACTGGCTCGGACGCGTCCGGGTTCCCCTGGAGAACGGTGGGAGCCAAAACCAGGTCACGGTCTCCAATGCAGCGGGGCTGACGTATCTGGCCAACCAAGGTGTCATTACCCTTCACACCTGGCTGAGCCGGAAGGATGACTTGCGGGCCCCCGACAGGATGGTCTTCGACCTGGATCCGCCGGGCAATGACTTCGGGCTGGTCCGGGATGGGGCCCGGGCCCTCAAAAACACCCTGGAGTCTCTGGGCCTGCCGCCATTTCTCATGATCACGGGCTCCAGCGGAGCCCACGTTTGGGTCCCCCTTCGCCGAGGACCGGACTTCGAGGCGGTCAGGGCTTTCGCACGCTCGGTGGCAGATCACCTCGTGGCGGAGAGCCCTCGTCGTTTCACCAAGGAGGTCCGCAAGACCAAGCGAAAGGGGCGCCTCTTCCTGGACGTGGCCCGAAACGCCCTGGGGCAAACCACCGTTGCCCCATACTCTGTCCATCCCTACGCCGGAGCTCCCGCAGCCACTCCCCTGGATTGGGAGGAATTGAATGACGACCAGCTGAATAGTCGCGCCTTCACTATCCGATCACTCCCCAGGCGAATCAGTCAGCGGGAGGACCCGTGGAGAGGAATGGGGCGTCACCGAACGGGCCTTGGCGAACCCCGAAAGCGACTGGGAGAGATGGAGGAATCACCCCATGTCTGAGGAAAACCCCGAGCACCGAAACCGCGAGCAACCACAGGAGCCCCGAACCTGGGGGCCCTTTTCCCTCCGGTCTGGAGAGGGAGAAAGGGGGCCCAGGAAAGACCAGCAGCCCTCGACACCGCAGGGATGCACGAGGGGGGTCTTCTGGGGGTTGATCGTAGCCATAGGCTACCTGCTTCTGACTCAGCTCTTGGGTCCCGGAGAGGACAGCGGCTCTCTCCCATACTCTTCCTTCCGGGAGGAGATCATCTCCGGAAACGTGGTTGAGGTGACGGTGCGGGGGGAGGAGGTCCGGGGAACCTTGAAGGCTCCGATCGAGAGGATCGGCGAAGAAGGAGATACTGCGCAGATCTCGGAGTTCCTGACCTTCCTTCCCTCCTTCGGTGATACAGGGTTGCTGGCCCTCCTGAGCGACAACCAGGTCGAGGTCCGGACCCTCCCGGAGCCCGATTCCTCCTGGCTCGATCTTCTCCTCTGGGGATTGTTGCCCTTGGTGCTCATCGGCGGGTTCTTCCTCCTATCCATGCGGGGTATGGCCGGCCAGCAGGCCCGTTCCCTCTTTTCCATGGGCCGCAGCGGGGCCCGGAAGTACGAGCGGGAAGATTCGGCCACCACCTTCGACGACGTGGCAGGGGCCACCGGTGCGAAGAGGGAGCTCCAGGAGGTGGTCCAGTTCCTGAAGAGCCCTGACCGATTTCACCGGCTGGGGGCCGAGGTGCCCAAGGGGGTGCTCCTGGTGGGTCCACCAGGGACCGGAAAGACCCTCCTGGCCCGGGCCGTCGCCGGGGAGGCCGATGTGTCCTTCTTCATCATCACCGGGTCCGATTTCATGGAGATGTTCGTGGGCGTTGGCGCGAAGAGGGTCCGAGACCTTTTCGAGCAAGCAAAGAAGGCCTCTCCCAGCATCATCTTCATCGACGAGTTGGATTCCATCGGACGCCACCGGGGAGCCGGTCTCGGGGGAGGACACGACGAACGGGAGCAGACGCTGAACCAGCTTCTGTCGGAGTTGGACGGCTTCGAGCCCGCCGAGCACGTCATCGTCATGGCCGCCACCAACCGCCCCGACATCCTGGATCCGGCCCTCCTGCGACCCGGGAGGTTTGACCGGAGAATCGCTGTGGATCTCCCCTCGGGGCAGGAACGCCTGGAGATCCTTCGGCTTCACGCCCGGGGTATGCGCTTGGACTCCGACGTAGACCTGGAACCGGTGGCCAAGGGCACGCCGGGCTTCAGCGGTGCGGATCTGAAGAACCTCCTGAACGAAGCCGCTCTCTTCGCCGCCCGACAGAACCGCGAGAATATCCAGTCCGGGGACTTCGAACATGCCCGGGATCGGATCCTCATGGGGTTGAGGCGGGACGGATTGGCCCTTACAGAGGAGGAGCTCCGGCTTCTGGCGTATCACGAAGGAGGCCACGCTGTTCTCGCGGCGGTGCTCCCACACACCGACCCGGTCCACAAGGTCACCATCGTGCCCCGTGGCCGTGCCATGGGGAGCACCCATCAGTTGCCGGAGCGGGAACGGTATCTCTGGAAGGAAGAGGAGCTTCAAGACCAGCTCGCCATGACGCTCGGCGGTAGGGTCGCAGAGGAGCTGGCGTTCGATACGGCCACCAGCGGCGCCGAAGACGACCTGGAAAAGGCCACCAAGTTGGCACGTCAGATGGTCTTCCGATGGGGAATGAGCCCTAAGCTGGGGCCGTTCGCCTCCGGGTCCCGCCAGGAGCAGGTCTTCCTGGGGGGGGAGATCACCCGGGAACGGGACCACAGCGAGGACACGGCCAGAGCTGCCGATCAGGAAATCATGCGAATATTGGACGAGGCCAGGGAGCGTGCCCGAGAGACCTTGGCAAGGAATCGGGATGCCCTGGATCGCCTCGCGGAGCTTCTCCTGGAACGAGAGGAGGTCACGGGGAGAGACGTCATGGAAGAGCTGGGCCTTGCCGAGGAATCGTAATGTTTCGAAGGGGCCAAAGGGATACGGGTCCAACCCAATTTCTATCCTTCTTCTCCACCGGGATGAGTGGCATCCCTCCCTCCTCCGCTCCTGACCAGGATCTCTGCCACGACGCCGGATGCTTTGGCCCGCTTCGCCCTCATGGGCTTGAAGTGTCGGGAAGCTCTCACTTCGTGGGTAGATTCAAGGCTTTCACATAGCGCCGGGCCGACCGGGCCACAACCTCCTTGCCATCCCTGAGCACGTTCCTTCCCCACCAGGCTCCATAGATGTGATCGAAGTCCAGCTTCGAGACCCAGTCGGCCATTCTCAGGACGGTCTGGGGAGGGAGGGGAATGAGATTGGGGTAGCTGAACATGAAGCCGACCCAACGGCGGTCCGGAACCACCTGGAGGACGTCGCCGGTCAGGAGGGCCCCTGCCCCCTTCGGACCCCGGGCGTGGTGGAGTATCGTGCCTCCGGGGAAATGACCTCCCAGCCTGTGGAGGGTGAGGCCATCGCCCAGGGGAAGGGCGTCGCCCTTCCAGAACTCGATGGTCTCGTGGAGGCGCATGACCCACTTTCGATCGTCCTCGTGGAGGTAGATGGGCACGCCGCCGAAGGCCTCGCTCCACTCCACCATGGCGGCATAGTAGTGGGGATGGCTGATGGCGATGGCCTGGAGGCCTCCCCGGGACTGGATCTCCTTTACCGTCGTC
>JASFVN010000040.1:0-23195 GCA_050049805.1 Gemmatimonadota bacterium
CTCCTCACATGCTCGAGCTCCGGGGAAAGGAGGGGTCTGACCGTCTCTCTCAGGAGTCCGGTGCTCATCACCATAGGGTCGCCACCGGTAATGAGTACACTGCTCACCTCCGGGTGCCGTTTCAGATACCGAACCAGATCCTCCGTCTCTCTGGACTCGAAGCGGAAGTCGTCGGGCTGGGCGAATTGGGACCATCGGAAGCAGTACGTGCAGTAGGTATGGCAGGTCTGTCCGGCGCTCGGGAAGAAAAGGACGGTCTCCCGGTACTTGTGTTGAAGACCCACCAAAGGGCGTCCCTCCAACCTGGGCACGTTGAGAGCTCGCTGCCCGGCGGGGTTGGGATTCAGGCTGAATTGAATTTCCCGGGCCGCCTGGATGAGCTCCTCCTCGCGGGCACCCGATCGAAGGAGTCCCTCCATTCGTGAGAGTTGGTCTGGGAGGAGCATCCCCGGTTGGGGGAACACGAGTCTGTAGATGGGGTCGTCCGGCGCCGAGGACCAGTCGATGAGCTCATCGATGACATGGGTGTTCACACGGAAAGGGAATACCCAGGACACCGCCTCCATGGCCTTTCGATCTGCATCCGGCAGATGCTGAAGTTCCGGGATTCGGTCGATGTCTTCCCTGGTGAATAGCCGAGACCTCCGCCTATCCGCCAAAACGGGGGCTGCCTCCTTCCGAACTACTTAGGTTGTGAAAAGGATTACCGGGATTAAGAACAATACCCCCGACCCCAGGAGAAGGGTCCGGGCACCTCGAAAGATTCCCCTACCCCCGAGTGGCCCTACCCGACCCGCTATGTCATTTCGGAGTGGTTGGCCTCAGACGTTGGCCACCCGCAAGACCTCCTCCGGGGTGGTGATCCCCTCCCGGACGATCCTGAGGCCATCATCCCTCAGCAGCCGCATCCCCCGATCCAGGCCGAGCCGTTCGAGGTGGCCTGCGCTTGCGTTCTGCTGAACCGCCGTCCTGAGGTTCTCATCCATGACCAGGAGCTCGAAGATGCCCGTCCTACCCTTGTAGCCGGTACCCCGGCACTCGGCACACCCTCTCCCGAAGTAAACGGTGGAGATTCCGGAAGCCGCCGACCCGAAGGCCCTCGATTCCTCGGGGGTCGGAGCTCTCCCCTCCTTGCAGGCATCACAGATTTTCCGGGCGAGACGTTGGGCCAACACCGCTTCCACGGTGCTGGCCACCAGGTAGGGCTCGATCCCGAGGTCCACGAGGCGGGTAAGGGCAGTGGCGGCGTCGTTGGTATGGAGGGTGGAAAAGACGAGGTGTCCGGTGAGGGCTGCATGAGTGGCGATGTCCGCCGTTTCCTGGTCCCGGATCTCCCCCACCAGCATTACGTCCGGATCCTGTCGAAGGAGGGCCCGAAGCGCATTCGCGAAGGTGAGTCCCACCTTCTCGTTCACGGGGACCTGGGGTACCCCCGGCAGCTCATACTCCACCGGGTCTTCCACCGTGATGATCTTTTCGGTCCCGGTTCTGATCCGGTCCACCGCGGCATAGAGTGTAGTGGTTTTGCCAGATCCCGTGGGCCCCGTGGAGAGGACGATTCCATGGGGTTTCGAGATGATCTTGTCAAAAACCGCCAAGGTGTCGGCGGCCATGCCCAGATCCAATAGATCGATCCGGCCTGCCTCCTTGTCCAGGAGCCTCAGCACCACGCTTTCGCCATGAAGGGTAGGAAGGGTGGAAACCCGGACATCGACCTGCCGGTCGTGCATGCGCAATCGAATGCGACCGTCCTGCGGAACCCGACGCTCCGCGATGTCCAACTCGGCCATGATCTTCAGGCGGCTGACCACCGCCGCCGCCAGCTGTTTCGGCGGCGCCACGGCGTCCTGCAGAACCCCGTCGATGCGGTATCGAACCCTCAACCCCCCGGGATACCCCTCCAGATGGACATCGGAAGCCCTGGCGTCCAAAGCTTCCAGGAGAAGTAGGTTCACCAGCTTCACCACCGGAGCTTCGTTGGCCAGCATCACGAGATCGTCCAGGGCCGAATCCCCCTCGACGCCCGGTCGCACTTCTTCCGTCAATCCGGCGACGACCCCTTCGGCCGTCAGATCGTCCGAGGAATAAACCCTTCGGATGGCAGCCCGAACCTCGGCCTCCGGCAACCGCACCAGCTCCACCGGAAGGCCGGCGAGGATCCTGAGATCGTCCAGGGCCCGCTCATCCACCACATCGGTCCAGGTTGCAGTGATGAGCTTCCCACCGTTTCCGGCGATGGGCATGATGGCGTGGTGCTCCAGATACTCCGTGGTGAGGCCCGGTGAGAGGCGCTCGGCGGCCTGAAGGGCGGCCCTTGCATCGGGTTCCATCATGACTCGCCGCTCCCGCTCCTTTCATAGCGGGCGGTGTCCGGGGGAACGGTGTCGGCCACCAACCCACCCACCCCGATGGTATCCGGTATCAGGACCTGGAGAACCGGCGGGAGAAGGGAGCGTATGGGCACCAGCTCTTCAAGGAGTTCGGCGTTTGATTCCAGCGCCTGCCTCAGGAGGGCTTCGTCTTCGTCGCTAGTGACGACATAGGGAGTCAGGAAGAGGAAGAGCTCCGCGTTGGTCACAGTCTCCCTGGTGGTTCCGAAGAGCCAACCGAGCACGGGAATGTCCTTCAGGATTGGGATACCGGACCTGGACTCCTCGGTCTGCTGATCCACGAGTCCGCCGATCACCACCGTCTGCCCGCTCCTGGCCAGGAGCTGGGTCGTAGCCTCCCTCGTACTGATGACAGGAGCTCCGAATTGGGTTTCGGCGGTAGCGCTGCTCACCTCCTGGGTGAGGAGGAGGTTTACGTACCCGTCCTCGTTGATGGTGGGCAGAATAGTCAAAGCCGTCCCGACGTCCCGGTACTGTACCACTTCCTGAGCCACACCCCCGGTCGTGACCCCGGTGAAGGAAGACTGAATGAAGGGCCTCTCGCTGCCCACCAGGATCCGGGCCTCCTGGTTGTTCTGGGCCTGAATCAAAGGCCTCGACAGGATTCTGACGTTCCCCGTGGAGGAGAGAGCCAACAAGGTGCCGGCCACATCCACATCTCCCGTCCGAAGGATGTCCAGGGAAAACGCATCGTCGGATCCCACCACTGGCAGGATACCGGTGGTGCCTTCACCACCCTCCTGGTCCACGTCGCTGGCAAAGAATCCCACACCCACATTCAGGTCGCCGGTCCGACGGACCTCCGCTATCACGACCTCGATCACCACCTGGAGAGGACGGAGATCAAGGGAACGGATGGCTTCCTGGATTATGGCCCAGTCCCCTGCCGTGGCTCGAACGAGGAGGGAGTTCGTGATCTCGTCCGGGACGATCTGAACCTCGCCCTCCAATTCCCCGGGAGCGGTCACCACGGTGACCTGTCCTCCCGTGCCGACCTGGATCCCCTGCACGGCTTGGGCCGACTGCTCCTCCAGGGTTCGAAGCTGCTGAGAGAGAGTCTCACGGGCCTGCCTTGCCCCCGCCGGGGAGGGCATAGACCCACCGAACAGGGCCGAGAGTGTGCCCGACAGGATGGTCGCGTTGGCGTGTTGGAGTCGGTGGATGAAGAGCTGCCTCGGTTCCAGCAGCTCCCCCTCCTGCACCAGGGGGCCTTCCAGCAGAAGGACACCGGGAAGCTCCGTGACCGTAACGCCATACCTCACGGCCAGCTCCCGAATCAGTCCCGCCACCTGCTCCGAGGTCATGGGCTGGGGCGTCCGGTAGTTCACCAGGACATCCGGCATGTTCGTGGACAGAACATTGATACCGGCCGCTTGCCCCATGGCCGTCACGACATAAGCCAGGTCCAGGTTCTGGAAGTTGAACGTTATGCCCTCTTGGGGAGCCTCCTGCTCCCTCAGCATTCCAGAACGGCGGACCGGTCGCTCCTGAGCAAAGGCCTCCCCGGCAGCCATGGAACCGCCAACCAGTACCGTCAAAAGAATCAGTAGAGCCCCCTTCGTCCCCGAACTCATGGCCTGCTCCCGTCTCCTGGTCATGGACGACTCCCTCCTCCCCCGGATCCGCCACCCCCTGGCGGCCGAATCGTCACCGCACCTCTGCCTCCTGCCACGCCACCCCGTTGGATCAGCTCGACGTTCGGCGCGAATCGCAACTGGACCGGCCCGGCCTGACCGGCTGCGCCCCCGCGTTGCTGAAGCTGTCGGAGCATCTGCTGAACTCGTTCGTTAAGGGCCTGAGCCGCCTCCTCGGTGGCAGCTCGATTTCGAGAAGACCGGTCCCTGCTGTTGGAGCTTCCGCTCCGCTGAGGTTCCACCACCGGATAAACGAACTCGTCTCCGTCTCGGGTCAGCGTCACGCTTTCCTCGTCGATGGCCGCCAGGAAAAAGCCATCCACCGACTCTCCAAGGAGGACCGCGAAGGGGATGGAATCGTCGGGTTGAACCATGGCAAGGGCCAGATCGCCGGCGATGGCCGTCCCAACGATCCTGAGGTCCGGCTCTCTTACGCGCCGGTTGTTCCTGGACTGGGGATCGGCGGCATCCCGCTGGCCCGGAAGGAGGTACCGTTCCAAAGGCGGGGTCCTGTCCGGTTGAAACACATCCCTGTTCACCGCCCCCAGAAGCTCCCCGTCTGTCACCTGGGGATACGCTGGTCCTCTTTGGGCGCCTACCTCGGACAAAGCGACACGCACCGTCGGCTCAGGGTGTTCGCCCTGAGGCGAAGGGGCAGCTTCTCCCTCTGTGTCGGTCTCCATTTCGGCGCCGGACCCCGCATCGGGGCCGGCTCCCGATCCGGGCTCGGCAAGGTTCCCCGGGGAATCCGTGGCGGATTCCGGGACTTCCCCCACCCGGACGGCGTTCACCACCGAGGCCCCAAACGCCACAGCGGATGCAAGAAAAACCAGAGCCGCCACTACCATAGTCGTTCCACCGATCCTACTCATGGCCCGCGCTCCTCTATTCGGGCAAAACCGTCCACAATCAGTTGAAAATCGATGACGCCGGTGGGGATCGGATCCCGGGGAGCGTCCCCCTCTCCATCCGACTCTGGGCGAGCCACCTCCGGTTCCAGGGCGAGGCCTCGGACCCGGAGGAGAAGTTGGTTCTTCTCAATCTCGTCCAGGAAGGTCAGGACGCCCTCCAAATCGCTTTCGCCCCGAAGGTGAAGGCGAAGGACCGAAAGGCCCGGAGGAGGTTCTTCGCCCCTGGCCAGCTCCCCACCCCTGATCTCTTCCAGGAGGACCCGACTCCGTACCGCCGAGGATTCCAGGAGGCCCGACAGGATCCCTTCCGCCAGAACCTGACTGGTGGCTCTCACGAGCCGTCCTCGGTACCGGTCGGCCGCATCCTGCGCCTCTTCGATCTCCAGGGGGAGCGATTCCGCCGACGCCAAGAGCTCACGCTCTCTCATCAGGAGGTCCTGCTCTGCCGACACAAGGTCCATGATCTCGGCCAACGCCGCCCGATAGGGCTTCACGCCCAGCACGTAAACCGCCGCCGGCAGCAAAATGCACAGCCCGACGAGAATCGCCCTTCGGTCTCTGGGAGCCAGGCCGTTGAGAAGAAGGAAGCCACGGTCGTTGGACCAGTTCATGGGACTCCTCCCTCCTCCCCGTAGGTCGGGAGTCGGGCCCAGAGACTGAACCGTTCTTCTACCGTCTCCCCCTCCTCGAGCTCCCGCTCCACCAACCCCTGGAGCCGAACCTCTTCAAACAAACCCGCTTCCCGAAGAGCCTGGATGGCAGTCCCAGCTTCGATCCCGGCCGCTTCCAGCTCCACCGTATCCCCGCTGGCGAAGAAACCGGTGAGGTAGGTGTTTTCCGGTAGAAGAGCCGTGAGCTCTACCAGAGAACGGGTCCAGACCGGAGAGCCCCAGACGATCTCCTCCAACGACCGGACCTGTGTCCTGAGGCCATCCAACGAATCCCGGGCCAGGAGGAGGGGAGCCACATCCTCCCTGATGGCAGCCCGCTCCCCTCGAACCGACGCCAGCTCCCTCTGGGCGCCCCAGAAGTTCACTGCCAGGGTGGCGATGAGGAGAGCCGCCGCCGCCACGCCCAGTCGCACCGCGAACCGTCGGGTTTTCGCTCTGCGCTCCTCCGCCAAGGACGGTGGAACCAGTTCGAGACCGGAAACCGAGGCCCTTGCAGCCGTCGCCTCGGCCATACCCGGCCATCCCCTCGGGTCCCGGATGGTGGTCACTCCCCTCCGGGAGAGGGCGGAGTTGAGTTCTTCCCACTCCTGGGAGCCGGCTAGGACCAGAACCGGTCCCGGCCCTTTCCCCATCACGTCCATCAAAGCGTCAGGATCCGAGAGGGGAAATCGCCTTACTCGAGTGGGATCTCCTCCATCCAGGTTCAAAACGTGGGCCGTAGTACCGACGACGGCGGCGACCCCGGTGGGGGGACTCCCCCTCACGGACTCCGCAGCGGCCATCCATGCCTGGTGAGCAATGGAGAAGGATCTGACCTCCCACCCCACCCTCTCAAAGGCAGAGCGAGCGCCCTCGAGGAGAGACAACGGGGAGGCGGCGGCAAGGACCTGCACGGTTGAGTCGATCGGACTCCGTCCCTTCTCCCGTTTTACACGAGGGAGACGGGCTGCCACCACCCGGGGGCGCTTGGCACCCAGGAAGTAGCGGGCCACATCCCGGCCAAGAACCGCCTGCACCTCTGACTTGTGCATGCTGGCGGGGAAAGGAACGAGGCGGGCATCGGCCAGGGGCGGGAGGAGAACGAAAAAGGCTTCGGCCCCGGTCAGGGATTCGCCGGCCGAGGCCTCCAGGGCAATCTTCAGCTCGGACGCAGCTCGCTCCAGCTCGGGGCCGGAATCCTGGCTTTCAGGGTCCAGGGCAACTGGCACCCTGGCGTGGGCGGTCTTCTTCTTCCCCAGGACCACGGCGGTTACTTCCCCGGTGCCCAGGGCGACGCCGATCCGCTTTCCATTTCCGCCAGCCATCAGAACACCTCCCTCCAGACCACCTCCGCCTCGGTGTTTCCTCTTCTGACCACCACTCTCGACGCGACCTGAACCACCCCTCCGTCCACCCATCCTTGGGCCAGGATTTCCACCTGATCGGTGGTGTAGGTCGTCCTGCTGGTGAAATCCCGGCCCATCATCTCCAGGATGGGCCCCATGCTTGGTACAAGGTACTGAAGCTCTTGATCGCTTCGGGGCAGGTACCCCGAATCCCGCAGGCGAATGATCTCCCCCGCCGTGCCGGGATCCATTCCTGGCAAAGCCAGGAGCACCGGCTCCGGCGCCGAGTTCAGGTTGATGTCCACGTCGGGTATGAGGGTCAAGTGTGGGGCCGCTCTGACGAACAGCTCGGGGGTCATGCCCCGAACGTGCCGAAGCTCGTCGATATCCACGAAATCCCGGTTGGGAGGAAGAATTAGAGCCTCGTCCTCCAGGTACTCCTCACGTTCCCCGCCGTTGAGCCTCGGGATCTCGTCTTCGTCTCTCCAATCCAGAATTGCCTGGGCCAGCTGGTCAGCCTCGGCGTAATCCACCTCCATACCCTGTGCAAAGAAGAGGCGAAGCATCTCTTCCGAAGCGTCGTTGAGATTCAGGGCGGCCCCGACATCCCGGAGGAGAAGAGCATATCGAGCATCGCCGAACACCATCTCCGGAACGATGAGCGCCTGAGGTTCCCTCCACGGGTCTTCCAGAGGGTTTGCCCGGCGGAATAGGCTCCGAACGCTGGAACGTTCGACCCTCCGCCGGTCTCTGCTGTTTCGAGCCGAAGAGAGGGCGTCCTCGCGAAGTTCCTCCACCTGACCCAGCATGGCAGCGGTGAGCCGGGATCGGGCATATTCGGTCCCGGCCAGCACCGCCGCCCTGGCCCGAACCTCGTCCAGGAGATTCGCTGCAGCCTGGCGTCGGGCCCTGGAGGCCAACGCTGTCTGTAAACCCACGGAACCCAGAGCCACCAGGAGCCAGAGAGCGGCGACAAGAGCGAACCCTTCCCTGTCTCGACCACGATGTGCCCGAGCCACGCCGGGCCGCCTCGCCATGGGAAATCCGGCCCTCATCGAATGGCCTCCAAGTGGACCAGGAGTGGATAACGGAGAAGGGGAGGAAGGGTGTCGTACCGGTTTGGCCCCAGGACCAACTCGATGGCCTGAGGGAGCCGGTTCGAGATCCATCCGTCCACCCATTCCCCGGTGGTTCCCTGGATGGGAACGAGGTACCGAAGCTCCAGGGATCCGGCTTCCGGCACCAGTTCCACCAGCCTGGGCTCGTCGGTAGGAAGCTCCATCAGCTCCGCCACCAGCCCCTGCTCTGGAGTGTCATTGTCGTCGTCGATGAACAGGCGAACCACCGTGGTCCCGACTCCCAGTGGGGTGCTGGCGGTGGTGGGAAAAATGATCTCGTCGGCTTCCGTGTCGTAGACTTCCCCGTCCAAACCCTGGAAGCTGACCCCTCGGCGGCTCTGCTGATACTTGGCTTCACCGAGCCATTCCGTAAGAAGGTTCCGGGTGGTGGCTCCCCGGAGGGCAAGGGCGGACGCCACATCTACCGGCTCGTCACTGTCGGTAATGAACCCCAGGGTGGCGAATCCCGCCGTCAAGGCCAGGGCAGCAACCGTGAGGCCGATAAGGACCTCCATCAAGGTGAAGCCTCGGGTCATCCGCCACCTCCCCGGCCCCCGGACCCACCACCGGTTCCAACCCTTCCACCTCCCATGCCTCCGCTCCGAGCACCACCGCGTTCACCTCCGCCGCCCCGCTCGGATGCCCCTCGGCCACCCATCTCCCCTCCTCTGCCACCCTCACGTCCGCCAGCAGCGCCACCCCCGGTCACGCCCCCGGCGCCACCGTCGGCGCCGGCCAGCACGGTCCTGGCCCGATGGATCAGGGTCCTCAGGGGAAAACGCTCCGCCGGCCCCAGTACTTCAACATTGACCCCGAACAAATCGTATTCGTCCTCCATGAGGGCAATTTCCGTCCTCCACGTGAACTCCTCGAAGGGAGTGGGAAAGACACCCTCCATCAGAGAATCCGGCGGATCCGCCAACAGCTCATAATCCAGAGTCCTGATGGCCGCTATCCGGTCCTCGGCCAGGGCCTGAGCCGTAAGAAGCTCATGAGCCTGGGAAGCCACTCGGATCTGCTGCGCCCGAACCTGGAGAAGGACGATGGAGGCCATGCCCAGAATGGCCAGCGCCACCACGGCCTCCAGAAGAACGAACCCGTTCGGTCGGCGCGTGATCATCTCAATACACCCTCACGTCGCCGGTCCATGCGTCGATGGTCAGGACCCGGGTGCCGAAGGGGCCGGAGAGGAGGAGGGTGTCCGCCAACGCGGAGCCCGTCGGATCGAAGGTGAACCGGGCCCTGGCTCGCGGCAGCTCCATGCGGATCCCTTCCGGCAGTCCGATGGGCTCACCGGGGACCAGGGCTTCCAGGACCCCTTCGCCTCCCAGCAGGGCGAGGTCGGCAGCGTCCATTTCCTCATCAAAGAGTGATACGGGCGCCTGAGGCTCTTCCACCGAGCCCAATTGGATCCTCTTCGGAGTGTCGATCCAGACCAGTTCCGATACGGAGTCGATGACGACGGTGACCGGTAACCCGCTGCTGATGGCGGAGTCCCGGGCAAGCCGGAAGAGGGTTTGAACTCTCAGAGTCGCCTTGGCCAGGTCATCCCGTTGGTAGAGGCCCAAGAAGGCCGGTACGGCGACCCCCACGGCCAGAGCGATGATGGTGAGGGCCATCACGAGTTCGAGAAGGGTGATTCCCGCCTTCCCCGAACCTCGACGAGCTTCTGCGACGGCGGCCATCATCAGAACGATCCCGCGTTGACGCCGTAGATTGCTTGCAGGAGGGCCAGGGCCACCACGGCGACAATTCCTCCGAACCCCACGATCATGGCCGGCTCCACCAGGGCAACCAACCGCTCCAGGGTCCGCTCCGTCTTCTTTTCCAGCAATTCGGCGGCTTTCAGAAGGAAGTCGGCCAGACGGCCCGCATCCTCGCCCAGAGCCACCAACTGAGCCAAAACCGGCGGGAAAAGGCCTCCCTGACCGATTGCACCATGGAGGCTGCTTCCCTCACGGACGGCCACCCTGATCCGGTCGGTCTCGGCCTGGGCCACCGAATCGGTCATGCAATCCCGGGCGTCCTCCAGAGCAAGCAGGAGGGGGGAGCCACCCGCCAGGAGTTCCCCCACCATTCGGGCGAAGCTGGCTCCCAGATGTTGCCGCCTCCACAACCCGATGAGGGGAAGGTGCACCAGGGCTCGGGCGCCGGCGCGTTTCCCTCCCTCGGTGGTTCTCAGCCAGGCGAGAAACACCGCCACTAGCGGGGGTTGAATGGCCAGGAGCCACCATTCCTCCTGAACGGCCGTGGCCACCCCCACCACGGCAGCGGTGGTGGCCGGCAGAGCCGCACCAGAGGAGAGAAGGAGATCGGAAAAGCGGGGGAGGACGAAGAGGACCAGAACCAGGACGGCTCCGATCCCCACCAACCCCAGAAGAACAGGGTAGATGGACATGGAGACCAACTTCGACCTCAACTCGCTCTCACGTTCCAGGTGAACCGTCAGTCGCTCAAAGGCCTTGCCCAAAGACCCGCTTTTTTCACCGGCCCGGACCATGCCGACGTAGAGGGAAGAGAAGAGCTCCGGATGAGCTACCAACGCTCCAGCAAGCTCTTCTCCTCGTTCCACTCTGGAACGGATGGACTCCAGGGCGGGACGAACCGAATCCGGTGCGGCGGTGGTACCAGCCGCCAACGCCCTTGCCAGGGGCATCCCGGCAGGTAGGAGTGATGCCACGGCCCGGGTGAATTCCAGTACAGCTCGCCGACGCCCGAATCTCAGGCCGCGGCCGTTCTGCCCCTCCTTCGACTCCTCGACATTCAGGGCCAGGAGGCCCTGGCCCTCCAGATCCCGTACCACCGCCTCCGGTGAGGACCCCGGGAGCCGCCCTCGCATGCGCCGTCCCTGCGGGTCGATGGCTCTGTAGGCATAGAGAGGCATAACGCGGTTACCGATCCATTCTTCCTACCAGCTCACCACGTCGGCGTCTTCCCCCTCTCCTCCGGGCTCGCCGTCGGCCCCCAGGGAAAGGAGGTCATACCCTCTCGGGTTCACTTCTCCGGGACTCAGGTAGATGAAGGGAGCTCCCCACGGGTCCAGGGGCACATCCTTCCGCAGATAGGGCCCCCGCCAGTTCGACGGAAGGGGCTGAAGCGTGGGCTCGACCTGGAGTGCATCCAAGCCTTGATCCGTGGTGGGGTACCTTCCGTTGTCCAACCGATAGGCGTCCAAGGCCGCACCCAGGAGCTCGATCTGAGATCTGGCCGTGGCGTCCCTGGCCGTCCCCACGTGCTGGAAGACATTCGGGGCCACAAGGGCCGCCAACATCGCCAGCACGGCTATGACGACGAGGATCTCGATGAGCGTGAACCCACTTCGATTGCCCATTTTGCTTCCGGATTCGAGAGACATTTCAGCCAGCCTCGGAAATGTACGGCCGATCACTCTTTCAGACAGCCGAACCTGGAAAAACGTTAGGAAAAAGCTGGTAAGGATTGACCTTACCCCCTCTTGACATCAGACGGAAAAGCCGGAGCGCGGGTTGGCCAGGTCCCCGCTGGCACCAGAGCGCCCTTCATCTTATCCTACCACCCCGTCCGAACATTGGTCCCCGAATCCCGCCACTCCAAGACGCTCCATGCCAAACGACATCGGGTTCGACAACGAGAAATATCTGGAGGAACAAACCGCTGCCATCAAGGAGAGAGTCTCGAGGTTCAGCGACAAGCTGTATCTCGAGTTCGGTGGGAAGCTCCTCTTCGACTTCCATGCGTCCCGGGTCCTCCCTGGCTTCGACCCGAATGTCAAAATGCGTCTCCTACAGGGCCTTAGTGACCAGGCCGAGGTGATACTCTGCATCTATGCTGGTGACATCGAGAAGAAGAAGATGCGAGCCGACTTCGGCATCACCTACGATGCCGACGCCCTCAAGCTCATGGACGACCTGGAGGAGCGGGGTGTTCCGGTCAGGGCCGTGGTCATCACTCGATACGAAAGGCAACCCGGAGCCTCGGCCTTCAAAGCCCAGCTCGAGAACCGAGGGGTTCAGGTCCACACACACCCGTTCACCAAGGGATATCCTACCGACGTCGGTACAGTGGTGAGCGACGAGGGATACGGTGCGAACTCCTACGTGGAAACCAAAAAACCCATTGTGGTCGTTACCGGGCCCGGCCCCGGGAGCGGGAAGCTGGCCACCTGCCTGTCCCAACTCTACCACGACCACAGGCGAGGTTTGGAATCCGGATACGCCAAGTTCGAGACCTTCCCAATCTGGAACCTCCCTCTGAAACACCCGGTGAACTCTGCGTATGAGGCCGCCACTGCAGAGATGAAGGACGTGAACCAGATCGACTACTTCCATCTGGACGCCTACAACGAACGGGCCGTGAACTACAACCGGGACATCGAGGCATTCCCCCTCCTGAAACGAATTATCGAGAGGATCACTGGCGGGAACTCCTTCTACGCCTCCCCCACCGACATGGGAGTGAACCGGGCCGGGTTCGGGATCATCGATGACGAAGTTGTCAAGGAAGCCGGCCGCCAGGAGATTGTCCGGCGCTTTTTCCGGTATGCCTGCGAACACGCCATGGGTTTGGTGGACAAGGAATCGGTGGAGCGCATACAGCTCCTGATGAAAGAGCACGAGCTCTCCCCGGAGAACCGTAGCGTGGTGGCACCTGCCCGGGAGGCGGCAAAGGAAGCCAAGGAGAAGGGAAAGGGAAACAAAGGGATCTTCTGCGGAGCCGCCATGGAGCTTCCCGACGGCTCCATCGTAACCGGGTACAACACGCCCCTCGTCCACGCCGCGTCCAACCTGATCCTCAATGCCGTTAGGCGACTGGCGGAATGCCCGCCCGAACAAGATGTCCTACCCTCGGCCACCTTCCGATCTCTCACGCACCTCAAAAAGCACATCCTGAACCGGGAGCGAGTAAGCCTGGACGTGGAGGAGACCCTCATCGCCCTGGGGCTGAGCGCCGCTACCGACCCCCAAGCTGACGCCGCCACTCGACAGCTTCCGGCACTCAGGGGTTTGGAGGTCCACATGACCCACATGCCCTCCCCCGGGGATGGGGCGGGCCTGCGGAAGCTCGGCGTAAACCTCACCACGGAGCCACAGTTCGCATCGACGAAGTTGTTCATGGGGTGAAACCGGAGGCTCCAGGTTCTTCGGGGCTCCGAGGTCGCCTCCGGCGGGAAGACTGCCCGGAGCATAAGGGGAAAGGGCAGGGACCGAGCTGGCCCCCGCCCTTTCTCTTTTTCTCCCGAGCTACCAAAGCCTACCCCGAGAAGGGAGGCGTGTCGGGCCATTCGACATCCCATTCCACGAAGTAGCCCTCGTTGGTGGAGCTGGCTCCGTTGATGATGCCCCAGATCCCGCTGAGGCCGATCTCGACGTGGTCCAGATTGCCCTTTCGGTCCTCAGGCTGGTCGGCGGCCGTCTGGCCGTCCGGCCACTTGAAGAAGACTGTGGGAGCCCCTGTGGTCCACTCGAACTGACCTTCCACCGCGTCGTCGGTGAGTCCGATCCAACCCTTGTATTTGCACTTCTTCTCATTGGTCTCGTCGGGGCAGAGACTCGGATCCGTCGAGAAGAAGTTCTTGACGAAGTCGTTTTCTTCCTGACCGAGAATGTCCACCAGATGGCCCTGGATCCCCAGGAGATAATCACTCTGGACCTGATTCTGGGCCGAGTTCCAGCTTCTGCCGCCCACCATATACTGGTAAGCGTTCCCGGTGCCATTAGTCTCCTTGACCCTGAAAACCCTCACTCCGGGCCCGAGATCCTGTGTGTCACCGTAGAACGTGACGGTTCGTTCCTCTTCCTGGAAGTCGATCACCTGGGTCATGGTGGTGAAAGTGACGTCGAAGTCCCGCTTGGGGAGGTGAATGGTGTAGCTCTTCCCGACTTCGATGGCGGGGAAGAACGCAGCCCCGGTGGCATCGGTGACCCCACTGACGAGGGACCCTGCGTCCGTACCCTCATAGAGGTAGACGGGCAGTCCGTCGGCCGGCGCTCCACCTGAGATGTCCACCACCACCGTCAGATCGCCGACCACGGGTAACGCCTCGAAGGTGAACGGGCTGTCGGCGATCTCGAAACCGTCGATGGTGATCGTCACTTCGTACGTTCCCGCCGCGGTCGGGGTGAACCTGATTTCATAAACTCCTCCGCCCTGGAATTCTCCCGACGCCTCGATGATCTCCGAACCGTTGGCCGCCATGAGTTCCACAGGGACTTCGAAGGGGAAAGGAAGGCTCTGGGCATTCAGGACGTTGACGGTGACGGTGGTCTCCTCCCCCACCTTCCCGTAGGCCGGCACCGAGGCCACGCTGCTCGACGGATCCAGGTCCAGGAGCGCACCCAGCTCTACCACGAACGACTCCTCCGCCTGTTCAATCACCATCGTCGCCTGGCCCGGGCTGGCATCCCCACCGCCGTCCTTGCTGCTCCTGGTGTCGTAGACGGTAGTGTTCAGTCCACCGTGGAGCCTCCGGGCATGAAGGGGCCGAGGGAGCAAGAAGGACGAAGCCGTCGAAATCCCGGCAGCCAAACGGTCCAGGAACCCCTTTTCGGAAGCTTCTGCATCAGCCGCCGCGGTGGAGTGGAGATGCGACCCGAATCCCTCACATTCCGGGGCCCCGAAGCTGTACTCGTCCCGTCCGGGCAGTACGGTTTCGCCATTGGAATAAACAATGAAGGGTCTCAGCTGGTGGTGCAGATCATCAGGAATCCCGTTGGCCATGTCGGGATCGTAACGCTCCTGGCAGATCACGACCCCCATGCCCTCGCTCCCGGGATTGAACTCGATGCCGGGAGGATCCGTCTCGAGATCTGAGAAGAAGCGCACCTGGGACGGGCCCGGGACGTCTCCCCCCTGAAATTGATCGTCCTCTTCCAGAGTGAGAATCACCGCGTATTCACCTTCCACCCGCTTCCCGTTCAGTTCGGCAGCATTGGCAGGGACACAGGCCTGGGATCCAAGGGTCTCGCCGGTTTCCCCCGGGTTTTCGAACACCCGCAGGCACCCGGTCTCCTCATAGGCAAAGATCTCCACGTCGCAGTCCTCGACGCTGGTCAGATCGCAGTACTCGGCTTCCAGGGCGCCCTCGGCGATGCGGAAGGAGATGTTGAAATTTTCGGTGCCGGTGTCGAGAATCACGTACCCGTCCTCATCCAGCCGGGGCATCGGCCCGGACACATCGTAGGCCCGCAGGTCCGCCCAACCCAACACCTTGCCGGCAATCCCCACCGCCACGCGAAACTCATCGCCTGCCTCGAAGGGATAGTCCCGGTGTTTCAGAGGCACACCATACTCCCCTTTCCCATCCTTCTCACTGACCACCGTCCCGAACGGATCCGGTTCTTTGGAGAAGACCGCGAAAGGGGATGGGCAGGATTCTGCCACTCCGTCCCAGACCTGCATCGGACACACCGTCACCACCGGAGACAAACCAACTGCAGGTGCACCCGTATCACCCAGGCCACTCTCTGCGATGGTCGGCAAGAAGAAAAAGAAAGGGTTAGCCTCAGGATCACCGGATGATCCGTCGACGATCTCCGAAGCAGTCGAGATGGACGGTACCTCCCGTTCCGGGGAATCGACAGTGTTTGGATCGTTGCTCTCGGTGCAGGACACGAGAAGGAAAATCCCAGCAAGAAGGCCGAAGAATCGACGCATTCGAGGTCTCCGTGAAAGGAGTGAAGTAACTTGTCGCGGGAGAGCGCTTGTCCGGACAGGATATCTGGACGCCGGAAAGAACTTAGGGGGTCCGAAGAAAAATTTCAAGTTTTTAGTTTTACGGACAGGTAACGGCTGGCTGGGGAGCCGTTACGCCAGGGGCTTTGAAGTAGGGCCGGGGAAGAATCGACCCGGTCTCGGGGGCGGCTTCAGCTGAAGAGTCGTTTCCCGACCCTACCGCTCGTTCTTCTCCAACCGCTCCTGGATTCGCCTCGAGCTGTCGGTGACGGAAAGCCCGCCGAGGGCAGTACATCGAAGCTCATGAGGCATGGCCTTCCCGACCTCATCCATGGCCTGGATGACCTCATCCAGGGGAATGACCTCCTGAAAGCCTGCCAGAGCCATGTTGGCGCAAGCCAGGGCGTTGCTGGCAGCCAATACGTTCCGACCCAGGCAGGGGACTTCTACCCGGTTGGCCACCGGGTCGCAGATCATCCCCAGAGTGTTTTGAAGGGCCATGGAGGCCGCGGCCAGGGCCTGCTGGCGCGATCCGCCTTTCAACGAGACCAGGGCAGCAGCAGCCATGGCCGAACCCGCCCCGCACTCCGCCTGGCAGCCACAGACCTCGGCGGCGAAGGTGGAACCGGCGGTGATGAAGATGCCGATGAGGCCTGCCGCCAGCATGGCCTTCGCCATCTCCTCATTCGTGGAGTCCAGGACCTGACCAGCCCCCAGCACCGCTGCCGGCAGAGCACCGCAGGATCCGGCCGTGGGCGCAGCCACCACCACCCCCATGGAGCTCTTCACCTCCATGATCGCCGATATATGGAGGATGATGCGGTTCAGCATGCCGGCATCCAGGAGAGCCCCCTTCTCCAGGTGGGTTCGATACTGCCCTGTTTGAGGAGGGAGGATCCGATCGGGGTATTCCGTGCCGGCCAGGCCTTCTGCCACGGAACGTTCCATGATCCGAACGATCTCCTCCATTCGGGAAAGGACCTCCTCTTCGGAGATCCCGCCACGGACGCTCTCGTACTGGGCCGCCAGCTCCCAGAGCCCTGCTCCAGAACTGCCGGCGGCTCCCTCCAACTCACTGGCGCAGAGGAAGGGCACAGTCATCCCGATTCGTGATCGTATCGGCAAAACAGGTTCGAGGCGGCGAATCTCGCTGGGTTCGAAACCCTCCAGGTGGCTGCCGAGGGCTTCGGGGGAGATGGGATCCTGGCTCTTGATCTGAATCAGCGGGCCATTGGGTGATGCATGAAGGATCACGGCGTCGGCCCCCAAACCGTCCTGGGGGCTCCCTGGAAGTCTTTCCCAGCCTTCGCCCCCCGTGCCGTCACCAAAAAACACCAGGGTCTCATGGAAGTCGCCGGCAACCTTCACCGGAAAGCCGTCGATCGTCTCCACCCGGATGATCCCGCCTCCCGTGGAGACCGCCGTCATACGGTGTTCCACCCCCCCACCCCGCAGGGTCATACGGTAGGTGTTGGGATGAAACGCCTGGAACTCCGTGATCCGAATGTCCACCGAGACCCCGGCCTCCCGGATGGCCTCTTCTGAACCCACCAGGCGATCGTCGGTGGCTTCCCAACCCAGGAGTCCTCCGAACAAACCCATGTCCGAGCCCTGGCTCCTGTGGGTGGTGGCCAGGGATCCGGCAGGGTGAAACTCCACCAGAACTTCATCCAATTCACCCCCCATCAGATCCCGAGCGAGGCGCCCGATTCGAACCGCGGCGGCGCAATGGGAGCTGGAGGGGCCCCGCATCACAGGCCCGATGACATCGTTGAAGATGCTGGGAAGAACCGTGGGAGCGTTGTCGCCGAGGATCGGGAGCCCCGGGGATTCTCCAATCTCTGGCCCGCCTCCCCTACTCCTCATGTCCTCCTCCGGCAAACCAATCCCTCACGGGTTCGAGATCGAGAATGAAGACGCTCCGGCCGTGGGTACCGATCACCAGATCTCCATCCCGAGGGTGAATGTCCAGGTCGTGGACCGGAGTCGACGGCAGATTTGCCGAGAGGGAATACCAGGTCGCGCCGCCGTCGCCGCTCACGTAGACCCCCAGGTCGGTACCTACGTAGAGGACTTCCGAGAGCTCCGGATCTTCCTGGATCACATTGACGGACTCAGCCGGAAGATTCCCCACGATGGAGCCCCAGCTTTCGCCGAAGTCCTCGGACTTGAACAGGTAGCTCCTGAAGTCGTCCTCCCGGAACCCGGTGTGGGACACATACACTCGCCCCACTTCATGGCTGGAGGCAACGACCCGGCTCACCCACTTCTTCGGAAGGCCCTCCCCGATCCTGGCCCAATCCCCGCCCCCGTCCCGGGTGATCCAGAGGGATCCGCCCTCGGTCCCGACGTAGAGAAGGGCCTCAATGAGCCTCGACTCCGAGATCATGGTGACAGTTCCGAAGGGCACCGCCCCCCTCGGACCCTCGGGCGGGTCGGAGAGGTCTGGACTGAAAGACGTCCACTCCTGGCCCCGGTTGGTGGATCTCAGGACCCGGTTTCCACCGACGAAGAGGGTCCATGGATCGTAGTGGGAGATAATGAATGGGGTGTACCATCCCGACCGCCACTCCTCATCCCTCCCGAGCCGGGGCCGGATGCTCTCGGCCGCCCCGGTGAGGACCGACTCCTGGGTGATGTCCATCCTCCGCATGGCGCCGTGTTGATGTTCATAGTAGACGAAGGCGCTATCCGTCGGATCCAGGTAGGTATCGAAGGAGTCGCCCCCGGTCCACTGGTCCAGGTAAACGTTCTCCCATGGATCCCGGACCTGGTTCTCCAACGGTAGATGGCTGGGGCCGTAGAGGGCCGCGTTGTCCTGCGTTCCCCCGAAAATCCGGTAGGGATCGGACATGTCCAAGGAGACGGAATAGAACTCCGCAGCCGGGATATTGTTGTGGTGAAGCCAGCTCTCCCCTCTGTCCCAGGACTGGAAGAGACCACCGTCGTTCCCCAGGAGAATGCGGTCAGGATTCAGGGGATCGATCCAGATCTCATGATGATCCAGGTGCATGATCACTCCCCGGGTATCATGCACGCGGAGAATCCGCTCCCCGACGCGGCGGAAGGTCTTCCCCCCGTCCACCGACCGGAACGCCCTGTTCCCGAGGATGAAAAGGTCATCGTCGTCTTCTGGAGAGACACGGATGTCGGTGAACTTCCACCCGTAGACACCGAAGACCGGGTAGAGGTCGTCCTCGTCGACCTTCCGCCAGCTCTCTCCAGCGTCGTCTGATCGGTAGACCTCACCCCCGAGAATCTCCCGGTCTTCCATGGGATTGGCGTTCCAATTGTCCACATAGGCGTAGGCGACGCCCGACGCGCTGGGTGCGAAATCCAGCCCGATCCTTCCGAGGGGGCCGGATGGCAGCCCGTCCGACACCTTCTCCCAACTCTCCCCGCCGTCCGTGGTCCGGAAGATCCCGCTCTCCTCTCCCGCCTCGGCTGCGGTGCCGCTCACCGCCTGCCAAGCGGAAGCCAGGAGCACCTCCGGATCGGACGGATCCATGACCAGATCCACGACCCCGGTGTGATCGCTGACGAAGAGGAGCCGATCCCAGCTCTCCCCCCCGTCTCTGGTTCGGAACACACCCCGTTCTTCATTGGGCGACCAGAAATGGCCCAAAGCGGCGACGTAGACCACGTCTGGATCCGAGGGGTGAATCAAGACCTTCCCGATGTGGTGCGTGTCGTTCAAGCCCACGTTCTGCCAACTGTTCCCTGCGTCGCTGGACTTGAACACGCCGGTGCCGGCGTAGGAGTAGCCGCTGTGGCGCGGTTGGGTTTCTCCAGTGCCCACCCACACGATTTCCGGATGAGATGAGGACACAGCGATATCACCGATGGAGAAGGTCGACTCCTTTTCGAAGATCGGTGTCCAGGTCAGTCCATTGTTCTCCGTCTTCCATACATTCCCTGATCCGATGCCCACGTAGATGACTCCGTGGTTCCCGGGGGGAACGGCGATGGCCTCCACCCGTGCCCCGGCCTGCATGGGACCTACCGCCCGCCAGTGAAGATCCCTGAATGGAGACTCTGCCTCCAGGCGTTTGTGTTCTTCCCAGGAGCCAAGGCGGTCTGCCGGGCTGGTGGCTTGTGCCGAGATCCGGCCAGGGCCGAGGGTCGCCACCAGCAGCGTAAGTCCCGCAGCCCCGCGGAAACCGGCTCCAGCCAAGGGCTTCATCCTTCGGGCATCCATTCGTCCAGGAAGTCGAGGATGGCCTGTTCGTTGTAGGATCGGCCCTCCTCCAACTCGACGGTGTTCTTGGAGTAGAGTAGCGTCCCGTCCTTCTCCAGCACGTAGAGGTGCGGGTAGCCGGGAATGTCGGGATACTGCCCCAGGAATCCCTCGTTGTAGTTTTCCCGACTGTAGTTCACCTTCATGATCAAGAATCCGGCCTCCATCTTCGTGAAGATGGCCTCATGATCGTGGATGAATCCATCCAGGAGCTTGCACCAACCGCACCATTCTCCACCCACCTGGATGAGGATCCTCTTCCCCTCCGCCTGGGCCCGTTCCACAGTGGCCCTCAAGTCCGCCGCGGGGTCTCGGTCGATTCCATATTCGGCCACGGTATAGAAGCTCCCCTTGGCTGGAGGCTCCTGGGCCACCGTCCCCATGGGCGGGACGACAAGGGAGAGAAGGAGGAATGCCAACAGGGGTTTCGAGCCTCTCATGAACAAGCTCCTTGCGGTTCATACGACTGCCAGACGGAGACCTTCTTTGCCCGGCAAGATCGTCTCTCGACCCGCCGAGCACAAACTTCTCGACAAATCGGTCGGATCTATCCCGGGGAAACGAGAAAAGCCCCCCGCCGGAAGATCCGACGAGGGGCTACCACCCCACCTCCCATCCACCCCTTTCCTTCCCGTGCTCTCGTGATTCGGCCGCGATCCAAACCCTTCCCTTTCTCCTCAGGCGGGAGTGTCAGGAGGGATCCGTTGGAATCTTCTCCTTGTTGGCTTCCAGCCAGGACTCGAAGGTCTGGGTCCGGGGGTTCAGGGCCCGCGTGGCCTCGATAGGGCGGGCACCGCAGAAGTACTCTTCGAAATCATGCTTGAACTGGAACATGTTCCCGAGATCGTCGGCCCCCGGGAAGCCGAGGCCCCGGTAGACGTCGAAGGGAACGGCGTTGTAGGTCACCGGCTCTCCGAATGCCTTCGACATGGCATCGGCCATCTCCCTCCCGGTCAGGTGTTCACCAGCAATGCCCACGGTTTTTCCGACGTATTCCGGCCCGGACTTGAAGATTGCGTAGGCGGACCGTCCGATATCTTCGGCGGCTATGGCCGGGAGCTTCTTCTCACCCATGGGAAGGTTGAAGGTCAGGGTCCCGTCTTCTCCGCGCTGAGGGCCCATCCCGAAAGTGATGAGATTGTCGAAATAGAAGGAGGTGCGGAGGTTGGTGGTGGGCACGCCGAGTTCGGCGAAAACGGCGTCGGCTTCTCCTTTGCCATCGAAGTGGGGGACCTTGTAGTTCTCCATCAACGTCGGCATCCGGTCATCGTCCAACGAAACCCATTTTCTCGTGTCCTCGAGGGTGGACCAGATCACGTGCCGGACCCTGCGGTCTTGGCGGCCTCGGCCATATTCCGAGCCTGGGCCTTATCCGACGATGAATCGCGAGTGATGGCCCGAAGCGAGAATGGTCCGTCTTTGTCTTCCAGAATCGCCCTTGCCAGACCACCTCCCTGGGCACCGGTGGCTCCGACTACAGCAATGACCCTTTTCTCCGACATGCGCCGACTCCAATAAAAAAGAAAATTTTCAAGCTCAAAGCAGATTATCCCGGGAGACTTTGAAAGGTTCCCAGGACCTGCCAATCCCCGTTGATCCCCCTATCTCTCGCGGAGCCGGGAAAAAGACCCTATCCTGGGATCCGACCCCGAGACGGCGAAGGGGTCTAACCCCTCTGGTCGTTTTCGAAGGCCGGAGGCCCACAAAGAACGGAAGACAAAGGGGAGCCAACATGGCCAACACCACCAGACGGGACTTCATCAAGAGCGCAGGAACCTATGGGGCCGCGACAGGGGTCGGGCTGACAGGGGGATTCGCTCTGGGCAGCCCAGAGGCGGTGGCGGCTCAGGCGGTCCACCCGTTTGGATATCCGGAAAGCGGATTGGATGTGGAGAAGACCCGGCAGCTCGGATACGAGGGCTTCAAGGGGACGGTGCTTGCCGACGGTACCCGGCACTCGGGGTGCGCCTTCGGGGCCTTCAATGCCATCATCGGGCAGTTGGCCGAAGTGGTGGGAGCACCGTATACGACCGTCCCTACTCAGATGATGGACTGGGCTGGAGCGGGGGTGGTGGGATTCGGAACACTTTGCGGAACCCTCAACGGCACGGCGGCGGCCATTGGACTCATTTGCAGTGGGCGGGACGCCCGAGCCTTCATCTCCGACCTCATGACCTGGTACTCGGAGACGCCCCTTCCCACCAATCGGCATGCGCCCTCCGGAGAGCTTCCCCAGAGCACCGCTGAGAGCAATCTCTGTCATGTCTCCCTTACACATTGGTGCCGGGAGTCGGGCCTGGCATCGGCGTCTCCGGAGCGGGCCGAGCGCTGCGCCCAGGTGGCTGGAGACGTCGCGGCGAAGGCTGTAGAGCTAATGAACAGCGGAGCCCTGGGCCTGGAGGTACCGTCGGAGAAAACTCCGTGTCGCACCTGCCACTACATGGGGCCCGACTATGCCCTCGGCCACTTCACCCACGGGGAGATGAATTGCCTCACCTGCCACATCAAATTGAAGGAAAAGAACGTAACGCCCACAGGGCATTGACGCCCAAAGGCTCCTTTGGGGAGAAACCACCGAGGAGCCTACCGCGTAAGGCCCGGGGACAGGGCTCTCAGGGCCGGAGTCAGCGGCCAGGCATGGAAGGAGAAGAATCATGGACATGGAAGTCATCGCCCCGATGGTCTTCGCCATCATCCTCACCCTGACCATAGGCGGGGTGATTCTTCTCAAACCCATCGCCAACAAGATCGGGCATCTCCTGGAGGCCATGGCGAAGGAGCGAAGTCAGCCACAGTTGGGAGAGGAGATCCGACACATCCGGGACCTCCTGGAGACCACCAACGCCCGCCTGGCCCTCCTTGAAGACCGGCAGGATTTCACCGAACAGCTCCTTCAGGGTCCGGAGAAGAAGGGGGCACGGTTGCCGAAGCCGACGGACGGGAAGGAAGGGCCGTAACCGGGGGCCTGACGTCGTTGGGTGGGGTGAACCCGCCGCGATGGGAAGGTTGACGAGAGGCCCCGGCCCTTGGGGTTGATTGACCCTGGCCAACAGCTAATCAGTCAAGAGCGGAGGCGGGGAAAATCCATCTTCTCCAGGAGGGCCTTGAATCGGGGCTCAGAGCGGAGCTCGTGGAAATCCCAGGGCACGTTCCCCAGATAGATCAGCCAGTGGGTCCGCTTCTCGAAAGCAGATTCCAGCAACGTAAGAGCTCTGTTCTTTTCTCCGAGACCGTTGTGGATCTGGGCTCTGGACACCGG
>JASFVN010000149.1:0-9993 GCA_050049805.1 Gemmatimonadota bacterium
ACTCCCCTGGCCTGGAGGTCATCGAGGCGTGCCAGCTCGGTCCGAGCGGAGGACGTCTCCCCTTCCCGACCGAAAAGGTATCCCAGCAAACCTGTATAGATGACCAGCCTCTCATCGGTTACGCCCGCGAGGCTCTTCATCCCCTCTAAGGCCTCGTCGTAAGCACCCTGGGCCATCAGTAGGTAGACCAATCCGTGGCTCCTCAGGAAGGCCTCCGGCCCGGTAGGCTCCAGGGCTTCGAAGGCCACTCTGGCCTCCTCGAGTTCCCCGGCCCAAACGGGCAAAACCCCCAGGTGATACCGGACCGTCAGGGAGAGCGGATCGATTTCCAGCGCACGCCGGGAGAAGGTCGATGCTTCTTCGTAGCGACCCCAAATGGCTGCCGCGGATACCCCCAGCCAGTCCAGGGCCTCTACGCTGTTGGGGTTGTACTCCAGAGCCCGTCTGAAGCCTGCTTCCGATGCCGCCCAGTCGTACCGGTGGGACATGGCTTCCAGTGCCAGGGCGTTGTGGGCTTCCGCCTGCGTTTCGTCCAGGGCCAGCGCCCGCTGGGCCGATGCCCTGGCATGGGGCCAGGTATCCTCCGGTGGTTGTCCAAAAGCCCCCAGGACCGCATGGGCATACGCCATGCCAGCGTGACCTTTGGCGAAGCCTGGATCAACCTCCACCGACTTCTTCAAGAACCCCAGAGCATCCTCGATGTTGGTGAGACTCCACTGATGGATGTGGTGGCGGCCCAGGAGATAGTAGTCGTAGGCTTTCAGGCTTTCCGTCGTGCTGCTTTCGATCCTGGTTCGTTCTTCCGAGGAGAGCATCACCCCGACTGTCTGAGCCACCTGTTGAGCAATCTCGCTCTGGACGCCGATCAGATTGTCTACCGTGAGAGGCCGGTCGTAGTTGTCTGCCCAGAGGTGCTCATCCTTTCCGGCGTCGATGAGCTGAGCGGTGAGACGAACCTGATTCCCGGCTTTCCTGGCGCTACCCTCCAGGATGAAGTCTACGTCCAACTCCGCCGCGATCTCCCGGAGGGACTTGGGTTCATCCCTATAACGAAGGACGGAGGTCCGACCCCTGACGGAGAGCCCACCGATCTTCTGGAGCTGGGTCAGGACCTCCTCGTGCATGCCGTTGGCGAAATAGGCGTCCTCGGGGTTGGGGCTGAAGTCGTCGAAGGGGAGGGCGGCGATAGACGGGCGCCGGCCTTTCGGTGTCCCAAACTCGAGGTCTCCTGCCCGAAAATGCGTTTCAGCGGAAGCACGTTGACTCGGCCCCTCGGAGTTTGCTGCGCGCCTTTCGCCAGTCTCGCCCATTCGATCCGGGTTCGCCCCATCCGCCGAGCCGCCACCGGACCTCCGCTCTTCCGGCCTTACCTCGTACGCCCAGGCGAGGACCAGTGCAATTGGAAAACCCAGCACAACGACGAAGGCCACCAATTGCCAAACCACCCGGGAAATCTCGAAGGCATCGAAAAGAAGCTGTGCGCCTTCGATGACGCCGATCCCGACCACGGCGTAAAGAAGCGCGACGCGACCGACCTTCCGCCGTTTCAGCTCCTTCAAAAACAACGTCAGCTGTGGCGCCACCCGACCTCCTATCGAAGGACCTCACCCAGCCCGACTTCTCGAACCAGCTCCACGAACCTGGGATCCGAGTGGAGCGGGTATGCTACCGGATCCACTGGGAACCAAAAGGCCCAATCGGTCCGCGCCCGGCGGGCTCGGTACAGCCACTCCATGGCCTGATCCAGCTCCCCCAACCCCAGGTGAACGACGGAAAAGTAGTCCGGATTCACGAACCGGTCCCGGTCCAAATCGTGTAATCTCTGGAGGGTTTGTCTCGCATCGGCTTCCCTACCCGCCAGCCCGTAGACATATCCGAGGAAGGGAAGCGGAATCAGCGTATCGTCCTGCGCAAGCTCCACGGCTCTCTCCAAATCGGCGATGGCCTGATCCATCTTCTCGAGCCGGATCCGGGCAAGCCCCAGGAAGGCATGAATGAGGGGATGCTCGGGGAATAGCCTCAGAGCCTCGAGATAGTGGGCTTCTGCCTCCTCATAGTCCCCGGCCACGTAGAGAAAGTACCCCATGTTCATGTTGATGTAGGCCGACAGGGGATCGAGGGCGAGGGCTCGGCGAGCTTCCTCCAGAGCATCCGCATGCTGCGCCCTGGCCATGTGGCAGATGGCCAGCCAATGGTGGGCATTGGTGTAGTTCGGGTCCAGCTCGATGGCCCGCTCCAAGGAGGCCATGGCGCCGGGCATATCCCAGTCATAGAAAAGTCTGACCGCCCCCAGGGAGGCATGGGCTTCGGCGAGGCTCGGGTCCAGGTCGAGGGCTCTCTCCGCCGCCGTTCTGACCTCCGGAAACACCTCCACAGGAGGCCTTCCCCAACCTTGGGTAAGGAGCGCATAGGAATCCGCGATCCCAGCGTGGGCCCGGGCGAACCGAGGATCCAGGTCGATGGCCTGGTGGAACAGCTCGATGGCCCGCTGGAATCCGGCCTCGCTGAATTGATTCCAATACGACCGCCCGAGGAGGTAGAGGTCATAGGCTTGGAGGCTCTCGGTGGGTCTGGATTCGATTCGGGCCCTTTCTTCGGGCAAGACCATGGCCTGCATCCCAGTAGCTACCTGCCGGGCAATGTCCCCCTCCATCTCGAACAGGTTCTCGGCGGTGTAGTCCCGGTCGTAATCCTCGGCCCAGACCAGGTTTCCGGTGCCGCCCTCCATGAGCTGAAACGTGACCCTGATGCGGTCCCCCGACTTCCGGACCCTGCACTCCGCCAAGTAGGCGACTCCGAGCTCCGCCGCCATTTCGGGCAAAGGTTTGGGGTTGTCCCGATAGTATTCCACCGACTGCCGGCCGATGGGCCGAAGAGAAGCGATCTTCGACAGCTTCAGAAGGATCTCGTCGTGAATGCCGCCAGCCAGGTGGGCATCGGCGGAATTGGGGCTGATGTTCTGACAGGGAAGAACAGCCACGCCGGGTCTTTCGTCTCCCGGAGCCGTCGCGGGCAGGGACCGCTCCCCGGAAGGTCGGCCCGCCAGCATGGAGAGAACGCCACCGCAGATCAGGAGGAGAAGGGCGATGATCAGGAGCTCGGGTCCGCTGACCCACTGCCTCCCCTTTTCTCCGTGATACCATGCGATTACCAGGACCACGAAGAAACCGAAAAGGGCAAGGATTGTGACAACCTGGCCCACTGCCTCCGGCCAGTGAAATTGGGCAACCAGGAGGCTCGTGAACTCGACCAGAACCCATGCCCCCGCCAGGTACGCCAGGGCCCACTGAACGATCTTCCGTTCTTTCATATCTCGAAAGAAGACAGGATCACTCACAAGCCAACTCCGCTAGGGTTCGAGACAGCTTCCAGGACCACCCTCCGTCCCGACCGCGCTTTTTTTCGGATCGAGTCCGATCCGCCTCATCACATCGACAAACCGAGGATCCTCCCAGTACCCCTCGAAGAACCGATCCGTCATGACGTGGAAGACGGCGGGATCGCGTTCGTCCACCGCTCGGTTCAGCCACCGAATGGCCTCGTCCCCCTCGCCCAAAGCGGCATGAATGGACGCGATCCATCGACCGACCGAGGCGCCGGCCTTTGCTCGTTCCTCCAGTTCCGCCAGGAGCTTCCTTGCCTCCTCCCCATGGCCGGCCAGGGCATGGGCTCCACCCAGGAGGCTGACGAAGAAGGTCATGCGACCCCCCGACCGAATGGCGGATTCGAACTGCCCGATGGCCTCGGAGGTGGCCCCGGTCCAGAGGAGGCCGATTCCCATCCAATAGTGCGGAAAGGGCTTCTCCGGCCAGAGATCGGCTACCTTCCGGGCCTCTTCAAGGGCCCGTCCGTAGGCCTCTCCGGCCCACAGAGTCCAGATCCAGTAGCTGGCGATGAAAGGATCGAAGGGGTCCAACTCCCTGGCGGCTCGAGCAATCTCCTGGGCCTCCTCGAAGCGCCTTTCACGGTAGGCCAGATAAATGGCGTAATAAGCGTGAGCAAGAGCGTCGCTGGGATTCAGCTTCATGGCTCGGAGGAGACCGTCCCGAGCTCCCTCCCACTCCCAATACCATTGGAGGGCCCGAATGGCCAGAACTACGTGGGCTTCGGAGACCGTTGCGTCCAACTCCAGGGCCCTCTCAGCCGATTCCTTGGCCAGGGTGAGATGGGCCTGGGATTCAGAGGGCGTCAACGCCTCGTGAAGGTTCGCGCTTCGAAGGTACGCATTGGCCAGGGCGGCGTGACCCTGAGCGTAGTGGGGATCGGCGGCGATAGCCTTTTCGAACTCCTGGACGGCCCGGAGTATACCTTCCGTCGTTTGCCGCGACATCTGCTGGCGGCCCCGGAGGTAGGCTTCGAGGGCATCCATCTTCTCCGTGGGTTTCGCCTCGATGCGAGCCTTCTCCGATGGGGTCAGGGCCGCTTCCAATTCGGACACCACGCCCAGAGCAATCTCGCTCTGAACATCGAAGAGGTTCTCTGTCGTGAGGGTGCGATCGTACTCTTCGGCCCAGAGGTGCTCATCCCTCAGGGCATCGATGAGTTGGACGATGATCCGCACTCGCTCCCCGGCTCTTTGCACCCCCCCTTCCATGAGGTATCGGGCATTCAGCTCCTGGCCGATGACCTTGAGGTTCTTGGGGCTTTCCCTGTACACCTCCACCGAGGTCCGTCCCCGGACGCTGAGGCTCCCGACTTTGTGGAGCTGGGAGATGATCTGGTCGTGAATGCCGTCGGTGAAGTGGAGGTCCTCGGCGAGGCCGCTACGGTTCGCGAAGGGGAGCACGGCAATGGACTTCCGGTCCTGGGCGGAAGTGTGCAGGGCCGGAATCCCGACACCCGCCCCATCTCGTAGGGCCGACTCGGCCCCAGCGGCGTCTGGAGACGCCGGATCAGGTCCGGTCGCACCCTGGGAGGATTCACCAGCCCTTTCCGGCCTCACCTCATACGCCCAGGCCAACACCAGAGCGACGGGGAAGCCCAACACGATGAGGAACACCACGAGCTGCCAGGCCACGCGGGCAATCCCGAAGGCATCGAAGAGGAGCTGGGCCCCCTCGATAACGCCAATCCCGACTACGCCATAAAGGACGGCGACGCGGAAGACCTTCCGGCGTTTCAGCTCGGCAATGAAGTGGGCGAGCTTCGATGCCACCCGTTTAGCTCCCTTCGAAGGAGGCCCCGGGATGAACGCATCCGCAGGACTAAGCTGGAAAGCCCACTCGCTGCAAGATCTCGTTGAACCGAGGATCTGCCTCGAGGTCTCTCATAAACGTTCCACCGTAGATTTTCAGGTAGTTGGTGAGTCCTGTGCGGTCCTCCACACCCCGGTCCAGCCACTTGAACGCCTCTTCCTTTTCCCCCAGCTGGGCCAAGATGACCGCAACCGAAACCGCGTCTATGGACCCCTTCTCGTACAATTGGATCGCATTCCCCAAAATCGTCCGGGCCTTTTCTTCCATACCTGCCCAGGCGTACGTGCCGCCGACATAGGTAACCAGGTAATCATCTCCCATGGATCGGCCCACTTCTTCGACCCGGTTGGCGAACTCGACAGCCTTTTCGTGATCGCCGATGGCCGAGTAATTGTGGGACAGATACATGTGGGACCAGGGCCAGTTAGGCTCCAGCTCCAGCAACCGCTCATGGGCCCGGATGGACTCCCGGTTTCGATGAGAATAGAAATAGGCGCAGGCCAACCAGGTGTTCGGCATGGGTTTCAGAGGATCCAGCTCAACCGCCCTCCGAAGAACCTCGATGCTCTCTTCCCCACGCCCCAGGAACATGAGATAGCCTCCGTAGAGCATTGAGACCTCGGCAGCGTCCGGGCTCAATCTCAAAGCCTTTTGAAAGAGGGGCTCCGGCCTGGACCTGTCTGTTTCGAATGCGAACTGCATGGAGGCCAGAAGGGCTATGGCTTCCCCATTGTCCGGGTCCAACTCGAGGGCTCTGGTCACTGCGGCCTGGGCAGCCCTCCGGCCCTCCTCAGGATCCATGTAGGAAAGTTCAGCCATTTCCTTGTAGCAGTACCCCAACCCGACATTAGCCTCGGCGAAACCCCCGTCCAGCTCGGTGGCCCGGCTGAAATGCTCTATTCCTCCTTCAAAGCCTCCTTTCGTATATCGCTGAGCCAGATGCTTGCCTCGGAGGTACTCCTCGTAAGCCTCCAGGTTATCGGTCGGTCGGTCAGGAGGAGTGGCCTCTTCAGATGGAGAGAGGGCACCCTTCAGCTCCACCGTCACCTGCTGGGCGATCTCGGCCTGGACCGCGATGAGGGACTGAATGGTGAGGGGCCGATCGAAGTTTTCGGCCCAGATATGCTCGTCCTTCACAGCATCCATGAGCTGAGCCGTCAGCCGCACTTGGTCACCCGCTTTCCGGGCGCTTCCCTCCAAGATGTACTGGACACCCAGCTCTCTGGCGATCTCCGGCACGGGTTTCGGGTCCTTGCGGTAACGCAGAACCGACGTACGGGCCCTGACAGCAAGGCCCCCAACCTTCTGGAGCTGCGTGAGGATCTCCTCGTGGATGCCGCCGGCGAAATAGGCGTCGTCCGGATTGGGGCTAAAATCGTCGAAGGGGAGAACCGCTATTGTCGGCCGAACGTCTTCTCCAAGCACTGCCTTTGGGTCAAGGCTGCCCCCAGACGTTTCAGCTGAAACGTCTCCTGGACTCTTTTTCGCGGAGGAGCGGGTTTCCAGCACCTCGCCCCCCGTCTCCGGCCTCACCTCGTACGCCCAGGCCAACACCAGGGCGACGGGGAAGCCCAGCAAAATGGCGATGGAAACGGGAAGTTGAAGTTGGTCCCAAACTTCGGCTGGGAGGGCCGCATCGGCCAGGCCGATTACCCCGGCTCCGACGGCTATGTAGACCCCCGCGACGCGGTAGACCTTCCGCCGCTTCAGTTCAGCCAGGAGAGCCGACAGTTTTTGCGCCATGCCTGGCCCTGGTGAGAGGAACCCCCCCGATCACACACGGCCCAGCCACCGGAATCCAAGATGTGCCTGCGCCTAAGTACCCGGCAAGGTATTGGGTCACCACCTGTTTGATCCACACCAGATCCGCTGCTGCCAGCCCCCCTCCTGTCAGATTCCCTACGCTCTGGCGTATCCTCTCTTAGATCCCTGGCCCTTCTCCCCAGAGGTCGTTGGTTCGCCACGGCAAGGGGGCACCGTGATCCCAGCGCTCGAGAGGCAACCGCCTTTCCTCCTGCTCCGGGGGCTTACTTCGGCCTCCATCCCTTCCTTTGCCGGAGCCCTCGCCCTGGCTTTGGCCCTTGCGCTCCCTCTCGCCTGTGACTCCCCCACCGGACCGGGCCGGGACGTCCAAAGGCCTCCTGAGGTCGGCGACGGATGGCAGACCGCGTCCCTGAGCTCCGTTGGAATGGACGCGGGTCCATTGAAGGACCTCCTTCACCTCATCGACCAAACCGACGACCACCGGATCCACAGCCTTCTCATCGCAAGGAACGGAAGGCTCGTGCTGGAGGAGTACTGGAACGGCGTCGATCTCAGGCCGGAGGATCTCACCACTTTGCGGAAGGACTTCAACCGAGATGATCTCCACTATGTAGCCTCGGTTTCAAAAAGCATCACTTCGGCCCTGGCCGGAATCGCTCTCGACCAAGGGTTGGTCGGGAGCGTTGACGAGTTGCTCTTCGACCACTTCCCGGAGCATCAAGACCTGAAGACCGAGGAAAACGGAAGCATCACTCTTCGCCACCTACTCTCTTTCTCCTCGGGCTTCGAGTGGAACGAGCACGTTTACGGCTTCGACGACCCCCGGGATTCCCACTACCAGATGTTCTCCAGCTCCGACCCCATCCGGCATCTCCTGGCCCGCCCTGTAGTGACCACCCCAGGGGAGGTTTTCCACTACAACAGCGGTGACACAAATCTCATGGGCGAGGTCGTGAAGACGGCAGCGTCCTCCGCCAACTTGATGGACTACGCCGAAGAAAACCTCTTCGAACCCATTGGCATCGACGACTATGCCTGGGCCACCATCGGTACGGGATCCCATCTCGCCTTCGCCTCCGGCGGAATCTCCATCCGTCCCCGGGACATGGCAAAGTTTGGCCAGTTGTATCTGGACGGCGGGATGTGGAATGGGCTCAGGGTGATCTCGGAATCCTGGGTGGAGGAATCGGTGGAAATGGCCATCCCTCTCGTCGGCGACTACACCACGCTCTACGGGTACGGGTACAACTGGTGGCTGGGCCGGTATCAGTTCGAGGGTGCCTCTGTGGACTACTTCCGGGCGGCGGGATGGGGAGGCCAGGACATCTTTGTGGTTCCCGAGCTGGACCTGGTGGTCGTGTTCACGGCCGGCGGCTACTACCAGGTCAGGCCGCTGAGCGTAAACAGCATGATCCAGGACTACATCTTCGCGGCACTGGTCCGCTGAACCCTCGTCATCACACCGTCTTGGGATCCAGAGCCCAGGCCGCCATTCCTTTGCCCAGGAGGGACGATGACCATCGGTCCGGAGGGCCCACCGTCTGCGGCCACCCGAAATCACTCTATACAGAAATATGGTTTTATTATATGTTTTTCTGTATGAAAACTACGCTCAACCTCGACGACGACCTCATGCGGACGCTCAAACAGCGTGCCGCCGAGACCGGCAGGACCATGACCAACCTTGTCGAGGAGGCCCTGAGGGAGATGCTATTCCGCCCCCGTTCCCACGAGAACGAAGACTTCTCCTGGGTGACGGTCCGCGGTAGGGTTCAGCCAGGCGTCGATATTGCCGACCGGGACTCCCTCTTCGACACCATGGAGGGCCGGCGGTGATCGCCCTGGACACTAATGTCCTGGTGTACGCCCACAGGGAAGAGTTTTCCGAGCACTCCCAAGCCCTGAAATGGCTCCAGCACCTGGCGCCGAGGGGTGTTCCCTGGGGTCTCACGGTCTTCTCGCTGGGCGAGTTCCTCCGAGTCGTCACCCATCCGCGGGTCTTCGATCCTCCCTCTCCCCTTCCGGAGGCTTTGGGTGCCTTGAATGCCTTGAGGGCCTCTCCGGGACTCCGTCTCCTGAGTCCCGGGCGAAGCTATCCGGAGCACCTTGCTCATGCAGTGGAGATCGGCCGAGCTACAGGGAACCTCGCGTTCGACGCACAGATCGCTGCCGTTTGCCGCGAACAGGGGGTGAGCCGCCTGGTGACCAGGGACCGGGACTTCAGCCGCTTCCCATGGATGGAGATCATCGACCTGGACGAGGACCCCGCAGATCACGTCTGAGGAGCCGGGGTCTTTATCATGGACATCGTGATGCGATGATGCTACGATGATACTATGAGAACCACCATCAACCTGGACGAGGATGTATTGCGAGCGGTTCGTAGCCTGGCCCGAGAGCAGGGGAAGAGTCTCGGAGCCATTGTGTCGGCTCTCGTCAGGAAGGCTTTGAGGGCTCAGGAGGATCCGTCCTATTCAGGGGACTTCCCGGTCTTCAAAGTTCGGAAGGACGCCCCACCCATCACTCCCGAGATGGTGGAAGCCGCCCAGGAGGACCTCTGACCAGGCTCCTGGATGTCAACGTCCTGGTGGCTCTGGCGTGGCCCAACCACATCCATCATGCCCGAGCGATCCGGTGGTTTCGGAACGTGTCGGAAGATGGATGGGCGAGCTGCCCGGTGACTGAGACCGGGTTTGTCAGGGTATCCAGCAATACACGGGTCATCCCAGACGCCCGGACACCTCGAGAGGCCATGGCCCTCTTGAGGGAGATCCGAAGCCTTCCCGGACATACCTTCTGGACCGATGATGTCTCCCCAGCCGACCCGAAGGGGATCGCCTTCGACAGTGTGGTGGGCTATCGCCAGATCACGGATGCCCACCTGCTGACCCTGGCCATCCGAAACGGCGGGCGCCTTTCCACCTTCGACAAAGGGGTTCCCGATCTCCTACCCAGTGGGGAGAAAAGTGTCGTCGAACTGATCCCCTGACGCATCGAGCCCCCGGAGCACTCGGTCACCTCAATCATGTCCTGC
>JASFVN010000200.1:0-8273 GCA_050049805.1 Gemmatimonadota bacterium
AGGGGGGGTCAGGCTTCCCAGCTCTGAGGGGAGTCGCGGGCACCGCGCGAAGCGTGGTCGTGACTGGGCTCGGGCTGTGACCAGCGGCCTCAGGGGCCCATAGAGTGCTTGGAAAAACTATTCCTGCAAAAGACCAGATCCCGCTTCCCCTCATACGAGATCGTGGTTCCAGAGCCTCCGGATGAACGTCTCCACCGGAAGGATCTCGATCCCGTCATCGGTCTTCCGGGCCTTCGACTCCCGGCACACGACGATCCGCCGTCCCACCTCCGGGTGATCCTCCGCGAGGCTCCGGAGGCCCTTCAGGTGGTGCGAGCTGATGTTCGAGCGCGACTTGGCCTCCACGGCCAAGCGCATGTCGCCGACCACGAAGTCGACCTCGATGCCGCTCGCCAGGCGCCAATAGGTGAGATCCGCGTCAACCTGGCGGTAGCTGATGAAGGCCGTGAGTTCGTGGCACACCCAGTTCTCGAACGCCTTTCCGTAGAGCTCGGAGCCGGCGAGGAGCTCTCCCCTGCGGGCCAGTCGGTTCACCGTCCCCACGTCGGCAAAGTAGAACTTGGGTGCCTGGATCACGCGTCGCTTCGGCCGTTTCCGGTAGGCGGGGAGCCAGCGCCCGAGCAGGGTGTCTTCCAGGATCCCGAAGTAGCTCTTCGCCGTGTGGCTCGACACCCCACATTCCCGTGCGATGTTCGAGAAGTTGACCAACTCTCCGTCGGAGAGCGCCGCAATGTCGAGGAACTCCGAAAACACGGGCAGGTTACGGACCAGCCCTTCCGCGGCCACCTCCTCCTTCAAGTAGTCGGCCACGTAGGCCTCCAGCATATGCCCTGGATCCGCCGCCTGGTACATGGGAGGGAGATAGCCGTGATTCAGGATTCGATCCAGGTGGAAGTCGGAATCCAATTCCACGGCACACAATCCGTGCAACTCGTACCGGAAAGCTCGCCCGCCCAGGAGGTTCGCAGCCCCGCGTCTCACCGTGCGAGCGCTGGAGCCGCAGAGTGCGAACCTGAGCCCCCTGTTTTCGATGAGCCAATGGACTTCGTCGAGCAGCGCCGGGACTTTCTGGACCTCGTCGATGACGACCTGCGTCTCGGACGAAGTCCCCGCAGCCTCGAGCTCTTGCCGCAAATACTCGGGATGAGCCAGGTACCGGCGGTACTCCTCCGACTTGAGGAGGTCGATCCAGGGCACATCCGGATAGTTCTCCCGGAGGAGGGTCGTTTTGCCGCTCTGGCGCGGTCCCCAGAGAAAGAAGCTCTCTATTCCTGGGGGAGGCAGAGGAAGCGCACGTTCGAACATATGCCGCAAACTATCATGATATTTTGAAGTGTCAATTCCCCTTCGGCGGCTATACCCCCGGGGGCAGCTCCTTCCGGACCCAGGCCCCGAAGAAGGGATCTTCACACATGACTGCGGTGCCAGCGCGGGCCAGGAGGCCTCTCCTCGCGGCCCCGGGCCATCCCCAGGAACCAGACCTGTCGGGCGAGCTTGAGAACATCCTCCGTTCGGGGCCCCGCCCGGTCGATGACGGTCCGGCCCACGCCGGCGGTGTTCTTCAGCCCCCCGGAGCGCATCCGATCCTCGATCCAAAGGGCGAAGTGGTCCCGGGGCATCTCCGCCAAGTACAGGCGCTCAAAGGCCCCGTGGAAGGGTCCGTCTCCCGCTGTGAGATCCTCGATGACCCCCTCCTCCGATCCCGCACAGACGTAGGAGACGTGGTGGTGGCCCTGCATCAGGTCCCGCAGTTCCCAGGCGGCCCGAGGCGACCCCAGCGCCACCACGCGCTGGAACTCGTCCAGGACCACGCACACCGGCATCTCGCCCCCTGACCCCAGCAAGTCCAGCTGCTTCAAGACGGGCGCCAGCCCCGCCAGCGTCTCCTCCCCGGATCCCCGGCCCCTCCGCCCCTCCGGGGGACGGATCCCCAGACGGAGGACGGGTAACCCGGCGGCATCGGTGGTGAGCTCGAGCCGAAGGGCCTTGATCCATCCTCGGTACGTGAAGGAATCATCTCCGCCGTGGAAGAGCAGGGCAGGGGAATCCTCCTCCCCGGTGAGGCGCCTCCACCGTCGTGTGGGATATCGCCAAGTCGCGAACGAGGTCCCTTTACGGCTTCGGCCTGGCCGTCGACCTGGTGCCCGCGTCCTACGGTGGACGTCATGTCTACTGGCAGTGGAGCAGGGTCCTGGACAGGGAGAACTGGGATCGGATTCCAGTAAGCCGACGTTGGAGCCCGCCCCAGGCCGTCATCGAGGCCCAGCAGGGCCCAGAACGTCCCGGAAGAACCCATGGCTCCCTCTCCTAGACATCCGACAAAAAGAAACTTATTGTTCTTGTAGAACGTCTAGGAGAAAGACGCAAGCCAACAGCGAGGACCACCGTGACCGACCGCCAAGCCGACCTCCTTCAGGGCACCCTGGACCTCCTCATCCTGAAGACGCTGGCCCTGGGCCCCCACCATGGGTGGGGTGTCAGTCAGCGCATCCAGCAGATATCCGGGGATGTCCTCAGCGTGAACCAGGGATCGCTCTATCCTGCGTTGCACCGGCTGGAGCATCGGGGATGGATCAGAGCCGAGTGGGGCACGTCGGAGAACAACCGCCGGGCCAAGTTCTACAGCCTTACCACGAAGGGCGAGGCCCAGCTCGCCACCGAGCGGGATCAGTGGCGCCGCTTCAGCGACGCGGTGGAGCTGATCCTGGAGACGAATTGAGGACCGTCGGCCATGCGCTACCATCACCTGGGTGTCCCCACGGACCGGCCTCGGGAGGGGGAGGTCTTCCTTCCCGAATTCGGGACGCACGTGGTCCCCTTCGATTCCAATCCCTTTGGCATCGAGTGGGTCCGTTTCGAGGTCGACTCCCCCCTCCCCGAGCTGGTGAGGGCACGTCCCCACCTGGCCTTCCAGGTGGATAACCTGGAGGTGGCCATGGAGGGCCACGAAGTGCTGATCCAGCCCAACTCCCCGTCGGAGGGAGTGCGGGTGTGCTTCATCGTCTATGACGGGGCGCCCGTGGAGCTGATGGAGTTCCATGGCCATCACCCGGATCGGCTGGAAGAGAGTTGATCGTGATCCCCCACCGCATCCGCCTATGGCTGCGCGCCCTCCTGTGCCGAGAGGAGACGGAGAGGGAGTTGGTGGAGGAGCTCAACCACCACCTGGAGCTTGAGATCGAGAAGAATGTTCGGGCGGGGATGAGCCTCAGAGAGGCCCGGCGAAAGGCCCTCCTGGACTTCGGCGGTGTGGAGCGGTTCAAGGAACAGACGAGAGAGGCCCGGAGCACCCGCTCCGCGGAGAACATCATGACAGACCTTCGGATGGCCCTGCGGCGGCTGAAGCAGTCCCCGGGATTTTCGACGTTGACCGTTCTCACTCTGGCCCTGGGGATCGGGGCCACCACGGCCATTTTCAGCGTGGTGAGCGGGGTGCTCCTGGAGCCCCTCCCCTACGACGAGCCCGAGAACCTCGTCTACATGAACACCTACTTCCTTCCGGAGAGCGGTTACGACTTCCCCGAGTATGCCGTGGGCTCGCCGGAGTACTTCGACTACAAGAATGCCAACCAGAGCATGGAGGAGGTGGCCGCCGTATCCACCGAGTCGGTGACGCTCACGGCGGGGCAGGGGGACCCGGAGGTGGTGAGGGCCGGGTGGGTGTCGCCGAGCATGTTCACGGTCCTCAGGACCCCCCCCCTCCTGGGGCGGACGCTCATCGAAGCCGACGGAGGGGCCGAACCCGCCGCTGTCACGGTCCTCTCCTATGACCTCTGGCAACGGCGTTTCGGGGGGGACTCCACTGTCGTCGGCACGCTCATCGACCTCGGGGTGGAGATCCAGGAAGATCCTGTCCCCTCGGAGATCGTCGGCGTCATGCCCCCGGGGTTTTCCCACCCGGGACCCGGCATCCAGCTCTGGGCGCCCCTGGCTCTGGATCCGGCACGGACGGACCGGGGAAGCCATTGGTTCACGATGATCGGCCGTCTGGCCCAGGGGGTCCCCTTCGAGGAGGCCGACGCCGAGGTGAAAGCCATGATGGAGCAGTGGGCCGTCATCTACCCCGACCACCACGTGGGCCACGGCCTCTTCATGAAGCCCCTCCTGGATCACGAAGTAGGGGATGCCAAGACGACCCTTTTGCTCCTTCTCGGAGCGGTGGGCTTCGTCCTCCTTATCGCCTGCGCCAACGTGGCGAGCCTCCTCCTGGCTCGCGGGGAAGGTCGGCGACGGGAGGTGGCCGTCCGGGCGGCCCTGGGGGCCGAAGGAAAGCGGATCGTCCAGGATCTTCTGACCGAGAGCTTCGTTCTCGCCCTGGCCGGTGGCGTGGTGGGGCTTCTTCTGGCCTGGGTGGGGGTTCAGGCCCTCCTGGCCCTGGAGCCGGGAAATCTTCCTCGCCTGGACGGCATCGGGATGGACGGCCGGGTTCTGGCGTTCACGGCCGGGGCCGTCCTTCTCACCACCCTACTCTTCGGTCTTCTGCCCGCTCTCCAGGAGGCCCGCTCCGATCCGGGAGAAGCCCTCAGGGATGCGGGGACACGAACCACGACCGGATCGCGGCAGATGCGATTCAGGAGGGGCATCGTCGTGGCAGAGGTGGCCCTGAGCGTCCTCCTCGTCATCGGGGCCGGCCTCATGGTGAGGAGCTTCCAGAACCTCCTGGTCGAGGACCCGGGGTTCAACACGGAGAACCTCCTGTTCGCACGCTTCTCCCTCCCTGGGGCACAGTATTCGCCGGAGGCGTCGAGGGAGTTCTACCGGCAGTTGGCCGAGGGCGTCAGGGACCTTTCGGGCGTGGTCGAGGCCTCCTACACGTCCCGACCACCCCTGGCCTGGCACGATCAGGAAGGGCGCTTCCATATCGAGGGACGGCCGGCCGCGGCCACAGGCCCCCTCTGCTGCGTCGGATCCCATATTGGTGCGGGAAGCGAGCTGTTCGAGCTCATGCGGATTCCCCTGGTCAGGGGACGCCTGTTCACGGAGGACGAGGACCGGTGGGAAGGGGCTCCGGTGGTGGTGGTGGACGAGGCGGCCGCGGCCCGTTACTGGCCGGGAGAAGACCCCGTCGGAAAGCGCATCAGATACGGTGTTGCGAATCCGACCTGGATCGAAGTGGTGGGGGTGGTAGGCTCCGTGACCTACGATGGGCCCGGGATTCAATTCCCCACCACTTATAACCCGGCCAACCAGGTTCCCAACTTCGCGGCCCGCTCCCGGTACCTCGTGGTGAAGACGGCGGGCGAGCCCCGGGGCGTGGTGGAGGGTATCCGGAGCGTGGTCCGGAGCCTGGATCCCGGCCAGGCCATCGCCAGTACCTTCACCATGGAGGATCTCCAGCAGGGTACCCTGGCCCGGCCCCGCTTCATCCTGACCCTTTTCGGCGTGTTCGCCGGGGTGGCGTTGATCCTGGGCGCCATCGGGATCTACGGGGTCATCTCGTACGGCGTGGCCCTCCGGGCCGGGGAGATCGGGATCCGACGGGCCCTGGGAGCCGAGGAAGGGCAGGTCCTGGGGATGGTCCTGAAACAGGGCCTAGGGCTCACGGCGGTGGGTCTGGTCCTGGGTCTGGCCGGGGCGCTGGCCGGGGGCCGGGTCCTGACCGGGTTCCTCCATGAGGTGAGCCCCACCGATCCCGTCACCTTCGTGGTGGTGGCCGGTGTCATCTTGTGTGTGGCGGTCCTGGCGGCCTTCTTCCCGGCCCGCCGGGCGAGCGGTGTCGATCCTCTGGAGGCGCTGAGGGTGGAGTAGACGGAGCATCCGGACGGATCGAAGGGGGAGCGAGTCCATGAAGCTGCTGCTGAGCGGAGGAAGGTTGGTCGGGTGATGATTCCGCATCGATTCCGCCTCTGGCTTCGAGGGCTCCTGCGACCCCGGACCGTGGAGCGGGAGCTCACCGAGGAGCTTCGTCACCACCTCGAGCTGGAGACGGCCAAGAACATCCGTGTCGGGATGAGTCCAAGCGCGGCCCGGCGGAAGGCGATGATCGAAGGTAGGAAATTTAAGGACCCTACGAGCCACTGAAGCTCCTACTGAGGCTCTTGGAAGAATGTGGGCGAGGGGGGAGGGAGGAGGCAAGAACGGTATGAGGAGGAGAATCGTGGCTGCGGCAGACAGGGGGGCTGGTGTTCGGGGCGCACCTCCGGTGGGGCCGACAGGCCTCAGGGGTCAGGCACCGCCGCTCTGATCGAAGTTGTCTTCAGGCACGGACTCGGGCTCGGTGGGATCGAACTCGGGAGTCTGGTCGAGGTCGTCGGGGAAGGATTCCTGGGCGGCCTCGTAGTGTGTCCCACCGTCGGGCCCCAAGGGTCCCATGGCGATCTCGGCCTGGGGCGGGCCCCTGGCAGGGTGGATCAGCGGGGGCGCCCGAAACGAGCTGCACGGAAAAGGAACCGAATCCGTGCGCTACTCAGATCCTGCGTAAAGAACGGCTGCATAAGCACTTGAACACTTCACCTCTGTCCGCCAAGTGTCAAATGCCCTCAGCTGAAACGCCTTGTCGTTAATCGGCCCCCAGGGATGCTTCTTGTGACGTTTCCCATGAGTCGTCCGGGTCCACTACCGCTGGCTTATCAGGCCCCTACTGGATAGGCCAAATCCCGGCGTTTTGCCGTACTTTCACGGGCAGGACGCACGATCTGCCGTAGTTGCCTTCAGAACATGCCGGGATGTACCGGCCCAAACCATCTCTGGATTGGCCCAGAATCAGCGACTCAAAGACTCAAGCAAGACAGTCTCCCCTAAATCCGGGGTGGTTCATCTTCGAGGGTGGCCTTTTTTGTGCCCCATGATGCCACGGGGCAGGGGGCGTTTACATGGTTCGATGGGACGGATTCCGCAAACAACGGTTTGCTTGCGTTTCGACTCTTCACACACAATCTTTAACCTCATTACCTAGCTGATCGCGAAGTCCTTTTGAATTCTCCGTGGCGGCCAACCGGCTTGCCGCGTGTTTGTGCTTTTCATTGGGTCCGGCCGCCAACGATGCTCTCAGAGGAGGTGGCCATGTTTGAAAGACTCCTGCGGGCTCCCATAGCCGTCCCTCCCTGGCAGTCCCCATCCAGTCCGCGTTTCGCCTCTGCCATCGTGTTCGGGAGTCTTGTGCTCCTCGGATGTGGGGATGGCGGTGGAACCGGGGGAACTGGACCGACTTCACCGGTTCAAGTGGCTACGGTGGAGATCAATCCCTCCACTCACACGTTCACGGCTCTGGACCTTTCCCACCAACTGACCGCCGTCGCTAGGGATGCCGAGGGAAACGTAATCTCAGGGAAGGAATTCACGTGGGCGTCCAGCAATGCAAACGTGGCTTTCGTCAACTGGACGAATGGAGTGGTCACGTCCGTCTCGAACGGTTCCTCCACGATCACGGCAACCGTGGACGGGAAGGCTGGGTCCTGTGTCGTGACGGTGGATCAGGTGCTTGTCGGGGTCAGTGTCGAACACGCCTCCATTACCTTGAACGCTCTGGATACGGAGCGATTCATCTTTGCCCAAGCGTGGGACTCAAACGGCAGAGGAATGGTCGGGCTCACTTTCGCATGGGCTTCCTCTGATCCCTCTGTAGTCCAAGTGGAGTCGGTCGGGGAACGGGTTGGCCGAGTGTCGCCTGTGTCTGATGGGAATGCTGTGATCACTGCCAGTGCTGAGGGCATGCAAGCCTCAGTCGACGTGACCGTCTCCATCAAGGTTGCCATCGAATGGGAATATGAAACGGGGGATGGGGTGTTTTCCTCCCCCGCTGTCGGAGTGGATGGAACCGTTTACGTCGGGTCATATGATGGCAAGCTTTACGCCATCAACCCCGACGGCACGAAGAAGTGGGAGTTTCTGACAGGAGGACCCGTGGGTTCCTCTCCCGCCATCGGGGCGGACGGGACCATATACGTCGGGTCTTCTGACTCCAAGCTCTACGCCATCAACCCCGACGGCACAAAGAAGTGGGATTATGCGAAGGGAGAGGTCGGCCTCCTCGGATCTTCCCCTGCGGTCGGAACGGATGGAACCGTCTACATCGGTTCTTGGAACCAGAGCGTTTACGCCGTCAATCCGGACGGGACGACGAAGTGGGAGTTTTTGACAGGAGGTCCCGTAGGCTCCTCTCCCGCCATCGCAGCGGACGGGACGATTTACATCGGATCTTTTGATTCCAAGCTCAACGCCATCAATCCCGACGGAACAGGGAAATGGGAGTTTCTTACTGGCGAAGGGGTGTGGTCTTCCCCCGCGATAGGGAGCGACGGGGCAGTTTATGTGGGGTCAGTCGGTGACCCGGA
>JASFVN010000201.1:0-8252 GCA_050049805.1 Gemmatimonadota bacterium
CTGCCCCCGCCTGGCAGGAGCCCCCCCCCAGGAGATGCGGGAGAAAACGAGCCGGGATCTCAGGTTCGCGCTCCCGCAGCCATTCCTGAAGTGATTTATCAGACATCTAAACCTTTATCTATTATTTCCAAGGCTTTACCTGTCTTCACCCATGAGCTTTTGGAGAATCGCCGGACCGCCATCGAGGGCTTCGTCCAAGGCGGAGGGATCGCCCACGCCGGCCTGGGCCATGTGGGGCCGGCCTCCCCCCTTCCCGCCTACCAGCTGTGCTACCTCACGGATCAACACATCGGCCCGAAGTCCCTGAGCGATCAGATCGTCGGAAACGAAGGCGAAGAGAGTATGCTTCCCACCGGGAAGCTCCGCCGCCACGACGGCCACACGCCTTACGCCGCCACCCCGGTAGCCATCCCCCCAGTCACGGACATCCTCTGGGCTCCTGGCCCGGAGGCGAACTCCTTTGAAATCCACGGAGCCCCCGGCAGTCTCTACCATACCGGCGGAAACCACCTCTTCCCCACCTCCTGCCTCTCCCTTTCGGAGGTCGGCAAGGAGAGCCTCCAATTCGGTCTTCTCCTCGAGAAGCTGGGCCACTCTCCGGGCCACTGTCTCCGGCTTCGCTTTCAGCGCTGCTGCCACCTCCTCCAGGCGACCCTCCGCCTCCCGGAAGTGCTGGAAAGCCCCTGGCCCGGTCACGGCTTCGATTCGACGGACCCCTGCCGCCACACCGGTTTCCGTTACGATCTTGAAAAGCCCGATCTCACCGGTATGCCGACAGTGCGTGCCCCCACAAAGCTCGAGGCTGACCCCCGGGACCTCCACGACCCGGACTTCATCCCCGTACTTCTCGCCAAAGAGGGCCATGGCCCCCCTGGAAATCGCCTCGGCGTAGGGAAGGTGTTGGATCTGTACGGGGTGGTCGGACCAGATTCCCCTGTTCACGATGGTTTCAACCCGGCCCCTTTCGTCATCAGTCAAGGGTGCCGTGTGAGCGAAATCGAAGCGCAGTCGATCCGGTGCCACCAGAGACCCACGCTGAACCACGTGCTCCCCCAAAACCTCCCGGAGTGCCGCGTGAAGGAGATGGGTAGCCGTATGGTTTCGTTCCGTGTCGTGGCGTGGGAGATCGGTTACCCGAGCCAGGGCCCTGAGCGGCGAGGAGACCGGGGAGGGGATCTGCCCCTCCACCAGGGGGCCGAACAGAGCTGAGTGTTCTCCGACCCGGCGAACCTCCTCGATCTCCACGGCCCACCCTTCCCCCTTCACGGCGCCGACATCCGACACCTGACCGCCTGCCTCCAGATAGAAGGGGTTCTCAGAGAGGATGAGACCGACCGTTTCGGACTCGACTCTCAAGGCGAGGACTTCTGTTTCCACCTCCCGGGCCCGGTAGCCGACGAATTCTTGGGGCTCAGATGAGAGGACCTCCCACCCTTCCAGGGTTTCGTCGTCGGTCAGATCATGTCCGGCTCGGGCACGGTCTGCCCGGCTCCGCTGGCGCTGTGCCTCCAGAGCCTCCTGGAATCCTTCCACGTCCACGTCGAACCCCTTCTCCTCCGCCATGAGCTTGGTGAGGTCCACGGGGAATCCGAAGGTGTCGTAGAGGCGGAACGCTTCCTTCCCCGAGATCACGGGGGTGGGTCCACGGGCCCCTGAAGCTCCATCGGGCATCCCACCAGGGGTGGAGGTCAGCTCCTGGAACCGCGCCATGCCACCTTCGATAGTAGCCAGGAAGCGCTCCTCCTCTGCCCGAGTGGTTTTCAGCAGGTGTTCCCGCCGTGCACCGAGCTCCGGGAAGGCGTCTCCCATTTCCTCGACCACCCTGTCCACGACCTCCACCAACGTCGGCTCCCGACGACCGAGGATCCAGGCATGGCGAACAGCCCGCCGGAGGATTCTCCTCAGGACGTATCCCCTTCCCTCGTTGGATGGAAACACTCCATCAGCGAGCAGGAAGGCCACGGCTCGGGCATGGTCTGCCAGGACCCTGTAGCTCGTCCCTTCCTCCGAGGCAGCATCGTAGGACCGGCCCACCACATCCCCGACTCTGTCCAGCAGGGGCCGAAAGAGGTCGGTGTGATAGTTGGACGACACACCCTGAAGCACCGACGCAATGCGTTCCAACCCAGCCCCTGTGTCGATGGAGGGAGCGGGCAAGGGGTGTAGGGTCCCCGCCTCGTCCCTGTCGAACTGCATGAAGACCAGGTTCCAGAGTTCCAGGAAAACCCCCTCCTCACCCAGCACTTCGAACTCCTCCGCCGTCAAGGTCCCTGCTCGATCCTCCTCGGGCCGCATATCGTAATGGACCTCGGAACAGGGTCCACAGGGACCCGTATCGGCCATCTGCCAGAAGTTGTCCTTGTCTCCCAGGCGATAGATCCGGTCAGGGGGAAGGCCCACCACATCCTGCCAGAGATCGGCGGCTTCATCGTCCGTGTGATGTACCGTTGCGTACATCCGGTCCGGGTCGAGGCCAAGCTCTTCGGTGAGAAAGACCCAGGCGTAGTCGATGGCGTCTCGCTTGAAGTAATCGCCGAAGGAGAAATTGCCCAACATCTCGAAGAAGGTATGGTGTCTGGCCGTTCGCCCGACCTCCTCCAGATCGTTGTGCTTTCCCCCGGCTCTCACGCACTTCTGGGAGGTCACGGCCCGGACATAGGGCCGTTCCTCTCCTCCCAGAAACACCTTCTTGAACTGAACCATGCCCGCATTCACGAACAGGAGCGTGGGGTCGTCCTCCGGCACGAGGGGAGAACTCCGAACCACCTCATGGCCGCGGTCGGAAAAGAAATCCAGAAACCGTTGGCGAATCTCGTTCGCTTTCATCACAACCGTCGATCATTCAACGAAAAAGTAGTAGGAGAGCCCCTCGGAACTTCGGAGCGAACCCAGCGTCTTGCCCCCCGGGGCAGCCCGGAGTATAACCCGCTCGCCGCCTGCCCCTCAACCGAGACAAGGGGTTCCAGGGACTGGCCGAGGAGCCGGCACGACAAGAGAGAAGGGCCCGATCATGCTCGGACCCTTCACCTGCAACTCCGTTCCATCCTCAACCCGCTCGGGGCTGTCGGCCCTTCATCCGCCCTCGCCAGGATCGTTGCCGGAATCCGCGTCCTCAGCCGACTCACCGCCCGTTATCCCCAGGGTGGCCCGAAGCCTCTCTTCGATCTCCTGGGCAATATCATGATTCTCCTTGAGAAACTCCTTGGCGTTTTCCTTCCCCTGCCCCATTCGAAGATCGCCGTAGGAGAACCAGGAACCTGATTTCGACACGATCTCATGGTCCACCCCCAGGTCCACCAGGAGACCCAAGTGGCTGATGCCCTCGTTGTAGAGGATGTCGAACTCAGCCTGCTTGAAGGGTGGGGCGCACTTGTTCTTCACCACCTTCACCCGGGTCCGGTTGCCCACCACGTCCTGGCCGTCCTTGATGGCTCCGATTCGCCGGATATCAAGACGGAGGGAAGCGTAGAACTTCAGGGCCCTTCCTCCGGTGGTGGTTTCAGGATTCCCGAACATTACGCCGATCTTCTCCCGAATCTGGTTGGTGAAGACCACCGCCGTGTTGGATCGATTCACCGCTCCGGTGAGTTTCCGAAGGGCTTGGCTCATGAGCCGAGCCTGGAGCCCCACGTGGGAGTCTCCCATCTCGCCTTCGATCTCAGCCCTGGGTACCAGAGCGGCCACTGAATCCACCACCACGACATCCACTGCGTTGCTACGGATCAGGACTTCGGCGATCTCCAGGGCCTGCTCCCCCGTGTCGGGCTGGGAGACCAGCAGGTTGTCCACATCCACCCCCAGTTTCCGCGCATATTGAATGTCCACCGCGTGTTCTGCGTCCACGAAGGCGGCAATCCCCCCTTTTCGCTGGGCATTGGCGATGACATGGAGGCAGAGCGTGGTCTTCCCGGAGGATTCGGGTCCAAAAACCTCGGTGATCCGCCCTCGTGGGATCCCCCCCACACCGATGGCCGAGTCCAGGTTCAGGGCCCCGGTGGGGATCCCGTCGATCTGGACCTTCGCTCCCTCCAATCCCATCCGCATGATGGAGCCCTTGCCATACGACCGTTCGATCTGGGTCAGGGCCGTCTGCAGGGCTTTTTCCTTCGGCCCGTTCGTTTCCGGGGTGGACATCACCATTCTCCTTGGAGCGGATCGATCTTGCCTGGGTGTGCTCTCGCTCTTCAACCTGGGATCCGAAAGCTGTCGAAAATCCTGCGTCGAGGACCAAAGTACAAAAACCGAAGAGAAAGCGAAAGTCCCCTTTTTCATCATGAAGATAGAGCCGGTCCAGGGCCTGGGGAATGCTCCGATGGGTCAAAAAGGGGGATCGACAGAAGAGATGGAAAACGTTTTGTTTTGCATTGACCGACAACGCCAGAGGGCCCGTGCCGAGGAAGTATATGATCCCACCCCTCCTCTACCTCGAACGATACCGGAATGAAGGGACCCGGATGTACAGTCCCCATGCCGGGTACACCGAGGCTGAAAGCAGGTACAGACCCAATGGAGGAGAGGAAAGCCTCACGATCCCCGCCTTTCTTTTGCCGACCTCAGAGCTGAATCTTTACGAGGCGGACCCGACACCCTCCCTCCTGGCCCGATACTGTCGAGGGAACCAGACCCTCTTCTGTGTCCACCCTCAGCTCCTGGATGACGACGGCTCGGACCCGTACCTCGAACGGATCTTGGCCCGTCCCCGGGCTCCGGATTGGATTCGAGGCTCACCCAGTTCGTCGACCCGGACTCTCTACGTCGTAGGCGCCGAGCCAAGCCACGCCCTGAAGCTCCACTTTCCTTTTCGTGTCTCACGCTATGGGCGGAGGATGCGGGACGAGGTGGTGGAGCAGGCCATCGCTGTCTCCCGGGAGCTGCAACGAGGCATAGGATCCTTGGATGCCCGTTTCGCCTATTTCCGGGAAGTCCTGGGAATCACCCACAAGAACCTCCGCCCGGAGACCCTTCGTGGCGAGAACTGGGGGTTCCTCGTAAGGGAGCTGACCCCCTTCCCGGCTCAGCCGGAAAAAAGGCCCTTGATGCCAGGTTTTTCCCTCTTCGGACAGGACTTTTTCGATTCCGGCAAGGAACTCCTGATCTTCTCCTTGATGGGGAAGAGAGACCCCGCCGGGTACCTCCTGAACGAGATCATGCTCCCCATCATTCGGCACTGGGTGACCTGCTTCCTGGAGTTCGGGTTCCTTCTGGAGCCCCATGGCCAGAACGTTCTCCTGGAGATAACCCCGGATGGATCGGTCGGCCGTCTGGTCCACAGGGACCTGAACTTGGGGATAGACAACCGGCGTCGCCGAGCGCTGGGGCTACCCGTGGGGGGCTCCAACACCTACAACCAGATGGAGAGCGGGGAGTTCGCCAGTATCACCTACGACAAGTTCATGGGCGGGCACTTCTTCGACCATCTGGTAGCCTCGGTCCAGAGCCGGTATCCCGACCTTGCCTTAGCCGACCTGAGAGACCCCTGCAAAGAAGAGTTCTTGCGCCTCTTTCCGGAGCACGAACGATACCTGCCCCGGACAGTCCAATATTTCAGCGAACAGCGGGACCGGTTTGGGAAACCGGCTTTCACCGATACAGGAAGGTCCCCGGACTGGCGTCCCTGAACAGGCCATCGGGTAAGAAGGCTTCGGTGCTTTTGAAGATCACGCCGGCGAGGCTACTTTGGGGTCCCGACCGGCAAGCCACGTACCCATCGAACGGATCTCCGAGATGACCACACGCAACAAAAAGGATCATTCCACGCCGAAAGCCCCCTCTGTCGATCCGGTCCTGTCCCGCCGCGGGTTTATCCGGTACCTGACCGTCGGGGGGGCAGCGTGGGCGTTCAACCCTTGGCCAGCCTCAACCCCCTTCGGATCGATTCGATCCGGCGGAGAGCATTTCCTGCCCCTGCAGGAGATCCAGCTTTTCAATGGACGAGACCTGTCCGGGTGGGAGTATTTTCTGGTGGATGAGGGCGCCAGAATGGAAGACGTCTGGAGCGTCCAGGACGGAATCCTGGTCTGCAAGGGAGAGCCGAGGGGTTACCTGGCCACCAAGGAGGAGTACGAGAGTTTCAATCTCGTGGTGGAGTGGCGGTGGCCGGAGGAACCCGGAAACAGCGGAGTGTTGATGAGGATCGCCGGCGAACCGGCTATGCTGCCGAGCGCCGTGGAAGCCCAGCTTCGAAGCGGAAGCGCCGGTGACATGTACGGATTCCAGGGGTTCAAGATCGGCGGCGACCCGGACCGGCTGTCCGAAATCTCCATAGGGTGGAATCTGGCCAGGCTCCAGGGAAACGAGAACGAGCCTGGTGAGTGGAATCGCTATGAGATCACCGCCGACGGCCACCGCATCACAGTCGTCCTGAACGGGAAGAAGGTGAACGAAGCGACGGACTGTGACGTCCGGCCCGGCAAGATCGGCCTACAGTCCGAGGGCGGTGTCATCCATTTCCGTACCGTCGCCTTGACGCGCTTATGAAGGCTGCCCGTTTCGGGCGCACGACCTGGAGGTATCCCCGGAAACAGATGGACCCCGTCACACGATGGTATCCCGGAGTCGTTGGAGTTCGGCTTGCTCCTCCTCGCCTACGACCGGAAACTCCAGCCCCAGGGCGGAAAGGGATCCCTCCACGATCCGGGCCACCATGTGGCGAAGGTACGGCTTCGAATCGGCGGGGATGGCATACCATGGGGCCCAGGGACGGGACGTTGCGTTCAATGCCTCCTGATAGGCCTCCATGTACTTGTCCCACAGCCCCCGTTCCGTCAGGTCGCCCTCCGAGAACTTCCAGTTCTTGTCAGGCCGGTCGATCCTCCGCCGGAAGCGATCGGCCTGTTCGTCCTTGGAAACGTTCAGGAAGAACTTCAGGATCAGGTATCCACTTCTGGCCAGGTGACGCTCGAACTCCCTGATGGAATGGAAGCGCTCCTCCCAGAGATCCTCCAGCGGCACCTCGAAGGGAAGGCCCTGCCCCCCCAGGTACTCGGGGTGAACTCTCACCACCAGAACCTCTTCGTAGTGACTCCGGTTGAAGACTCCAATTCGGCCCCTCTCCGGAAGAGCTCTATAGATGCGCCAGAGGAAATCGTGGTCCAGCTCCTGCTCGGAGGGTTGCTTGAAGGAAAACACCTGACACCCCTGAGGGTTGATCCCCCTCAGGACTGCCCGGATGGTGGAGTCCTTCCCGGCGGCATCCATGGCCTGAAAGACCAGCAATACGCCCCAACGATCGTCGGCGTAGAGCCGGCGCTGGAGGTCGTCAAGCCGGCCTACGGTATCCATCAAGAGATCCTTCAGATTTTTCTTTCCAGGGGTTCCCTCCGGGGGAGCGGTCGATGCAGAGGATATCCTGAAGCTGCCGTCGAAAGGGACCAGGTGGGGACTGTCTACGGCTTCGAACACGGTATTCCCCCTCTCAATCCAGGGTCATGGATTCCGGGTTCCAACGAACGATCCGTTCCTCGAAGTAGCTGTTGTTGCAGGCCAACGCGGGAGCAGCCGCCCTGAGCCCGAATGCGGCATCCTCCGTCACAGGCTCCCCGGTCCGGACACCGTTGAAGAAGTTCATGAAGTGGTCAAAATGAGCGCCTCGATATCCTTGTTCGGCCACATAGACGCTCTCCGCCGGGGGTAGCATCTCCTTCCTGGCAGATGCCATGGCCTCCATCTCGTCCAGCTTCCCCTGAGCGAACACATCCATGGGTCCGCTGACCTTGTTTCGTCTCAAAATCACCTCGGTCCAGGTCACATCCATCGCCCCTTCATTCCCGACCAGGCGAAGGAAGGTGCTCCCGGAGGTCCCATCCACGAAGTTCACCCTGAGGGAGAGATTGAACGGAGGATGAGAGGCCTGGTCCGGGTAGTCAAACATGCCCAGGAGCACGTCGGGGACTTCCCGACCGTCCTTCCAGTAGCGGAGCCCGCCCTGGGCCATGATGGCAGTAGGCCCCAATGACGACACGATGAAGTGCAAGCTGGAAAACAGGTGAACGAAGAGGTCGCCCGAGACGCCCGTTCCGTAGTCCCGGTAGTTCCTCCAGCGGAAGAACCTGACCGGGTCGAAGGGCACCCGTGGGGCCTCCCCCAGAAACCTCTCCCAATCCACCGTGTCTTCCGACGCATCGTCCGGGATGGCGTACTGCCAAGCCCCCACCGGGTCATTCCTGGCCCAGAAACCCTCCGCATAATTCAGCTCCCCAATGGCGCCCTCTTCAAACAGCTCTTTGGCCTTCTCGTTCCCGAGGGAACTCATC
>JASFVN010000017.1:0-32893 GCA_050049805.1 Gemmatimonadota bacterium
CCGGCCGTGCTTCCGGTCCCGGGCCAGGTAGACCGTGGCCATCCCCCCGCTACCGATCTCCCCCTCGATCTGATAGCGGTCAGCCAGGGCAGCCTTCAGGCGCTCCTCGTGCTCCATGTCGGATGGTCCGCTGAGAGTTGACGGCCCGGTCCAGCCCGGTCAGCCACTACGAGAGATAATGCTGATGCGGTTAAGGAATGGGCAAGGAAGACGGATCCCGACATATTCCCTGGACCCCTAGGATCGAGGGAGTCGGAGACCCAAGGCGTAGAGAGGAACGAATGTCAGAAAGAGGGAAGATTGTCGTCACCGGTATCGGGGTCATTTCTTCCATCGGGAGTACCCGAACCGACTTTTGGAATGCTCTGATCTCCGGGACATCGGGTATCAAACCCATCCAAGCGTTCGATGCCAGCAGTCATAAGAGTCAAATGGCCTCCGAGGTCACCTCGTTCAGACCCGGGGACTACCTCCCCCGCCCCCAGATCCGCAAGATGGCGAGGGTGTCCCAACTTGCGGCGGCAGCAGCCGTTGAGGCTGTCAACGACGCCGGCCTTGACCTGGAAGAGGAAAACCGTCTACGGGTGGGCTGCGTGATCGGGTCCGCGGCAGGGGATCACGACAACGCGGAAGAGCTGTACGCCAAATTCAAGGAAAAGGGGCCGGGTTTCGTCAATCCGCTGACGGTTCCCAAGAGCATTCCCAATATGCCCGCCTGCAACGCCGCCATCGTGCTGGGTATTCACGGCCCCAATCTGGGTGTCTCAACCGCCTGTGCCACCGGGGCGTCAGCCATCGGGACGGCCATGGAGTTGCTCAGAGGGGGACGGGCCGACGTGGTCCTGGCCGGTGGCGCAGAGTCCACCATCACTCCGGTTGTGGTCGACAGTTATGCGAGCATGCGTGTGTTGTCGAAGCGAAACCACGAGCCCCAGGCAGCCAGTCGCCCGTTTGATGCAGACCGGGACGGTTTTGTCATAGGAGAGGGTGCCGGGGTGTTGGTCCTGGAGACGTTGGAGCACGCAACTCGACGAGATGCCCAGCCTCTGGCGTTGATGAAGGGATACGGAATGACATCCGATGCCTTCAATATCGCTTTGCCGGAACCGAATGGCCGGTGGGCGGCGGCGTCCATGGAGGATGCCCTGAGAGACGCGGGCCTGGACCCTGAAGACATCGATTACATCAACGCCCACGGCACATCCACAAAAGTAAACGACGCCACGGAAACCACCGCCATTCGAAGGGTTTTCGGTGACCGAAAGGTTCCGGTGAGCTCGAACAAATCCATGATTGGGCACACGTTGGGAGCCGCCGGAGCCATCGAGGCTGCAGCTACCGTCCTCAGCGTTCATCACCAGATCGCACCGCCCACCATCAACTACCACACCATAGATCCGAAGTGCGATCTGGACGTGGTGCCCAATGAAGCCCGGGAGCTCGAGATCGACGCGGCTATGTCGAACGCATTTGGGTTCGGAGGTCAGAACGCCGTCTTGATTTTCACGAAGTGCTAGGCTTCGATACGCTTGGACGACCAGGCCGGGCTATGTGTGTTTCAGCTTCAGGATCTTTCGTACGTTGAGGAGAAGCCGGCGCTCGTCCACCGGTTTGTCCAGGTATCCCTCGGGACGCCGCACCGAGCGATCGTAGAGGAGCCGGCGCAGCTCCGGGTGCCCGGTGATGATGCAGACCTTGATGGCCTCCAGATGGGGGTCGGTACGCATGATCTCGAACACCTCGCCGGCGCTCCGCCCCGGCATCTCCAGGTCCAGGGTCAGGAGGTCGGGCTGCTCCCTCCGTGCCAATTCCAGGGCCTCGTCGCCGTTGGAGGCACGGAAGACCGTGGCCCCGTTGTCCTGGAAGACGGTGGCCAGGAACTCGAGCTGGTCCGGCTCGTCGTCCACGACAACGAACACCAGGCCATCCAGCGGGAGTGTTTCACTAACAGCGGCCATGTATTTCTCCTCGGAGACGGATCGGTGCTTAGGGTGGCTCCCTAGTGCTCCACGTTATCCCTATACCCCTCCAGAAGGGCCTGGATGGAAGCAGGGGTGGGAGGGCGTCACGTGGTTGGGCTGGCAGGCCGCACCCTCATCGGCTGCAACTTCCAGTACGTCGACGACCTCCAGAGCCACTCGAAGGGACCGAAGCGGAAGCGTTTGAGCCACCAGGTACTGAATAGGACCATCAGGGCGAAAGCGAGCGTCACCTTCAGGATTCCTTGGGCTGGACCTGGGTTCCGGAGCCACCATCCGAATAGCAGCGGAAACAGCATCGGAGGCAGGACCCATTGGAGTACATAATTTGTGAAGGCCATCCGCCCAGCCGGTGCGAGTGCTGCCAAAAAGCGGGATGCAATGCGCCCTGAGAGCAGAAGGGCTGCAAGGGCAATATACCCAAGGTTCAAACCCAGCCACCCAAAATTCAAACAGATACTTCTCACGACCTGGGTCCGGGGCGTGAGGGCCTCGGCCATTCCGTAACGGAATAGGGAGCTTTGGTGGTTGAGGTCCCCAGCAATAGACGCGGTTGCCAAGCCGATTCCGCCCCCGATGAAGAAGAGAAAGAGGAAAGACCGCCGATGCTCCCAAGATCGTCGGAGGATCCCGATCTGCCATAAGAAAACCCCCAAGAGCATGGGAAGAAGTAGCTCGTAGGCAGTAGTCACGAAGCCTTCCGGGTCGCTGAGTCCCCTCAGGACCACATTCCTGAACAGACGTTGGAACCGGTCACCGATGCCTTGGATGGGGTAGAACGGGAATTGGATGGCCCCTGCCTCCTCCATTCTTCTCTCGTGTACCCTCTCGTATGCTGCAAGTCTCCGCTCGGCCTCCTCAGCCGCCAAAGCCTCAGCGACGGGCTGGTTGTACCTCTTGGACCAGCGTCCCAAAGTGGAGCCACAGGAGAACGGCCAACAGGAGCCATCGTCGCTGGCGGAGGGGGTAGGCAATGAAGAAAGCGACCAACCCGGAAACGGCCAGCGTGAGGAGTTGATCCACCGCCACGAACAAGGATAAGAGGAAACCGAGGACGTAGAGGAATGAGAGCCGACGGAGGAGAATCGGAAGGATGTCCTTTCCTCGTCCTTCGGCGCGTTCAATCTGAACAGCGATTCCGACGCCCATCAACAAACCAAACATGAGGCGGGATTTGTGCCTCACAAGAACGTCCAGAACTGTTTGGGCGAAGGTCTGAACCCCGACGCCATAGAGGGAAATCGTGGGTGCGTACCCACCGAAACCACCACCAGAATGGATGTAGAACATCCCCAGGATCGCCAGTCCCCGAAGCACGTCCAGGAGGATTACCCGTTCCTGAGCTTGGACCGGACCTAATCTCGGAGAATCAGAAGGGGCTAAGGACATCGTAGCTCCGTACAGGGGTGAGAACACACTCCACCTCGCTACCGATCGTAGACGGCGATCCAATCCGTCGGCGGTAGCCCGAGGAAATGCTCGAACAGAGCCAGTTTGACGGCCATGATCATCCCCACGCTATCGAGCCCAAATGGCGCGTTCGATCCAACGAACACGCCGAGGCCTTCCTCCGGCATGATCGCCAGTACAGTCGTCGAGCGTCCTTCTCCTCCGTGTTCTGCCACCAGACGGCCATGGAAATCAGACAGCTGAAACCCCGGACCCAGTGCGATGAAGTGACTCGACGGATTCAACAGCGGGATTCTTGGCACGATGAACCCGTGGGGCGACACTTCCTGAGGGGAGAAGAGCGTGTCGATCAGCGCCGCGTCGAGGAGCCGCCTACCATCGACTTCTCCCCGGTTCAGTAGGAAACGGATCAGCTTTGCCTGATCTTCCGACGTGCTGATTACACCGCCCGCCGGCCACATCCACTCGTTGAAATACTCCCAGCTTTGGTTGGTCGGCTCGCCCCCGGAAAGGGCTACGATCTTCATGAGACGATCCAGGTCATCGAGATCACCTACTCGTTCCGAGAAGAGGCGATCACTGGCGTATGAATCGTCCATGCCCAATGCGTCGAGGATGCGGGTCTGGACGAACTCTTCCCACGTCACGCCGGTCACCCGATGGATCACCTCGCCCAACAGACCAGGCCCCACATTGCTGTAGTAGAATCCAGAGCGAAAAAGGATGGTGGGCTCCACAATCCCAATAGCGTCAATGAAATCCTGCACCGAGAAGTTCGCAGGCGACGAGTCATCGATCATCTGCGGCAGGCCGATCCGGTGGCACATCGCATCCAGGAGCGTGGCATGATCCGTGACGTAGGGATCTGCGAACTGAAATTCCGGGATGTGCTTCTTGATTGGATCATCCCAGGCTACTCTGCCCTCCTGGACCAGCATGCTCAGGGCGATGGCCGTGATGGGTTTGGAGATGGACTGAACGGCAAGGGGCGTGGTCGTCTCCACGTTCATTCCCCCCTGATACATGGTTGTACCGTACCCATGCCTGAACACGACCAGATCGTTCTTCACAACAGAGACAACCAGGCCCGGAACATCCCAGTGTCGGGCATACCGATCGAGCAAGCTCCGCAAGTCGTCATGCGTTGCATCCTGAGCCCCGGCAGGAGAAAGGCTGAGGAAGCCAATGACTGATAGGGCTGCCATCCTTCGAAGCAGTATTGCGGCCACGATATCCTCCAGTGTTTGATGTCGCCCAGAGCGTCTATTCACATGAGGCGAGGATGTGGGGATGGTTGAGGTTCGCGAAGCCGATCTCGCCCTCGATGCGGTAGCGGTCGGAGAGGGCTGATGTGAGGCGTTCGTCAATTGGTTGGTTTGATGTCACGTCGATGGACCTGGTGAAAGGAGATTACCCTCGCTGGCCGACTCATCTTTCGGGAGGCATAATGATTATGCGGCTAAGACATGGGCAAGGATGCCTGCCCTCAGCCTGGCACCGGCTCTATCGCCGGCCAGGGTTTCACCGACGGGCCGGCACCCGCAGGCTCCGTGGCACCGGAGAAGTCCTGACGGGGCCCTCTCTCTAGGAGGCATGATGTTCAGGAAGCAACCCTCTTGGTTGGCAGGGGCACTCATTGAAATCGTTGTCGTGGTCGTCAGCATTCTCATCGCCTTCTCCTTGGATGCCTGGTGGGATCGCCAGATGGAGCGGAGACAGGAGGGAGAGTTGCTCGCCGGGCTCCTGTCCGAGTTCAAGGAAGTGGAGGCTCAGATCGAAGAAGAGCGCAGGTTCCACGAGGCGGTGAAGGAAACCACACTTCTCCTCATGGAACTCTCCCTTTCCGACGACCGGCCGGTTCAGGCGGACTCGTTGGACCGTCTGCTTGGGGACCTTTTTTGGTGGGGCGGCGAATCCAACTACTCCTCAGGAACCCTGACCTCCGTCATCGCTTCCGGCCAGATCTCGATCATTCAAAATGACCGCCTGCGGGATCTTCTGGCCGAGTGGCCAAGGGTGATCGGAGACATTCGGGAGAATGAAGCCAACGAGATCTGGGAATACCGCAACGGCCTGAAGCCGTTCATGCGTACCCGTGCGAACATGGCCCGACTCGCGAACCAGATCGAATACGAACCGGGATCCGAAGAGCCCTACCCGGTGACAAAGGTTCCGGAGTCGTCATCGAAGACCGACCACTGGGCGTTGGTGAAGGACCCCCAGTTTCACAACCTCATGCTCTTCCGGCTCTGGACCAACGACGACATCCTCACCGAATTCAATGAGTTCCACCCGCATCTGGAAGAGATCCTGACTCTCCTGGGAGACGCCTTGCAAGGGTAGAAACCCTGGGCCGATGTCCCTGACTGCAGATGCTTCTTCGAAAGCGCGGCGGCTTGCTCACCCTATCGTCCTAAGCCACTCTGAAGCCGAAGCCTACACAGGAGGGAGTCATGCCCGGTAAAGCCACACGCACGCGGGAAACCTTGGCAACGATCGGTGTGATCGCGTCGATGATATTCGTGGGACTGGAAATTCGGCAAAACACCCAGGCGGTTCGAGCCACCGCCATTCAGGAGTCCACCAACGTGGCTCGGCAGCAGGTCCTGACGATTGCCGCCGACGCTGAGCTCACGAGGCTGGAATTTCTCTGTCGAGACGATCCACCCGGGCTGACCCAGGAGGATCGAGACCGCTGCACCCTTCTTTCCCTTTCATTCTGGTGGGGCATGCAGGGACTCTACGAGCAGTGGCGTTTGGACGTGCTCCCGGACGAGACCTGGGAGTCCTGGCGCAGGGTCATCTGTTTGAACTGGGCGAGGCCTTGGGAACGGAAACTCTTGACCGATATGAGCCAATTCGACTCTACCTTCGTCGCTATGGTCCAGACCTGTGACAGCGTGGAACTGCGCTGAACGGGAGTCTCTTCGAATGACCGCGAGAGTCCGTGGGAAGCGCCTCCTGACTCCCGGTTACTCTGCTCACCGTCCTTTCGTGTAATGGGCGATCTCCGCAAGAACCAGCCCCCGGATTCGCTCGATCTCCGTTCCCACGACCTCCAGCTCCGCTCGGTACGATTCCATTGAGAAGCCGAGGTTTGCGAAGATCTCCCGGAATTCCTGGTCTCCGAGCCATGCGGACAGGAGTTGGCCTCCGGAGAGCGTCTGGGGTCCGATGTCCTGGGTCAGGGCAGCGAAGGATGCAAAGGTGCCGGTGGCTATCCCGTGTTCGACGAAACGCCCCCAGGCCATCCACATCTGGTCCATCTCCTCGATGGGGTCCGTCATGACTCCTGAAAGCCCGGCGATGGCCTGCCGAAGCTCCGGCGCTTCGATCTCTTCGAGAACGCCCGTGGAGAGGACGGACCGGATTGCGCCCTCGGACGGGTTGAAGGTTGTGCCCTCCACCAGAGAAACGAGGAGTCTGTTCGCTGAATCGGGCGCCAGCCAACCGACCTCCTCGGAATCCATCCCAAGCATGGCGTCAATGGCCGCCACCAGGTCCACGTCGTCCTGGATGGCCTGGTCCACAAGGTCCCTGTTTTCCCGGAGCTCGGCCTCCAGGGAGACCAATGCCTCTTCCGTATCACGAGCGACGCCTCGGGCGTCCCACCAGGCATCGATGGCGAAGGCGATGAGAATGGCGGCAACGACCGCCACCCCTTCCCGGACAAGGGGCAGAAGACGCTGAAGAAACGGTTTGGGCGGCGACTCCATGTTGGTCTCTCCCTCGGCCGAGGCTTCTTCCCCGACCGGACTCGTCAAGTGGGTCTCTGTCAGCTACTGACTCTGTGCCAGATACTCTTCGACCGCTCGTTTCACGTCCCGAATATCCTCGAGGGTTACTCCCAGGAAGCCTTGGTAGTAGGTGATTCCCCGAACGAGCTGGAAAGCCACGTTCCGAAGGCGGACGTTGGCTTCCGGTCCCGACTCGATGAACTCGCCTCTGCCCTTGTCGAAGTGGGCATGAAAGGCCGGCATCAGCATTTGAAAGGTCTGAAAGTCCTGCCAGTCACCGTTGTTGGCGACCCTGGTGTAGACCCGCTCGTAGAGGTTCGCGAATTTCACCGGCAGTTCCGTCCGGACCAGGGATCGCAGGTAACCGCCCGATACCATGGCCGTATATGCTGACTTCCTGAGGAAGGCGGTGCGGTTGTTGTCGAAGTAGTGGCCGAAGAGGGAGTCTACGGCAGCAGCATCGTCCTGGGAGGCTCGACCTAGGCGCTCGACGAGGGCTTCGGCCGTTTCCAATCGGATCTGCTGGATGTCGAGGATGCGCACCAACTCGTCCTCATCATCCTCCAGCTCGGCCAGGACGTTCTGCAGCATCACCTCCGTATCCTCCTGAAGGTTCCGCTCCTCTGCCTTCCTCTCTACAAGGATGGCGAGGTAGACGCCGAGAAGGACGATGACGAACTGGAAGAAGAACTGGGGCCAGGTGACGCCTTCCCGCTTCAGCCGATCAAAGAACTTTCTCATGAATCCTCCTCGACGCCTTCCACCTCAGCCTTGAGGCGGTCCTTTTGGGTGCGATGTGCTTGCCCCCCGAGTTCTCCAGCCTCCTGAATGTCCCTCACGAAGGATGACTATCTCCAGAGGACTCTGATGGCAATGCAGTCCCCCGAAACTTCTTCGCGGCTACCCTCGTCCTATATGGTTGAGTAAAACACATCTGACTCCGACATAGGGAGGCTGCGGTGTTCAGCCCCACCCTCAAGAAGGGATCGGCCGAGCTTCTGATCCTCTCGATTCTCGAGAAGGACACCCACCACGGCTACGAGATCGCCAAGCTCATACGCCACGAGTCCGGAGATCGTCTGAACTTCCAGGCGTCGTCTTTGTACCCGGTCCTCTTTCGCATGGAGAAGCGAGGATGGATTCGGGGGCGGTGGGTAGAGAAGGACGGCGAGCGGCGGAGGAGATTCTACGCCCTTACGCCCAAGGGGGAGGAAGCACTGGCTCACAAGCGGGAGGTGTGGAGGGAGTTCACCCTGGCGGTCAATCAAGTAGTGGAGCCGAGCCATGCCTGACTGGTATCGATACTTAAAAGAGAACCTTCCCCGGGATCAGTTCAGGGGAGAGCTGGAGCAGGAGATCCTGGAGGAATTGGCGGGCCACCTGGACGACGCCTTCACCGAGGCCCTTTCCCGGGGCGCAGCTCCGGAGGAGGCGGAGGCCCGGGTCGTCGCCGAGATCCAGGACTGGGAAGCGTTTGCCCGGAACATCCTCCGCACCCGAAAAGGCGCCCAGCCACACCGGGCTGCAGATGCCATGGAGCGGTCGGAGGTCAGGATTCGTCGGCGGGGAGGAAGGTGGGTGTCCGTTGCAGATGCTCTCCAGGAACTTCGCTTGACTCTTCGCCGCCTGGCAAAGGCGCCGGGGTTTTCTCTGGTGGCCGTGCTCACGCTGGCCATCGGCATCGGAGCCACCACCGCCATCTTCAGCGTGGTGAAGGACGTGCTCCTGGATCCTCTTCCCTATGAGGATGCCCACGAGCTGGTTTGGGTGGGGAACGCAGCACCCGGCATGGGGGCGGATCTGAACTTCCAGAGCCTCGCCTTCAACGCCATGTACACCGACGAGGCCCAGTCCTTGGAGCACACCGGCGTTTGGACCACCTCCACCACCACGGTCATGGGCACGGAGGGGCCCCAGGAGCTCTCCGATGTCCTTATGACGGAGGGCGTGCTCCAGGCTCTGGAGGTCCAGCCGGTCCTTGGCCGGGCCTTCACCTTCGAGGATACCCAGACCGGATCCCCCTTTACCATCCTCCTTTCTCATCGGTACTGGGTGGACCGCTTCGATGCCGACCCGAACGTGTTGGGTCAGACCCTCACCGTGGGAGAAACCCCCCGGGAGATCATCGGTGTCATGCCGGAAGGATTCCGGCTCATGGATCAGGATCCGCCTTTCTATCGTCCTCTCCGCTATGACAAGGCGACCCTGGATGTTTCGAATTTCTCTTATTTCGGTGTCGGCCGGCTGACGGATGGCTTCACCATCGAGGAAGCCTTGCCCGAGCTGAACCGGCTGGCTTACCTGGCCCCGGAGCGCTATCCCGGTATGGTTACGGCCGAGCTGCTTGAACAGGTGGAAGGCCGGGCCGTCCTTCGTCCTCTCAGGGACGAGGTGGTGGGGAACGTGGGGAACATTCTCTGGGTGGTCCTGGGGGGCGTGGGAATCATCTTGCTGGTCGCCGCCGCCAACGTAGCGAACCTCCTCCTGGTCCGGGCCGATTCCCGGGAGCGGGCCGTGGCCATCCAGGCCGCCCTCGGTTCGTCCAGGGTGCGGGTGGTGGGCCAGTCTCTATTGGAGAGCGGGGTCCTCGCTGTTTCCGGTGGTGTCCTGGGCCTGGGCTTGGCCTATGCAGGGCTCGAATTCTTGAAAGCCGTGGGGCCCGGTAACCTGCCCCGACTCCACGAAGTGGGGCTTGATCCCGGCGTTGTTCTCTTCGCCATGGGGATCTCCCTGGTCACAGGGGTTGCCCTGGGATTCATGCCGTCGATTCGTCTGTGGCGGACCAACCTCGTGGGCGCCTTGAAGGAAGGGGGGCGGGGGTTTGCTGCCGGGCGGTCCCGAAATCGCGCCCGGAACGCCTTGGTGGTAGGGCAGACGGCCCTCGCCCTGGTGCTTCTGGTGGGATCGGGTCTCATGATCCGGAGCTTCCTCTCCCTCAGTCGGGTGAACCCCGGGTTCACCCAGCCCGAGGAGATCCTCACCTTCCGCCTCGGCCTCACCTCCCAGGAGGTCCCTGATCTGCAAGAGGTGCCCGTGGCTCACCAACAGATGGCCCAGAGGTTGGAGGAGATTCCCGGCGTGACCTCGGTTGGCCTCTCTACGTCGGTACCCATGGACGGTCGGGCAGGCTTCGACCCCATCTTCTTCGAGGACTTTCCGCTGGCCCCGGGTCAGAGCCCCCAGCTCAGAAGCTTCAAGTGGTTGGGGGGGGACTACCATGAGACCATGGGCAATCCGGTTCTGGCAGGGCGGGCCATGTCCTGGGACGACATCCATAGCCGGGCGCGGGTAGTGGTGATCACGGAGAGCCTGGCCCGAGAGGTCTTCGACAACCCGGCCCGGGCCGTGGGGCGCCGCCTCTCCACCGGGTTGGAGCCCGGCGACTGGAGGGAGATCATCGGTGTGGTAGGAGACGTGCGGGACGAGGGGGTGGAAATGCCGGTCACCGATCTGGTGTATTGGCCCATGGCGTTGGAGGGGTACTTCGGCGCGGAGTTCTTCATCCACCGAAATATGACCTACGCCGTTCGAAGCCCGAGGGTGGGGAGCCCGGATTTCCTGGCGGAGGTTCGGAATGCGGTGTGGTCCCTCTATCCCACCCGGCCCCTGGGGGGAATGGTCACTATGGACCTTCGACAGCGCGACTCCATGGCCCGGACCTCCTTCACCCTGGTGATGCTGGCCATCGCTGCCGCCGTCGCCCTCCTGCTGGGAAGCATCGGGATCTTCGGTGTCATCTCCTACACCGTGAGCCAGAGAACCCAGGAGCTGGGGCTTCGAAAAGCCATGGGTGCCGAGGCAGGACGAGTGACAGGGCTGGTAGTACGGCAGGGGTTGGTGTTGGCCGTGGCGGGTGTCGTGGCCGGGATCGTGGCGGCGGTGGCCGTCACCCGCCTCATGGCCTCCATCCTCTTCGGCGTAGATCCGGTGGATCCCCTCACTTATGTGACCGTTTCGGCGGTGCTGATGGGCGTGGCACTCTTGGCCAGCTATCTGCCGGCCCGCAGGGCCGCTCGCGTAGACCCCATGGTGGCATTGCGGGCGGAGTAAGGGGGCACCGCACCTGAAATCGCCAGGACAGGGCCGTCGTACATCTCGGAGAAGCCCCACTCCACTGGGAATGCTCCGATATGCCCGAAGATGGCCCCAACAGCCGAGATGGCCCTCCTGCCTGTGACGCAGAGATCCTGGCGAGACTCCGGGCCGGTGACGCTTCCTCCCTGAGGGAGCTTCTCAAGCGCCACCTTCCGGCACTGCGGCGTTACGCTGAACGGATCCTCGGAGGGTCGGGCGACCCGGAGGATGCAGTCCAGGAAGCCTTCGTTCGCCTCTGGACTCACCGAGAGCGGTGGAATGGAGGCGCATCGGTCCGCTCCCTCCTCTTCACCATCACACGAAACGCCGCGCTGGACGAGCTGCGGCGCCGCAGGCGTGAGGTTGCGTTGCAGGACGAGTCCCTTTTCTCCCCCGGACCCGAGACTCCTCTTCCCCTTCGCCGTCTCCAGGAGGAGGAACTCCGGGAGGCCGCCGACGAGGCCATCGCGGGCCTTCCTCCTCGCCGCCGGGAAATCTTCCTGCTGGTTCGCGAGGGGGGCCTCACTTACCGGGAAGTGGCTGAGGTTCTCGGTCTCTCTCCGCAGACAGTGGCCAACCTCATGAGCCTCGCTCTGAGGAATCTCCGGGCCTCTCTGGGTCCGGTGCTGGGAATGGAACCGGCTGCTCGTGCAAAGGGACCCTCCCGCTTCGTCTCCGGATCCGAGTGACGGGATCCGCCCTCCTCTTCCTCGCCTTTCTCCTTCAAGGCAGTACTTCGGCTCCCCCAATACGGTGATGAACCTCCCACCCTGGGGAGCATCGCCTTCCCCTCTTTGGTAGTCAGGGCCGTCGTCTTCCGTCCTACGAATACACGACGGTGCCGACAGGGGAAGAAGATGGACGAAATCATCCTTCGGGTTCTCAATGGTGAAGCCAGCCCTTTCGAAGAAGAAAGGCTTCGCCGGTGGCGATCCGAAGCGGAGTCGAATGAGAGTCATTTCCGGGAGCTTGCCCGCATTTGGGAGTTGAGTGGCGCCGGACTCGAAGCGGGCGCCTCCCCGGATGAAGATGACCAGAAGGTGGACGCCCTCTTTCGAACCATCCTCCTGGCGGCCGAGAAGCGTCGACAGGGCGAGGACCGGAAGAGGGGTGGGAGGATTCGGGAGGGAGGCGTTGGAGCCCGGGCACCCTTCGGTCCCAGCCGGATCCGCGCCATCGCCCTCTGGGGAACGGCCCTGGCCGCGGGGATAGCTGCCCTTTCTCTCGGCGTTCGAGAAGCACTAAGGACCGGGCCGGCGGAACCGTCGGGGTCTCCGGTGGCGGCGGCAGCCTCCACCACCCCACAGACCCTCCGCCTGGAGGACGGTAGCTATGTCCGGTTGGCCCCGGGAAGCCAGCTGGATGTGCGATTCCAGGAGGGCCGTAGGAGAGTCTCCCTCCGGGGTCGAGCGTTCTTTGCCGTGGCCCCAGACCGGAGCCGCCCCTTCCTGGTCCAAACCGAGGGGGCGGAGGTTCGCGTCCTGGGGACCCGATTCGAAGTGGCGGAGGAGGGTGAGGGGATCCGTGCTGTAGTGGTGGAGGGTCGAGTGTCGCTGACCTCGCCCTGGGGAGAGATCGAAGTCCCTGCCGGAAGCGTGGGAAGCGCAAAGCCGGGCCAGGCGCCAGGGGCCGATGCGGTGGCGGATCCCTGGGCCCTTCTGGATTGGCCCGGTGGACTCCTGGTCTTCCACGAAACCCCCTTGGAGGCCGTGGTCCGGGAGGTGGAGGAGCATTTCGGGCTCCCCGTACGCCTCCTCGATTCCTCTGCAGCGGCCCGCCGGATCTCCGCCTCCTTCCAGGGGGAGGAATCGTTCCGGGAGGTTATGGAAACCCTCTGCGCGGTCACCTCCGCCTCGTGCAGCATCACCCCCGATTCGGCCGTCGTCGCATCGACGTCAGGAGGTGAATCATGAGCGAGGCTTCCGGGATCCGGTGTTGGAACAGTCCTACGGGAGGTGTCAGGGCGAGGGGTCGCCGTTCCCACGTCGCCCTGGTCCTGTTCCTGGTCTTTTCCCTGATGTCCGTCTCCAGCCTCTTCCCCGATCATGGGCTTTCCCAGGAGGAAGATCCCAACCGCCTCCTGGTACGACCTGCCCGGCTTGCGGTTGGCGACACTCTCCTTTCGGACGCCCTGAGAGCCCTGCATCGGAGTTCGGGCGTCTCCATTGCCTTCAGCCCCGACCTTCTTCCCCAGGGCCTAAGGGTCTCCTGTCCCTGTGGCGATTTCACGGTGGGAGAGGCCCTGGCTCACCTCCTTCGGGAGACGGGGCTCACCTTCGAAGCGACCCGGACCTTGGTGCGGGTGGTGCCGCCCCCACCTCCTACCCCTGCGGTGCCCCGGAACGCCGGGACGCTGGCCGGAAGGATTCTGGCAGCGGAGACCGGAGCCCCCGTCGTGAACGTTATGATCCGGCTGGAGGATGGCCGCGGTGCCCTCTCCGACGAAGAGGGCCGGTTCATCCTGACCGGGATCCCCCCGGGGGAGTATGAACTCTCCGTCGGTGGCATGGGGTGGGAGCCTGTTACCATGGACGGGATCCAGATCCGGGTGGACGAAACCACCATCGTGGACGTTTCCATGTTGCCTGTCGTCATCCCCCTGGCCGAGATGGTGGTGGCTCCCAGCACCTACGGGATCCTGACGGACCCCCTTGTCACCCGGACCACCCTGAGCCGTGAAGAGGTACGGGCCCTTCCCCAGCTTGGAGAGGACCTCTTCCGGACCATGGAACGGCTACCCGGCATTTCCACCAACGATTTCACCGCCCGCCTCTACGTCCGGGGAAGCCGGGCAGACGAGGTCCTGACGCTATTCGACGGGATCGAGCTTTTCGAGCCCTATCACCTGAAACAGTGGGACGCGGTCCTCAGCATCCTCGACGTGGAATCGGTGGGGAACGTGAGCCTCATTACCGGCGGTTTCCCTGCGGAGTACGGAGACCGGTCGGCGGCCGTCTTCTCCCTGGCTTCCGTCGAACCTCCCACGGACGAGACGAAGACGGCCCTGGGCCTCAGCTTCATGAACGCGTCTCTTCGGAGCCAGGGCCCCTTCGCCCAAGGGAAGGGCGGATGGTTTCTCACGGCACGTCGGGGCTTCCTGGACATCGTCTTCAAGCTGGCTCACGTGCAGGGAGACTTCCATCCGGCCTACTACGACCTCTTCGGCAAGGTCCAGTATGAGCCTCGCCCAGGACATCGGCTCTCCGCCCGGGTTCTCCATGCCGCCGACGATCTCCAGGGGGCCGACGAGGACGATTTCTCCAGTCACGCTGACCTGTACGGAAGCAGCTACCTCTGGATCACCTCGGAGAACCAGCTCACCGAGTCCCTTTCCAGCCGGAGCATCCTTTCGGGAAGCCGTATCTACAAGAACCGGCACGCCGAGGATTTCAGGGAGCTTGGCGCCGACAAGATCATGGACGTCCGGGACCGGCTGGAGACATGGTACCTGGGCTTCAAGACCGACCTGAGCTGGGATCTGTCCCAGCGGGTCGTCCTCAAGGGGGGCTTGGACCTCCGGGCCGGCTGGGCCGACTACGACTACTTCAGGTGGCGACGGGACGGGACGCCGAACTTCACCGATCCGGCGGGCCCGGCCTTCTACATATGGACGGACACGCTGGACATGGCCGTGGAACCCTCGGGTTTGGAGACCGGAGCCTATCTGGCGGGGCGCTTCAGGGGTCCCGAGGCCCTGACGACCGAGCTGGGCCTCAGGGCCCATCACAACTCCGTTACGGGAAGGGGGGAGATCTCTCCCCGCCTGAGCGCCGCCTACCGACTCCTTCCGGGCACGACCCTACGAGGGGCGTGGGGCTCCTACCCCCAGGCCCCGGGCCTTCACGAGCTCCAGGTGGCCGACGCCGACTCCATCTTCCATTCCACCCAGACTGCCGAGCACCGGATCCTGGGTGTGGAGCAGCTTCTAGGCGACGCGGTAACGCTTCGGATCGAAGCCTTTCAGCGGCGCACGGATGATCCCTTCCCGGAGTACCGGAATCTGGTGGAGGACGTGGAGGCGGTGTGGGAGGAGGGGCCTGGCGACAGGATCATGGTCTGGCCCGACCAGAGGCGGGCTGAGGGCCTCGAGTTCTTCGCCAAAGGTCGGTTGGGGAATCGGATCGCCTGGTCTGCCAGCTACTCCCTGGCCCGTGCCGAGGACCGTGTTGACGGGAAGTGGATGCCCCGGCCCTACGATCAGCGTCACACCACTCACCTTCACCTGGCGTTCCACCCGTCCCCTTCCTGGACTCTCACGGCCGTGTGGCAGGCCCGGTCCGGATGGCCGGCCTCGGAACAGACCTTCGAGATCGTGGAGCTGGCCACCGGAGACCCGGTGACCAAGAACGAATTCACCAACCTGTACGGAGTGCGGCTTCCCCCTTATCGCCGGCTGGACCTGAGGGCTTCGAAGCGGTTCGAGCTACCAAAGGGGCGCCTCTTCCTGGATCTGGACCTGTTCAATGCCCTGAACCGGGAGAATCCCCAGAACCTGGATTACCGTGGCCTCTTCTTCGACCCGTATCGGAGAATGGTCCAGTTCGACGCCGAGGTGGAGCCGCAGATCCCCCTCCTCGTCACCCTCGGCCTTCGATGGGAGTTCTAATGAAGACCATCGACCGCATCGTCTGCCTTCTGCTTTCCGCGGCCACCGCTTTCGGCACGGCCGCATGCGAAGGCACCGACCCGACGGTTCCTCTCACCGAGCACACCATCGCGGCGGATCATGGCTTCGACGTCCCGCGCCTCTTTGCGGCCCTGGACGTTGCCGCCGCTACCGGTACGGTCAGCAGCCTTGTGGTGGAGCGCCACGGTGTGGTGGTGGCGGAGGGCCATTTTCTGGACGTGCCCCACTGGGGGGTCCACGAGACATGGTCGATAACCGCCACCATTACCTCCCTGCTGGCGGGAGTGGCCGTGGACCGAGGCTACCTGGAGGATCTTGACGTCCGGCTCGCAAGCCTGCTCCCGCGCTGGAGCGGGCACTTCGACGGGGAGAAACCGGACATCACCATTCGTCACCTCCTCACCATGACCAGCGGCGTGGGGCGCCCCTCGGGAGGACCGGACGGATTCTTCACCTGGATGGCTCAGGAAGACCAGGTAGCCTGGATCCTGGACCATCCCCTCCTGGCTTCCCCCGGGAATCGGTATCGCTTCGACGACGGGGCCGGTCACCTCCTGGCCGCCGCCTTGAGGCAGGCTTCGGGAACGACCCTTCGGGAGCTGGCCGCTGATGCCCTGTTCGGGCCCATGGGGATCCCCTTCGTGGATTGGTCTTCGGACCCCGACGGGGTGAACTACGGTGCGTTCGGGCTTCGAATGCGGAGCCGGGACCTTGTGAAGGTGGGGAGGCTGGTCCTGAATGACGGGCGATGGAACGGCAGACGGTTGGTGTCCAGGGAGTGGGTCCAGGAGGCAGTCACGGCCAAAGTGCACCCGTACCCCGACTCCCCTGAATGGGGATTCGGGTATCTCTGGAAGATCTCCAGCTGTCGAGGCCACCCGTGCGTCTATCAGAACGGATACGGCGGGCAGATCCTGGTGGCGTTCCCCACTCTGGACATGGTCGTGGCTCTGACCAGCAACTTCTCCGAAGACGCCGAAGCCGCGGATGCCGGCCACAATGCGGCGTGGAGCGTCATCCTCGATCAGATCCTCCCTTCGGTGCACTGAGGCGGGTCCTTCCTTCGATACGCTGAGGCCGTGAACGGGGGGGCTGGCGCGCGCGGCGGTTTTGCCCCGGTCGCACGGGGGAGGCCCAGTCGGACATGGCTCCGCCCCGGCCCGGGGCTGATCCTGGATCACCATTCGGGTTCCGTGGCGGCAGCCGATGGTATCCTTGCACATGTGTTGCACATGTGATTAATGTGAGGTATGCCAAAGATGATCCAGGTGAGAAACGTGCCTGATGCTCTGCATCGGGAGTTGGTGCGGAGGGCCCGACTTCGTGGGCAGACGCTGACGGACTACCTCCAGGGGATACTCGAGCGGGAGGTGGCTCGGCCCGATCGGGAGGAGGTGTTCGAGCGGATCCGAAAGAGGGATCCGGTAGACCTCGGGATGCCTGCGGCGGAGCTGATCCGAGAGGAACACGAAAAGCGGGAGGATCGTTGGGACTTCTCGTAGTCGATGTTTCGGCTCTGGTGGAAGTTCTCTTTCTCACACCGCGGGCTAAGGAGCTTAATGCCCTCCTCCAAGATCCGAGCGCGGATCTTCATGCCCCGGCCGTCTGCGACCTCGAGTTTCTTTCGGCACTGCGCAACGGCATTTTTCGCGGGTCCTTCTCACCGGGTCGGGCCGAGGAAGCCTTGGAGGATTTTTCGGACCTCCCCCTGACCCGCCACGGCCACCAAGCCTCTCTCCGTCGGTGTTTCGAGCTCCGGGAAGTGCTTTCCGCCTACGATGCGGCCTACGTCGCACTGGCTGAAGGATTGAATGCCGACCTCGTCACGGCCGACCAGCGCCTGGCCCGGGCGGCTGCAGCTCTGGGCCAGTCTTGCTTCTCCCCTTGAGGGTGCCCCGTTCCTGAATGTTGCCGACCTGAGCACACCTGGCGCTGGGATTGGCAGGCCGGTTTCGTTCCAGATCCCACAGCAATTGCGCAACGATGATGTGGTGGGTAAGCTGCACGCTGTTCGCATAAGCTGTGCGGCGCCGGGCGCTCCCCATAGCAGAGCAGATCCGCCCCCCCATCGAAAGGATGACCCATGGCTGAGAAACCTTCCCCCTCGTTCAGGAACGGACTGTCGATCGGGCTGGTTCTGATGGCAGTTGTGGTCCTCGTCGGCTTCGTGCAGGTGAGTCGTGACCAGGCCGACGAACGAACGGCACTCCAGATGATTCTCACCGACCTGGAGACGGACTCGGTGGAGATGGCGGCCATGCTGAATCGAGGCCACACTGCCGAAAGGGCCGTGATGTGGATTCTCCGAAACCAGGATATGCCCCAGGATTCGATTATGTCGGGGCTTACGCCACTGTTCTACTACACTTCGTATCAACAGGTGCGGGCTGGCTATGACAACCTCCTCAACGCCGGGCGCCTCACCGTGATCAGTAGTTCAGAGCTGCGGCAGGAGTTGGTGCGCTACTACGAGGTGACCCATCCGTACATGCGGGAATTCTACGACGGGTACATGAAGACCTACGGGGAGTTCAAGGAGACGACGGCGCCGTACATCTTTACCGAGGTGGAACCCGAGGGAGAGACGTTCCGGACCAGCTTCCGAATGGAGTGGGTGCGCCCCTGGTCGGAGATGAAGTCAGACCCGCACTTCCGGTATAAGCTCATGGAGATTGGAGCTTCCGGGTCCCAGTTCGCCTTCCGGTTGGAACCGGTGCTGGAGAGAAACGCCGAGCTCAGGGCGGCGATTCGAGGGGAGTTGGGTATGTAGTAGCCCTCTCCCGAGATCAGTTCCTTGACCCGCCGCCGGCACACGCCAGACATTGCAGCGGACTCACTTCGCTGAAGAACACCCCTGGAGCCCACCGTCGGGAGGCACCATGGAGCGCCCTGAGGCAGCTTCGGCACCGGGGCAGGGCGATGGCTCGAGCGAACCGGTAGAGGTCGAGCTCGCCCAATCCCTTGGCCTGGCCGAGGCCCTCACCATCGGAATCGGCACCATGATCGGGGCGGGGATCTTCGTTCTCCCCGGCTTCATCGTGGCCGAGGTGGGTCCGGCCGCGGTCCTCTCATTCCTGCTCGGCGGAGTCATCGCCCTCCTGAACGCCATGGCCGCTGCCGAGGTGGCGACCGGAATGCCCAAATCCGGCGGTGGTTACTACTTCATCTCCCGGGCCCTGGGCCCCCTTTGGGGGGCGATCCTTGGATGGGGCGGCCTCTTCGGCCTGGTGTTCGCGTCGGCCTTCTACATGGTGGGGTTCGGGGAATACGTCCATACGGTCGTAGGTTTGCCGGTGATGGTTTATGCCATCGGGATGACGGTCATCCTCACCGGTCTGAACCTCGTCGGCTCCAAAGCCGCGGGGCAGCTTCAGAACCTCATCGTGGCAGTCCTCATCGCCGTCCTTCTCCTCTTCCTGGGCCGGGGGGCGGCCAGTGCGGAGCCGAGCCTCCTCTTCGAGTCCAGCTTCGCGCCCTTCGGCCTGGGGGCGATTCTGGCTGGAACGGCAACGCTCTTCGTGACCTACGCCGGCTTCGGAGAGATCGCCTCCATGGCCGAGGAAATCCGGAATCCCGGGCGGAACCTTCCCCGGGCTCTCCTGGGATCGGTCATCTCCGTCACCATCCTCTACTGTCTCATCCTGCTGGTTGCTCTTGTCCTGAGACCTTGGGGAGACCTTACCGGCCCCACGGTGGTGGCGGATCTGGCCGATGATCTCATGGGGCCCATCGGCCGCAGTGCCATCCTCCTCGGTGCGGTGTTGGCCACGGTCAGCTCGGCCAATGCAAGCATCATGTCGGCATCCCGGATCAGCTTCGCCATGGGCCGGGATTCTCTCATCTGGGAGTGGCTGAACGAGGTTCATGCCCGGTTCCGGGTCCCGCATCGGGCCATCGTCGTGACGGGGGTCCTCACCGTCCTCGTCATCCTCATCGGGGATATCGAAATCCTGGCGGAAGCAGCCGGGCTCCTTCACCTGCTCCTGTACGGCCTCATGAGTCTGGCCTGTATCATCCTCCGGGGCGCCCGGCCCGCCGCCTATCAACCGGTGTTCCGAACACCGCTCTTCCCCCTCGTTCCTCTGGTGGGAGCCCTGGCCTGCTTCGGAGTCATCTTCTTCATGGAGCCGCTGACGATCCTTCTGGGGTTGATCATCGCGGCCTTTGCTCTGGGCCACTATTTCCTCTGGGGCCGACGCCGGACCGAGTTGAAGGGGGAATGGCCCTATTTCATTCGGCGGGGAGTCCTGGAACCAGGTCTGAAATGGGTCGAGGCCCGTGGCGCCCTGCCCGATGTGATTCCGACCGCCATCGTTGCCGTTGCCTATCCCGAGCGTGAGCGGGCTCGCCTTCGCCTGGCGGGGGCTCTCATGGGGCCCAACAGGGGGAACGTCTCGGTGGTGAGCGTATATCGCCTGGCAGAGCGATTGGACGAGTCTTCGGTCCAGTCCTACTACGAGTCCATCAAGGAGCGGAGCCGATCCCTGGATGCCGAGTCCCATCTTGTACGGGAGTTCGGGGCCACTGCCAACTCCCACGTTCTGGTCTCGTCCACTGCCTTTCGGGGCCTTGTCACCGCCGCTGAAACCACAGGGGCAACGCTCCTGCTGATCGGATGGCCAGGTCACGGCCCTGCCGAAGCCGAGGAAGCTCTGGCTCCCTCCCTGGACCGGCACCTCCGAAGCCATCTGGTCCTTTTCCGGGAAGAGGGGCCCGTGCCGGCCCGCCGCATTCTGTGCCTGGTAGACCAAAGTGCTCACGGAGAGCTTGCTCTCCGGGTGGCTTCCCGGCTTACCTCGGCATGGAATGCGGAACTGACGGTGGCGGCCGCCATTTCCGCCAACGCCAATGAAGAGGAGCGGCTGCGGGTTGAGGGAGACCTGGACGTGGAGCTCGGGGTTTCCATCCGGGCCGCCGTTAGGGCGATTCCCACCCATTCGCCGGCGGACGCCTTGAAAGAAGAGGCCGAGAGGACCGATCTCATCGTCACAGGGGTGTCCGCCCTGGGGGTGGAAACCGTGGACGAGGCGGTGCGGGATCTTGCGGCCGTGAGAGACTGTTCCCTGGCCCTGATTCGAGCTCATCGGGAAGCCTCCCTGGAAGTCCGAAGGTAACCATGATGGAAGATGCGACGAGAGACGGATCCGATACGCTTCTGGTGGGGGTTTCCAATCCGGATACCGCCCATCGTCTTGTGGAACTGGCTGGCCTGACCACCCGGGAACGGCCCTGGGAAATCCTCCTCACCCATGTCGTGACAGTGGCTGACCAGATCAGCCTCACCACGGGCCAATCCTCTCCGGAGGTGGTGCGGGCCCGGGATTTCCTGCAGGAGACGAAGGCCAGAGCCTCCGAGGCAGGTGTCGAATGTCGTGCTCTGGTGGAAGTTGCCCGTTCGGTGGAGGACGGGCTGTTGGCAGCCGCCGAGAGTCGGAGAGCGAGCATGATCCTGGTGGGGTTCTCGGAGAAGGAGGCTCCGTCGGCCGAGATGGAAGCCGAAGAGGGTCGCTTCGATCGGACCATGCACAAGGTCGCACGGAAGGCCGATGCCGACGTGGTGGTGGCGAAGTTCAGGAAGGATGGGATGGATCGGGTTTTGGTTCCCGTGGCCGCCAAGGCTCATCTCCAGGTCGCTGGTTTCCTTTGCCGAGTCCTGGGCGCCCTGGAAAGGACGACCCTCACCTTCCTCCACGTCGTGGAGCCTGGCGCCCCGGAAGAAGAGGCCAGGCAGCGGGTCGCCGCCCGGCTGAGGGAGAAAGGGATCGCCTCTTTCGGGAAGCTGGTTGTGATCACTTCCGAAGACCCGTTGGATGCCATCGTTCATGAAGCCGCAAGCCACGATCTGATGATCATCGGGCCCTCGGGGCGACCGGGATTCATACAGACCATCTTCTCAAGCAAGGCGGAAAGACTGGCAGAGGAAGCCCCCGCTTCCGTCCTGCTCGTCTGGAATCGGAAGGACTAGTGCACCTCTGTGGGGGCCTGCCTCCGGATCGGCTTACCCGGGCAGCGTGACCCTGAACTCGATGTCCGCGAGTTGGCTGGGCGCCTTTTCTATGCTTTCGAGAAAGGGTAGCCAGCGAGGGTCGTCGTGAATGTTCGCGAAGCTGTTCTCCACCACGATCTCGGACAGTCCTGGATCGTTGTAGGCAACGGCTTTGTCCAGCCACTCGAAGGCCCGGTCGGCTTCGCCTCGGAATGCCAATACGTAGGCGATGTTGTAGGCTCCGTCTCGCTCCCAGTCTTCGATGAGTTCCGCGAGGGCTGCGTCGGATTCGGCATTCTGACCCAGGGCCCAGTACGCCATGGCCGCCCCAATGAGGCGCCAGGGCCTGGAAGGTTCCAGCTGGATGGCCTCCAACGCCGCTTCCGGCTCCCCTTTCTCGAGGAAGGCCTGTCCGGTTCCGGTGTGGGCGGCGATATACCCGGGGCTCAGTCTTTCCGCCTCGGCATAGCTGGCGATGGCCTCGTCCCAGCGGCCGGCCCAACGGTAGCAATTCCCGAGGTTATGGTGGCCCCGGGCGCTGATCGGGTCCCTTTCGACCACATACTCTTTGAGTTCGATGGCCTCGTCCAGGCGGCCCAGGCTTTGGAGCAGCGTGGCGGCGTCTCCGATGATGTCGATGTCCGTGGGAGCCAGAGCCAGGGCTTGCTGGTAGTATTCGGCCGCCGCCTTCAAGTCCCGGTCGCCGGTAAGGGCCACGAGGCCGAGGTGGGCAATGGCAGGCGGGAACTCGGGATCGATCTCCAGGGCGCGCTTCGCCGCTTCCCTGGCCAGACGAAATGCTTCTTGGGCTGGTCGGTCTCCACTGCCCGCTTGAGTGGTATACACTCGTGCCAGCTCGGCCCAGGCAGGGGCGTAGTCGGGATCGATGGCCAGGGCTTCTTGCAGCAATTCGATGGCCCTGCGGAATCCCTCGGAGTTTCGTTGGCGTCCCAGGTGCCGACCCTGCAGAAACAATGCGTACGCCTCCGGATTCTCGGCTTGGGCCAGGGGAACCACCCCGAGCAAGGATACTTCAAGGCTACTTGCTACCTCCGATGCGATCTCGTCCTGGAGCGCAAAAATATCCTCGAGATTCCGGTCCCAAGTCTCCGACCAAACGCGTGTATCCGTCGCCGCCTCAACAAGCCGAGCGGTGACCCGGACTTCTTCGCCAGCCTTCCGCACCGATCCTTCGAGGACGTAGGCCACATTCAGGCGATCGGCAATTTCCGTAAGGCTCAGACCCTGGCCCCTGAACGAGAAGGCAGACGTTCGAGAGGCTACCCGAAGCTCCGGGATTCTGGCCAACAGGTTCAGGAGCTGTTCGGAGATGCCCTCGGAGAAGAAATCCTGCGCCGGGTCGCCGCTCATGTTCACGAAAGGAAGTACAGCGATGGAGGGAAGAAGAGACTGGTCGGTGTCGGTGCCGGATTCGATGGCGGACTCTCTTCCCACGAACCAAGCTCCTACCAGGAGCGCCATCATTCCCGCCAAGGCAAATAGGGCCGATGGCCACCGCTTCCCAACCGGAGCAGAGAGAATCTCGGTGAGCTCTCCAGGTTTCGCCTCCATCGTGCGCTGGATCCCCTCGGGCGTCCAATCGAAAGCCCACCCGAACAGTATCACCACCGGAGCTCCTGCCAGGAGGAGAACGGCAGTCAGTTGGGTCACGGAATCGTGAAGCCCCAGGACAGGCACAAGGAGATCGACACCCTGGAGTACCGCGAAGGAAGCAGCGCCATAAAAGGCCATCAACCGAAAGACGCGTCGGCGCTTCAGCTCGGCAAAGAAACGCTGGTAGCTGCGGTGGCGGTGAGGCATAACCCTTAACATTACAGGGTCTGTGCCGGGCGGGAAACTTCCTCAGCCTGGCACCGGATCCTTGCTCATTCCTCCACAAATCACGATACCCTTACAGCATTTGCGCGATCACCCTTGTGTGGGTAGCTGCGCAACACTTTCAACCGGGACGGATAGCAGGAAGCAGCCGTCTGAAGCATGGCTTCGCCCGAGGTTAGCAGGGATGTTCGGCATGCGGGCATCCACAGTTTGTGTTTGAGTGTGGTTAGTGCTATTAATTAGATCATAATTATGCATCAATTTTGGGAACGATTATGAACAATGTCGCCCAGGAGCTCTCAACTTCAGCGGGTCCAGAGCCGAGGGCCGATCCGCTTGAGGATCTTGGCCTTTCGTCGGCAGGAGCGGGTATCGCTCGGTTTTTTCTCCTTCGTCCGCGGGCCCGGCCGCATGCTAGAGAGATTCAGCGCGTCGTCGGGATCGGAGCGGCATCGCTCCAGCGCGAACTCGCGCGGTTCGTGTCCCTCCGGGGGTTGGAACGGGAAGAAGACGGTAACAAGGTTCGGTATTCCATGGGTCCGAACCAACGACTGTGGGAGGCTCTCGGCATGCTTGTGGAGACAACCCCTGATCCCTCATTCCTCGTGGCCGAGGCTCTGCGGGATGTTCCAGGTGTGAAAGCGGCTTTCGTGTATGGATCGACGGCCAGGGGTGACCACGGCCCCGACAGCGACATAGACCTCCTGGTGCTGGAGGGGCCTGGCCTCGAATCCCGACGCCTTCTTGGAAGACTGGCAGAAGTGACGCTCCTCCTGGGGAGGAGCGTGAACACGATCCGTTATTCCGAAAGGGGCTTGGCGAGGCGGATGGGGGATCCTTCTCATCCCGCGGCGGCATTCGTGCGAGGGATCATCACCGGACCAAAACGTTGGGTGGCCGGATCGCCGGATCCGCTTCTGGTTCTTGCCACGGCGGCAGGTGTTCCCATCCCGGAAGAAGCTGTCTCTGTATCATGAAATCCGTCGACGGCTCTTCACCCGGCTCGGGGGAAACCTCAGGAAGCTCGCCATGGCCGGCGACCGTCCGTCGAATGGTGGGCATGGGTCGCCTCCGGGAGCAAGAGTTCGATGCCAGGTCCGTAGAAGCCCTCTGGAAAAAGGCAGTTCAGAGCGCTGAAGACGCCGAGCTACCGGGAATAAGCTTGGATGGAGGGCTTAGATCGGCGTACGACGCGGGCTACCTGGCCTGTTTAGCTCTTCTTGCATCCCACGGTCTTCGGACCGCTTCAGGTCCCGGCCACCACGAAATGGCTTTCGCGGCGGCCGCTGCCTTCGGGCGTGACGTGCTTCCCGACCTACTCCCGGATTCAGAGGAAATCCGCCTGCTCCGGACCGGGTCAATGTACGATCCCGAGCTGGCAGATGCCTTGGATCTCGATCGGGCATTGGAATGGGTTCGTGGCACACTCCCTTTGATTCGACGCGTACTCCTGGATGTGTTCCCTGCCATCGACGGGACATTGGAGGAATACCCCTAGAAAGAGGTGGGGCTAAAGGGAACGGAATACGGGTGAAGGCCCCCCCCTTTTCGAGGGCTGCGACCAGCCGGTCAGAAAGCCAGCCTTGCTCATTCCTTAACCGCATCACATTGTTTCTGAGACGGTCAGCCGGGCTGGACCGGCTACCGCTCCCAAGAGAGGCTCAGTGTGATGGAGAACGAGGAGCGCCTTCGAGCTGCTCTCGCCGACCGCTACGCCATCGAACGTGAAATCGGCGCCGGCGGCATGGCCACCGTATATCTGGCTCGGGACCTGAAACACGACCGCAAGGTTGCCGTGAAGGTCCTGGATCCTGAGTTGGCCCAGAACCTCGGGTCGAAACGGTTTCTCTGGGAGATCAAGACGGCGGCGAGCCTCACCCACCCCCACATCCTACCCGTGCATGACTCGGGGGAGGCGGACGGGTTGCTCTTCTACGTCATGCCCTACGTGAAGGGCGAATCTCTCCGGACTCGGCTGACCAAAGAGCGCCAGCTTCCGGTGGAGGACGCCGTCCAGATCACCCAGGAAATCGCCGGGGCACTGGCCTATGCCCACGACGAGGGGATCATCCACCGGGACGTGAAGCCCGCCAATATCATGCTGGAAGCGGGACAGGCGGTCCTGGCCGATTTTGGTGTCGCCCACGCGGTGGTGGAAGCTGGCGGTGATCGTCTCACGCGGACCGGTACCTCCCTGGGTACACCGTCCTACATGAGTCCGGAGCAGGCGTCGGGCGAAGAGAGCTTGGACGCCAGGAGCGACATCTACTCCCTTGGATGCGTCCTCTACGAGATGCTTGCCGGGGAGCCGCCGTTCACTGGCCCTTCCCCGGCGGCGGTCCTGGCCCGGCAGGTGCAAGAGAGGTTGCCCTCGCTGGACGTCGTGCGGCCGAACCTGCCCAAGGGGTTGGTGGCGGCCGTGGAGAGAGCGCTGGCCAAGGTGCCGGCGGACCGGTACAAAACGGCGACGGAATTCAAAGAGGCTCTAAAGGTCGAGGCATTGCAACCCGAGGCTGCGCAGGCCCAGGCACCGCAGCCGAAACGCAGCCGGTTGGGTCGCGGGCGGATTCTGGGGGCGGTGGCACTGGCTTTCGTGGCGCTGTTTTGGGTCGACCGGGTGCTGGAAAGTTGTGATGGAGGCGTTGAGTCGGACATCGGACGTAAACCCCGCATAGCCGTAACCTACTTCACTTCGGCGGGTGCTGACCCGACTCTGGCGGCCCTTGGGGACGCTCTCACTGAATACGTGGCCGATGGACTCGTTGGGCTCGGGTCACTGGAGGTTCTTCCACAAAATGCCATGAGACCCTATCGGGGCGCCGGCCTCCCCTCGGGGGCCATAGACTCCCTCGCCATCGACGCCTATGTGGAAGGGGCGGTGATGGGGACCCCGGATCGAGTCAGCGTCAGCGTGCAGCTCATCGATGCGGAGGATCACACCCACCTGGCAAGCAGAGTTGTGGAGGGGAGCGCCGGGGAGCCGTTCGAGATCGTGGAAGAGTTGGCTGGGGAGGTGTCACGTATTCTCCGTGACTGGCTCGGCATTCGAATCGAGATGGAAGGACTCCGGGCGGGAACCGAGAGTGAGGCGGCCTGGACTCTGGTTCAGCAGGCTGACCGGCGATGGGATGAGGCCGTCGACCTGGCGGAGTCCGGGGATACCGCGGCAGCAGCGGGTGTCCTCATGGAAGCCGATGGTCTTCTGGAAATGGCCGAAGCTCAGGATCCCGACTTCGTGACACCCATCGTCAACCGGGGATGGGTTGCGTCGGAGCTGGCTCGCCTGGGTACCACTCGGGAAAGCTTTGAACCGACCTGGACCCGGGTGGGTTTGGATCATGCGGATAGAGCCGTTGCCAAGGACCCCAGTCACGCCAGGGCTCTGGAGCTGAGAGGAATCCTCCTGGATTATCTGGCGTCGGAAGCAGACACGGGGGAAGAGGCCGATTCTCTTCGCTCCCTGGCGGAGCGGGATCTGTTACGGGCAACGGAGTTGGACGACTCCCGTTGCAGGGGCTACGCTCGCCTCAGTCGAATCTATGAGCGTCAGAGTCGATACGCGGAGGCCAAATCGGCAGCACTGAAGGCCTACACCATGGATCCTTACCAGATGGATGCGGAGATCGTCCTCTTCAGGCTGTGTAGCGCCTCCCTGGAGCTGAGAGAGTGGGTCGCCGTGGATCAGTGGTGTGGAGAAGGACGCCGGAGGTTCCCCGATCGCCCCAGCTTCGCTTCGGCCTGGCTGGCCGCTCTGGCAGGTCCAGAAGGTCCCGAGCCAGATCCGGACTCAGCCTGGCATTGGGCCAACGAGGTCGTTCGCCTCTCTGCTCCACACGAGCGCGATTGGGCCAGGCCGCCGCAATTCCTCCAGGTGTCGGCGGTGCTGGCCAGGGCCGGGTTGACGGATAGTGCCCGAGCGGTCCTCGATCGGACCCTGGCCCTCCCGGAAGCAGTGGGACCCAGAACCTTCGTGCAGGAAGCTAATGCCCGGCTACGCCTCGGGGACGTGGACGGCGCCCTGAACGCTCTCCAACGGTTCCTTGAGGCCAGTCCGTCGGCCCGAGCCGGGCTCCCGGCGAACTGGTGGTGGGAAGAGCTCTGGGATCACCCTCGCTTCAAGGAGCTCACCGGAACGGCGGGAGAAGGGTCCGGGTCTGGTTGACCTAGGGGGATCGTCGCCGCCCTGGTTCCACGTCGATGTAGGGATCGACGCGAATCGTGTCTGTACCGGTCACCAGGAATGCATCGTATTTGTATCGGTCCGATGGTGCATCGAGGTTGATAATTACCTCGCCGATTTCTCCTTCATCAATGACCAACTGCCTGGGATTACACGGTACCGTGTCAAGGCGGAGGGTCACCGCCCCCGCAAACGGGTGATTCCACTTGATGGTGTCTCCTGGTGAGACAGAGACAGGGTCCGGGTCAAAGACCAAGGTTTCCACTCCGTCTGAGATTGTGACGGTGTGGGTTTCTGGCTGTCCGGGCGGCTCTGGCCCGCGCAGCCCCAGGGCTCGCAAGAAATCGTCACATCCAGCGCTCCCCAGGCAGATTACCAATATCACCACCCAAACCCTCCTCGCACTCTTCAACATAGACACCTCCAGCTTGGGGGAGCCTGCGCGGCCCCCCAGTTACATAACCTGGTTGAAGAGGATTGCGTCAAAGCTGCCCTACAAAAGGGCCTGGAGCAAGGAAAAAGTGAACACTCCTCCCCTCCTATTCAGAGCGAATTGCCTCCACCGGATCCACCCGCGTGGCATTTCGGGCCGGGGCGACGGCGGCCGCCACTGAAACGCCGAGCAGAACGAGGCAGGCCCCCAGGAGCGGCAACGGATCTGTGGACTCGATCCCGAAGAGCAGGCTTTCGGTGAAGCGACGAAGGGTTACCGATCCGATGAGCCCCAGACCCAACCCCAGAGAGGTCAGGATCATCGCGAACCGCATGACCTCTGCCGCAACACGGCCTCTGTTCGCTCCCAGCGCCATCCTGATACCGATGTCCCGGGAGCGGCGAGCAACCAGGAAGGATACCGTGCCGTAGAGTCCCGTGGCCGCGAGCAAAAGGGCCACAAGGCCGAAGGCGGCCACCAGGATGGCGCTTACCTGAAAGCGGGCGGTTTCGTCTTCCACGACGGAGGCCATGGTGGTGACCCAGCGGAATACGAGACGCGGCTCCATCTCACGCAAGACGGTCTGGACCACCGGTGCCAGCTCGGTGGCGGACCCCGCGCTTTCCACGAGGAAGTGGATGGACCGTTGCGGGAATTGGTTCAGAGCCAGGTATGTCTGAGGCTGGGGACTCTCGCCCAGCTCGTAGTACGATGCGGTCTGAGCCACTCCGATGACCTCGGCCGAAAGGTCGCCCGTGATGGGCAGGGCGCGACCCAAGGGGTTCTGCCCCGGCCATATGGCCTCAGCCAGGGCTTCGTTCAGGATCGCCACAGGGGTGCTCCCGCCCACGTCACCCCTCTCGAAGGAACGCCCCAGGACGACGGGGATCCCGGCCAGGGAGAAGTACCCCGGGCTCACGGCATTCAAACCCGTATAAATCAGGTTGCCATCCCGATTGGGCTGGGCACCCGGCGGTGCCTCGTTGTCCGTGCTCCAATCACCCTGGAATGGGATCATGCGAGTAGCGGCCGCACCGTCGACTCCCTGCAGCTCACGGATGCGGTCGAGGGCGTCTTGAACGAAGGCCTTGTTCTCCTCGGGTCCGTAGTCGAGCTCCTGAAGAGCGACCTGGAGCACCAGTTGGTTTTCCGTGGCGAATCCGAGCTCCTGGGTCCGGGCCGACAGGAAACTCCTGCCGAAGAGAATGGCTCCTGCCACCAGGATGAGGGATAGGCCCACCTGGCCCACCACGAGGGTGTTTCGCAACCGGGATGGACGAGGCCCGTCGCCCCGGTCCTGGATACCTGCGCCCGGGTCTCTTCCTGCGGACTGAAGGGCCGGGAGGAGTCCGACTCCCAGCGTCGTCAGGAAGGAGAGGGCAGCGGCTGCTGCAAGTACCCTTCCATCGGGTCGAAACTCCGTCACGAACTGAACCGGAAGGAGGGAGGCTGCCAGATCGGATAGGAGATAGGCCAGCAACAGGCCCACCAAGCCTCCGGCACAACCCAACAGGAGGGTTTCCAGGAGAATCTGCCGGGCAATCCGACGTCGCCCGGCGCCCAAGGCGGTTCGGATCCCCATCTCCCGGTTGCGAGTCGCTGCCCTGGAGAGGAGGAGCACGGCGGCGTTGAAGGTGGCTACCAGGAAGACGATCCCCACCACGGCGAGTAGCATTCGGGAAAGGGAGGTGAGGGTGGATTCGAGTCCCGGGTTGTAGAGGAATTGCCGTTGAAGAAATGCGCCTTCCCCTTCCGATTTTCCTTCGTATTCCAGGGCCTCTCCCAGGGCCTCCAGGTTGGCCTTCGCGGCCTCGTAGGTCATCCCCGGGGCCAAGCGTCCGAGGCCCACCAGCCACCGGCTCTTCATGTTGGGGACCCGCTGCCACCAGTCCATGGCCGAGGCCCGGGTGAGGGCGCCGTACATGGCGATGGGGACCCACACGTCTGGGGAGCGACTCACTGGAGACGTGGACCCGAACCCTTCCGGGGCGATGCCGATCACTCTGTACGGAGCGCCCGCCAGGAGGATGCTTCGGCCCACTGCACCGGCGTCGGAGCCCATGGCCCGGACCCAGAAAGAGTGGCTGACCACGGCCACGGGATGCGTTCCCGGCGTGCCGTTCTCTTCCGGAAGAAAGGTGCGGCCCCTGTAGGCAGGGACGCCGAGGATGTCGAAGTAGTTGTCGGAAACGAACAGCACGTCGAGCTGGTCATGCTGCTTTCCGTCCAGGCTGTAGGCCACCGCCCGAAACTCTCCATAGGCCGCCAATCCGGAGAGGGTGGATGTATGATCCCGGTAATAGAGATAGTCCGGGTTGCCGATGGCCCCACCACCGCCCTGCCCTGGGCCGAAGGATCGTGTCAGGCGCACTACCCGCTCCGGCTCCACGATCTGTTCCGGATACTGAAAGAAGATGTCGTTCACCAGGGTCAGCACCGTGGAGGGGGCTCCAATTCCGACCCCCAGAACAGCCACCGCCGTCCAAGCGAAGGACGGACGGCGCCGGAGCGTGCGAAGGCCGAAGCGGAGGTCGTGGATCACGCTCTCGATTCCGGCCCCGACCCGCTGCTCCCGGACCTTCTCCTTCACCTGCTCCACTCCGCCCAGCTCCATGCGAGCCTGTCGAACCGCCTCGTCTGGCGGTACACCGGCCCGGATCTTCTCCTCCACCATCAGCCCCAGGACTGAGGCCAATTCCTCATCCAGCTCTTTGTCCAGGCGGGCCTTTCGTAAGAGGGATTCAAAAGCGCTCTTCAACCAGCGATGGGGGCTCATGGATATCTCCTCAGGTCGCTTCCATCACCTTGGCGATGGTCATGACGAGCTGGTTCCAGTTCTTCGCTTCCTCCCCGAGTTGCCTCCGTCCCGCCGCTGTGAGCTCGTAGTACTTTGCCCTTCTCTTGTTTTCCGATTCACCCCACTTCCCCTCGATCCAGCCCCTCTGTTCCATCCGGTGCAGGGCAGGGAAGAGGGATCCGGGTTTCACCTGAAAGGTTCCATCCGTGACCTGGTCGATCTGCCGTGAAAGGCCGAGGCCGTGGAGGGGCCCATCGCTGAGAGTTTTCAGGATGAGCATGTCCAGGGTGCCCCGTAGAAGGTCGGTCCGCGCAGATGTCATGGCCGGTGTCCTATCGAAATTCTATAGGTATACCTATCGAAACTCTATAGGAACGACGGCGGTGTCAAGATCTCGGTGCAGGCAGGGGCCTGAGGCCGCCGCGGTGTGGCGTTGGAAGGAAACTGCAGCTTCTCCGCTTCGTAAGGTCATGGAGGCAGGGGGATGGGGTGATTCCACACCAACCAGGTCCAGACGGAGAGACCCATGATTTCCGAGGTCCGGTGCGTGCATTGGCCATTGAGAATTGCATCGTTCAGCTGGCTTCTTCTGGCGGTTCTTTCAGCTTGTAGCCCCAACGGGGCTCCAGGAACCCAGACCGAGCTCAGGGACTCGGCCGGGATCACCATCGCCGAAAGCTCGAGCCTCCCTGAGCGGGGGGCCCGGGGTTGGGCCCTGCAGCAAACACCCGACCTTTCCATAGGAGCTGTGGACGGAGGGGCCGAGTATGAGTTCTACCAGGTGACCGGGGCCGTGAAGCTCTCGGACGGTCGCATCGCCGTCTCCGACAACGGCACTCACCAACTCCGGATCTTCGCTCCTGACGGTACCCACCTGGCCAGCTTCGGGCGGGAGGGTGAGGGCCCTGGCGAGTTCAGAGATATCCGGGTCATGGGAATCATCGGGTCGGATACCCTAGTGGTCCTGGATGGCCGGCAACGACGGACCTCCCGTTTTCACCCCGACCTGGGGTTTCTGGGGCAGACTGTTCTCCCGGAGGAGGCGGGGGTGACCATGCACTCCAATGGAATGCTTGGTGACGGCTCCATCGTCTTCGGCGGCCTGGTGAATTGGGCACAAGGAGATGAACCTCCGCAGAGTGGATACGAGCGTCTCGACAATCCGTATTTCGGCGTTGCCCTCGACGGCCGTGGAATCGTCCACTTCGGCGAGTTCCCAGGAACCGAGGTCGTCTGGACGACGTCGAATATCGATGGCCGCGAGTCCCTGGCCGCAGCCTTCGTGACCTTCGGGCTTTCCCCTCGGGCCATGGCCCGGGGAAACCGCCTCGCCCTGGGCACCCGCGACAGCTACGAGGTGATGCTCTTCGATCCGTCGGGGGTTTTGGAGAGAATCGTGCGGGTCCGGACCTCACCGGTGGCGGTTACGGAAGCGCACCTCGAAGGGCGGCTCCAGGAGCTCCTTGCCAGTCTGCCCTTTCCGGATATGGCACCCCAGGTCCGGTCCGGGTTCCAGGCTACGCCCCATGCCGACTTCATGCCTGCCTTCGAGGCCTTGTTTCTGGACACTCGAGGATTCCTCTGGGTGGAGGACATCAACATCCCTGGCGACAGCCTCCGGAGCTGGACCGTCTTCGACACGGATGGGGTCCCCGTCACGAGGCTTTCCCTTCCCATGGCCAACCGGGTGCTGGACATCGGGACGGACTACGTTCTGGCCGCCTTCGAGGATGAGTTGGGCGTGGAGTACCTTCGGTCCTACCCGCTCACCAGGGGAGAGTGACGGGGTCGGGCGCACCTGGGCAGGCCCGACCCGACCTGGATTTTCTCG
>JASFVN010000202.1:0-8231 GCA_050049805.1 Gemmatimonadota bacterium
TGTCGGGTCAAGCCGAATACCTGCTGCTGGAATACCGCACCAAAGAGGGGTTCGACCTGGACCTGCCGGCCTCTGGGGTATTGATCTACCACGTGGACCCGAAGATCTCCGGTAACCGACCCTGTGACACCTGCCCCCAGCAGTATAGGGTCGAACTCCTGGAGGCCGACGGGGATGATACCCTGCGGCGGACCTTTCTCCAGGGCGGGAACCGCGGCGAGGCCGGAGATGCGTGGGGGGTGGACGGGCCCGGACGCCTTACCAATAGCACATATCCATCCACACGTCGGACTGACGGAAGCAGCTCTCCGGTGACGATCTACCAGATTTCCCTGGAAGGAGGGCAGGCTCGGGTGAAGCTGTCTACTCGGGAAATCCCGAGAACCAACCTTGTTCGGCCCTTCTTGGCCAGCTCGGGTCCCAGTGTGTCGCCGGAGGAGGTAGAGTATCTTGATTCCTACGGGAACCAGAACGGTCAGTACGACGTTGGAGACCTCCGAGCCTATCTGAAGCGATGAAAATTCGCCACATCTGGCTTTGGGGGCCCCTCGTATTGGGGCTCTTGGCCTGCGATTCAGGATCTTCGTCCGGACCCGAGTCTTCGGAGCGGACCCTCACCATCCTGTACACCAACGACGAGCATGGGTGGATCGAGGAAGGGCCGGAGACCGATGGGGCGGCAAAGCTCATGGGCCTTTGGAGAGACGCCGAGGGATACACGGAAACCGGCGACTTCCTGATCCTAAGCGGTGGGGACAATTGGACGGGTCCTGCCATATCCACCTGGTTTCAGGGTGAGTCCACCGTGGACGTCATGAACGCCATGGAATACGACGCCTCGACCCTGGGGAACCACGAGTTCGATTTCACGGTGGACGGTCTCCGGGCCCGGATCGCCCAGGCGGAGTTCCCTTTCCTGGCGGCCAACATTCGCACCAAGGGCACAACAAACACCCCGGATTTCGCCACACCCTTCACCATCAAGAATGTGAATGGCATCAGGGTAGGTTTGGTCGGTTTGGCGTCCACATCGACATCCTGGACCACCTTCCCGGCCCATGTGGAGAACTACGATTTCGTCGATTATCAGGAGGCCCTCCTGGAATGGGTTCCCCGCGTCTGGGACGCAGGGGCCGACCTAGTCGTCGTCATGGGTCATATCTGCTATGACGAGATGCTCCCTCTCCTCCCTACTGTTCAGCAGCTCGATGTCAGCGTCTTGACCGGAGGCCACTGCAACGAAGTTGTTGGAGAGGTGAGGGATGACGTAGCCCTGGTGATCGGAGGCTGGCAGCTCGCCCGCTACGGCCGTGTGGTCGTCGGCTACGACGAGGGGAGTGGGGAGGTCACCCGGCTGGGGAGCCGAGTGGCACTGAATAGCGGCGGCTCTCCTGATGCGGTGGTGCAGGGCGTCGTGGCGACCTGGCAGGACGCGGCTGCGGCGGAACTCTCCGACGTGGTAGGATACGCTCAAGACCCGGTACCCAACGGTTCTCCGGCCCTTTACAATCTCGTCACCGACTCCTGGCTCTTCGCCTACCCGACGGCGGATATCGTCATGACCAACGCCGGTGGAATCCGGCAGGGAATCCCGGCGGGAGATGTCAACAAAGGGACCATTGTCGGCATTCTACCTTTCCTGAACAACCTGGTGGAACTGGAGCTCTCCGGCGCGGAGGTCATCGACTGTCTCCGGGCAAGTACGGTGGTGGGGGGCATGAGCACCGTGGGTGGGTACTTCCATTCAGACGGAACGCCCATCAAGCTCGACAGCCTCTACACCGTCCTCACCACGGACTATCTCTACTCTCTGGACGGCCAGGATTTCGACCTCTACGACCAGACCCCGTACAACACGGGGATTACCTACTTCCAGCCCACGGTGGACTACCTGGAGGCTCTCAACACTTCGGTGGCCGACCCCCTGGATGGATATCTGGACCATGTCGCCCGGAGGTGAGGGAGATCGTTGAGCCGTTCACAGGCCCTGGCATCCATCTACTTCCCCTCCGTATCCGCCTCCCTCCGGCCCGCACCGAACCCGCCCTAGTCGTACCTCCAGCTACCGATGTCGGCTCCCGCCGGCGCAGTGGCCAGGATCCGGTCCCTCATAAGGGGGAGGACCCTCTGATAGGATGTCTGGCCCGGGAACTCCGGGGTACCACTGTAGCAGTGGGGCGCCCTCTCGCCCCAGTGGAAGGACCCGTCGTAGTAGGGGTCGGTGGTCCCCTCCAGGAAATTCTCCAAAAGGAGAGTGGCCTCCTCCAGGAAGAAGGTGTCCATCTCCCCCATATAGATGTGGAGTTTTCCCACCAGCTTCGGACCCAGGGTCTCCCAGTCCCGCTCGAGGATGTGCCGGAGGTCGTAGTACTCTCTCCAGTACTCGGCGACTTCGTGATCGATGTCCCCGGTCCATTTGTCGTAGAGCAGGTCGGGATACCCGTCCTCCCCCGCGGGCCCGTACACGGACATGAAGATGTCCATCTGGTCCCCGGATCGGCCCTTGGTGCCCAGGACCTCCTCCAGGTGGCTGGCGTCCCGTTGGTCCATCATGACCTGGTCGTCGATCCCTCTCATCCAGGGCCGAACCGGAGTCCGTTTCCAGGGGCTGTTCCCATCCCCGGGATAGAAGGCGTTGGCGTCTTCGTAGATGTTCACGAGCTGGAAATAGCGGAAATCCACGGGATCGGGGCAGAAGGTCCAGGTTCCGTTGAACATGTCTGGATAGAATACCTGCCAGGCCAGGGACTCCCATCCGCCGGTGGATCCACCGGAGATAGTCCGTGCCCACGGCTCCCCGATGGCCCGGAATTCCGACTCGACCCGTGGAATGAGCTCCTGGGTCAGGGCGTCGCCGTAGGGTCCGTTGTTCTGGGAATTGACGGCGTAGGAGTCGTCGTAGAAGGGGGTGGGATGCTGCATGAACACCAGGAGGAACCGACCCAGCTCCCCCGAGACCCAGTCCTGGAAGAACCGATACTGACTCTCGGCCCTGGCCTGTGCCTGCTCCGACAGTCCTTCATCCGGGGGCGTTTCCCGGAAGCCCTGGAAGGTCCTTGGGAAGTGGCCGTGCCAGTACACCACCGGATACCGGGCCTCCGGGTGCTCGTGGAAGCCACCAGGCAGGACCACTACGGCTCCCAGGTGCATCTCATGGCCCCACCACTCGCTCAAGATCTCACTGCGGAACTTGATGTGTTTGACGTACTCGGTGTCCTGGGGTGGCTCCAGGGGTGGGAGTACCTGGTCCAGCGTCAACTGGATCCGGTCGGAGCGCCCCGGGTCGATTCGCACCCTTTGAACCTGGCTGACCAGGTTCCCCGGCGATCGATTCCACTGCTGCCCTTCCCACTGGTCCATGTGAGCCTTGATGGTATGACCGTCGGCCCTCTGGAATGTGGTGTAGACGTTGAGTACGGCCTGGACGAAGTACTCTCCCGGCGGCATTTCCCCCACGGATTCCAACGGATATCCCCGGGTGCCATAGCCCAGGCGAGTACTCTCTCCCGGCGCCAGGCCTTCCACGTCACTTCCGAAAATCTGTGGGGTTGAGGGGCTCCTGAGGCCCTGGAACCGAGGCTCGGGTTGGTCCGTGGTCGAGATCAGGAGGATGACCCTTCCATCCAACGGGCCCGTGTCCAATCCGGGGGACATCGTGATCTCGAACTCCAGCTCCGAGTCGGGCCGCGGGCCCCCCTGATGGGGATTCCCTGGAGGGGGATCGCAGGCAGAAAGAAAAACCAGACAACAAACGAGCCCGGAGGCCATCAAGGCTGATCCCCACGTCCTCATGGAAAACATGACCGATCCCCCATTTTCGAAAGTCGTTTCCTTACCATGCTTCGCATCTATCTCGAGGAGTTCTTCCCGGCCCTGGTCAGGGAACCTGGATGTGGTTCCCGAAGAAAAGGGCGTTGAGGAACAATCGGTTTGTCCCCCGCCAGTAGCCTCGGAAGTTCGCGTTGTCGATGAGGAGGACCACCGCTCCCCCGCCGAACCGGTCGGCCATCACCGATGGCGATCCCCTCAGTCGCAGGCGGTTCTCGTCGGAGATGTATCCGCTCAGATAGGGGTCGTCCTCCACCAACCTGGCCACCGTGCTGTAGGGGTTGCTGCTGGGGGCGAAGAAGGTGTCGTGGTCCCGCCAGACGGGCAGGAACCGGCGCTGGTACCCGAAACCCAGGGGGTGGGTGACATCGAGGTCGGCTTCCCAGATGGAGCCGCCGATTTCCTTGGGGCCCTCGAAGTTGCTGGCATCTTCGTAATCCCGTCGACCCTCCTCTTCCAGAGCTTCTTCGACCAGGGGTCTCCCGATCCCCGGAGCCTCGATATTCGGGGTAAGGCCATTTCGGGCGGCCCAGGCCGCCGCGCTCCGTTGCACGACCAGCGTCCCGCCTCCTCGGACCCACGTTTTGAGGGCATCGAGGCGCTCTCCGGAAAAGGCTCCGGTGGCCCCGGAGACGAGGACCAGAACGTCATACTTCGCCCAGTCCACCCGGCCCAGGTCGGAGGCGTCCACTTTGGTGACGGGCATGCCGATCCGTCGGTCCAGGAGGTGCCAGAGTTGCCCCGCCTCGGTAGACGAAACGCCCTCACCGATGGGGAAGAGGACTCGAGGTGCCCTGACGGGCCTGAAGCTCCTACTGCCCAGATCGATACCCTCCATGGTATGTCCCGTGAGGGCTGCGTGAATTGGCACGTTCCCAACCCGGCCCGCCCTGGAGATGACCGAGTACAGGGAATCCGGACTGATGGACTGAATGCTCACCGGCACGGAGATGGAACCCCGTCCGAAGGCCACCTCGCCCTTCGTCGTGGAGGCCGTGAAGGGATTGAATGCCACCTCTGCCCTGACTCCGGCGGCTTGCATTGCCTGCAGGGCTCTGGGCGCTCCGGAATCACTCCAATCCATCAGGTAAGCGATGGAGCTCTGATCCACAGTGCCGGCCCCGCCCAAGCTTGGGACCTCCGTGATCTCCGAGCCCAAGGGAAGCGCCCCACCCCGGAGTGCCAGATCGGGCATGCCGTAGGCCAGGCTCACAGTCCAGGCCGAGGCGTCGTAGAACACGCTGTCCGCAAACTCCTCCACTCGTTCGAAAATCGAGCGTGCCAACCGGTACATGGGCTGACTGGTCGGCACCACCCATGCCTTTCCGGGCTCAAAGGACACGCCATCACCCTCCCGGCCTGAGCTCAGCTCGTAGACTTGGATCCGATGCTGGAGGAGAAGGTCGATGAACTCCCGGTTCAGGGTGGCGTCGTGGGGATGCCCGAAAACCCAACCGCTCACCTCGTAGTCTGCTCCCTCCCTGAGGGCAGAGGCGAAGAAATCCCTCTGGTACTCTCGGAGGGTCGCACGGTTCTCCACCGACGCCCGAACCGTGGCCATGGCCGCCCGGAGCTGATTCCTGATGGTGAACGGGAAGGTCAACAGCCCATGGTGAGAGCTCTCCTGGACATGACCCCGGGAGCTGGCCTGTTCGAAAAGGACCGCAAGCCCGCCCAGGAAGTTTGGATAGGTGGACCCGTAGCCGGGGTAGCTGTTGTCGTAGACCTCCTCCGTGAAATACATGGATCCGATCTCGTCCATTGCGTCGGCCCAATATTCTGCGAAGGTCACGGTGAGATCGGTGTAGAGCCGTTCGGGCAGGAGTGGATTCCAGCTGCCCACCGGCTTGGTCGGCTCGAAGAAGAAGGTGCTGCTCGTACCCATCTCGTGATGGTCGGTCACCACGTTCGGCCGCCAATGGTGATGGAAGTCGATTCGGGCTTGGCTCTCGGGATTCACCAGGGGAAACCAGTCCCGATTGAGGTCGAACCAGTAGTGATTGGTCCGGCCTCCGGGCCAACCTTCGTTGTGCTCCCGGTCCACGGGGTCGGCCACGAAGGGCTGAGCCCGGTTCACGGAGGTCCAGTGGGCGAACCGGTCCCGGCCGTCGGGGTTCAGGGTGGGCTCGATGTGGAAAACGCCTTCCTCGAGGTAACCTCCCACCTCTTCGCTGGTCCCGGCCACCAGCCAGTAGGCCGTGAGAAGAGCGGCCTCCGCCGCCGACGCTTCGTTACCGTGGACGTTGTAACCCAGATGAGCGATGACGGGGAGGTCCGGGTTCGCAGGGGCTCCCGGTTGGAGGGTGGCCAGGTGTTGCTGCCGGATCTCCTCCAGGCGGCTGTGATTGGCTGGAGACGTGACGGTCAACACGGGCATGAATCGGTGCTCAAAGGTCAAGCCGATGGATTGGTAGCTGGCCCGGTCGGAGAGACGGGCCAGCTCCTGCATGTAGGCCACGATTCTGTCCTGTCGCGTGACGAAGGAGCCGATGGGATAGCCCAGGAACTCCTCGGGGGAGGGGATGCCCTCCTCGAAGGTCTCCCCGGGCGGGAAGTAGTAGTCATCCTGGCCGGATAGGGGCGAGGGTGCCATCCCGGAGAAGAGCACGATGGCAAGACAGGAAAGGATCGGAATCGATCCTACGTTTCGGGCTGATTCAAAACGGCTGGCCATGTTCCTACATCCTCTCGAATCGACTTCGGGTCGGGTGCCTCGCTTCCAGTTCCCGCACATGCTATGTCAGGAGGAATTGGTTAGCCAGGTGCATCGGGTGTCCCCCGTTCCTGTGGTAGGATGGCTGTTTTTGCTTTGAACCAAATCCCCCCTTGGGGTTAAGCTTATGCTTCTCGTCGTTCAACGCCGTACGGATTGCGGAAATGGCTTCTCTGTGACCCGACTCAACCACCACCCGCTCAAGGACTTTTTGAGGGGCCAATGAGCTTCGACGCCTGGATCACATCAGGGGTCCTTCTGGGGACCCTGGCCCTCCTCATTCGAGGCAGGCCTGGTCCGACCATGGTGGTTTCTGGGGCCGTGGTCATCCTCCTGGGCCTGGCCGTGGTTTCTCCGGCAGAGGCCTTGTCCGGCTTTTCCAACCCGGCGCCCTTCACAGTCGCGGCGCTATACGTGGTTGCCAGAGCCGTGGAGAAAACCGGTGGGCTGCAACCCCTTCTCCGGATGCTCCTGGGAGGCTCAGGGTCCTCCACCGGGAAGCCGGGCCGGGGCTCCATGGCCCGACTCCTGGGCCCCGTGGCCGCAGCGTCGGCCTTCCTGAACAACACGCCCATCGTCGCCATGGTTTCGCCCCAGGTGGAGACATGGGCGGAGCGCAGGAGCCGAAGTCCTTCGTACTACCTCATGCCCCTCTCCTTCGCCTCCATCCTCGGGGGAGTTGTCACCGTCATTGGAACCTCCACCACCATCGTCGTCTCCGGACTTCTGGAGGCCCACGGCCTGCCGGCCATCGGAATGTTCGAGATCTCTCAGGTCGGCCTGCCTCTGGCCTTCTTCGGGATCCTCTTCCTTCTCCTGTTCTCTCCCATCCTCCTCCCGGCCCGGCGTGGTTCCTTGAGAGAATTCGAGGAGGAGTACAAGGAATACACGGTGAACATGGTGGTGAGGCCCGGCGGGCCGTTCGACGGGAAGGCCGTGGAGGAATGCAAACTCCTGCATCTCGAAGGCGTCTTCCTCGCGGAGGTGAGGCGGGGTGGCGAGATCATCGCTCCGGCTTCTCCCCAAACCCACCTGCAGGGCGGCGACCTCCTGACCTTTGCGGCCCGGGCAGATATGGTCCTGGACCTCAAGAAGCTGAGGGGTCTGCAGTCCGCCGAGTCCGAGCACGCGCTGGAAGTGAAGGAGCCGGGCCACACCTACTTCGAGGTCGTGGTGGGGGCCGATTCGCCGCTGGCTGGGAGGAACCTGAGGGAGATCGGCTTTCGACAGGAATACCGGGCGGTGGTGTTGGCCCTTCACAGGTCCGGGGAGCGCTACAGGGGAAAGCTCGCGGAAGTGCCGCTCAGGGTCGGGGACACCCTGATCCTCCTGGCCGGGCCCCAGTTCCGGACCCTTTGGCGCCATCGCAGGGACTTCCTGGTGATCAGCCACCTGGGAGGGGCTCCTCCGGCCTCAACCAGGGAGGCCTTCCTGGTATTTGGGGTCCTGATCGGTATTGTGGCTTCGGCGGCTACCGGCGTCCTTCCCATTCTCCAGGGATCGCTGCTGGGGGCATTCCTCCTGGTGGCGACGAAGGTGATGACCCCTCGGGAAGCCCTGGAAGCGGTGGACCTGGGGGTGATCTTTCTCATCGCCGGAGCCTTCGGAATCGGTGCGGCCATAGAGGGTTCCGGCCTCGGGAACACCCTGGCTCAGGGTGTCATGGGCCTCGTGGGCGGATTCGGGGCCC
>JASFVN010000203.1:0-8186 GCA_050049805.1 Gemmatimonadota bacterium
CAGCGTACGCCGGCGGAGAGCCCTGCGATCCCGGCCATGTTCAGGGTCCCGGCCTCCAACCGGTAGGGATACTCCTCCAGGTGATACGGATAGGCGCTGCGCACGCCGGTGCCCCCATACACGGTTCCTTCGATGTGAGCATCGTCGGCCACGCAGATCCCTCCCGTTCCGGGAAGGCCGAACAGGCACTTGTGGCCCGTGAAGGAGAGGAAGCTGATGTTGAGCTCCGCCATGTCGATGGGAAGGACGCCGGCGGTCTGGGCCGCGTCCACCGCCAGGGGCACCCCCTCGTCCCGGCATACGGCCCCGATCCGTTTCAGATCCTGAACCACCCCGCTGACGTTGGAGCCGTGGTTCACGAGCACCAACGTGGTGTTCGCCTTAATGGCCTTTCGGATCTCCTCAGGGTCTACATAACCCTCGGAGTCCGGAGAGACAAAGGTTGCTTCGGCTCCGGCCTTCACCCGGTGATTCACCGGCCGGATGACGGAATTGTGCTCGACCGTGGTGGTGACCACGTGGTCGCCCACTCCCACCATCCCGTTGATGATGAGGTTCAGGCTCATGGTGGCATTCATGGTGAACACCAGCCGGTTGGGGTCCTTTTCGACGCCCGCTTCCACCAGACTCGGGTTGAAAAAATCCGAAAGGAGCTTTCGCGTACCGTGGATCATCTCCTCGGCTTTCAGGGCCATATCGCACCCCGTGCGGCCCGGATTCACCCCGTTCTCGCGGTAAAAGTCCCTTGCGGTGTCGTGGGTCACGTCGGGCTTCGGGAAGCTGGTGGCGGCGTTGTCCAGGTAGATCAGGTCTTCCATATCAATCCCTTTCGGGCTCGTAGCTCGTCGCTGTTCGGAACCGCCGCGGGGTAAGGGCGGCGTTTCATTGCCCGGGCGCCGCGGTCGGATGGGGGCCAGCAGCCCATTGCCGAGGCATCCCGGAGCAGTCCATTCGGCGGAAAAAGCTACAGGAAAGTCGGCCTTGGGGCCAATTCAGGAGGGAAGGAGCCGAGTCCGGCGCCGACGGGACTCAGGAAGGCAGGGCGGGAAGGAGCCGGAACCCCTCCTCGGCGAAGTCCGAGTCCAGGGAGAGAGCGTCCCGGATCCCCTCCCTGTTCATGAGGTGGAAGCTGGAACAATCGACGAGGCTGACTCCCCGGCGACCCGATTCAGCCAGGTCGCCGAAGGCCCTGGATACCTCATCGTGTCCCTCTTCCGTCCTCACCAGGAGTACATAAAGGACCGAGGTGTCTACGAAAACACTCATCCCCGGTACACGTCCGCGAGAACGGTGTCATGGTCCCGGCCGACGCTGGAGCTTCCCTCCGGATCGGAGTATTTCCCGATCACGGACATGGCGCGCCGTACCCGGTCGGAACGGCGGTTTCCCGTGGCCTCGGCTGCCATCTGAAGATCCACGCATCGACGGACCGCCTCGGAGAGGGAGATTCCCCGCTCCCGGGCCCAACGCTTCAGCCAGCGGTGTTGCTCTTCTGTCACCTGAATCTGTGTCCGAATCATGATGTAATAGAAATACCATCATTGCATCGAACCTTCCACGGTTTTGATAAGCCGAGGCGCCACAAGGATCGCCGGAGAAACGGGGCGTTTCCATGGGTGGTTGGGCCGGTTCCTCAAGGAACCGGCGCCGGCTCTCCATCCCCAACCTCTTGCGCGCTTCCATCCCAATACACATTATACTTTCGGTTTTTATTCGGGTACATTATGACTTCACCTTACGTCGAGCTCCACGCCCACTCGGGCTTTTCCTTCCTGGACGGTGCATCCCATCCGGAAGAGCTGGTCCTCCGCGCCCAGGAGCTGGGCTATCCGGCTCTGGCCCTGACGGATCACAACGGCCTCTACGGGTCCATGGAGTTCGCCCGGGCCGCCAAGGAGGAGGGCATCCAGCCCATCACCGGGGCCGAGGTTAGCATCGACCCGGCGACGGTGCCGGGGCTGGAGGGGTTCGGCCTTCCCCCCGACCACGAGCCCGTGGCCCCCGACATCGGCTTTCACCTCACCGTCCTGGCCGAGACGCCGGAGGGCTACGCCAACCTCTGCCGGCTCCTGACCCAGGCCCACATGGAGGCGCTGGACCGGCGGAATCCCCTCCTCCCCTTCCCCGCTCTCCTGGATCGGGAGCGGACCCAGGGGCTCATCCTCCTCACCGGCTGCCGCCGGAGCCCTTTGTGGGCCGCCCTCCGGGACAGCACATCGACGGGCGAGGCCCTGCTGCGCCGGATGCTGGACGCCTTCGGGCCCTGGAACGTCCTCGTGGAACTCCAGGAGAACAGTGTGAAGGGGGACCGGGAACGAAACCGGCGCCTGGCCCGGCTGGCGGACCGCTTCGCCGTTCCGGTGGTGGCTACGGGAAACGTCCACTACCACCGGCCGAAGCGATACCGCCTCCAGGACGTCCTGACCTCCATCCGGAACCGGACCACTCTGGACAACGCTCATCCCGTCCGGCGGGCCAACGCCCTCTTCTACCTGGCTTCGGTGGAGGAGATGGCCCACCGCTTCAGGGAACGCCCCGACGCCATCTCCAACACCCTCCGCATCGCACAGCGCTGCGCGGCTTTCGACCTCACCCGGGACCTGGGCTACGAGTTCCCCGACTTCGAGGGATCGGGAAACGGCAAGACCGCCACCCAGATCCTGGCCGAGACCTGCTGGGCCCTCATGGAGGAGCGGTATCCCGTGGGGCCGGGGGTGAGCGCCGGCGGCAGGTCCGGCGCAAACGCTGCCGCGGGGCTGGAAGCCAGGCGTCGTCGCCCGTCCGCCGAACGCCGGAAGGCCGCCGAAAAGCGGGCCGAGGCCGAGCGGCGCCTGGAGGAGGAGCTCCGGCTGGTGGAGCATCACAACCTCTCGGGCTTCTTCCTGGTCTACCGGGACATCATGAACCTGGCCCGGGAGGTGGGACTCCGGGTCCGGGGCGAGGCACCCCGGGCCCGATCGGGGCTGCCCCCGGGACGGGGGCGAGGCTCGTCGGTCTCCTCCATCATCTGCTACCTCATCGGCCTCTCCCACATCGATCCGGTGGAGACCAACCTCTTCCTGGGCCGCTTCCTGAACGAGGCCCTGAACACGGTCCCTGACATCGACCTGGATTTCCCCCGGGACATCCGGGAAGAGCTCATCCTGGCCGTCTACGAGAAGTACGGGAGCGAGCACGCCGGTCTGGTCTGCACCTTCCCCACCTACCGCCTCCGCTCCGCCGTGAGGGAGATCGGCAAGGCTCTGGAGCTTCCCCTGGGAGACCTGGAGAAGCTCACCAAACTGGCAGAGCACCGCTCCGCCGGGGGCCTCAAGGAGGAGCTGGAGACCCTGCCGGAGTTCAAGGAGAAGGCGAAGGCGCCTCTCTGGCAGGCCCTGGGAGAGCTTGCAGAAGAGATCGCCGGGCTGCCCCGTCACGTCTCGCAGCATGTTGGGGGCATGATCATCTCCTCCCGGCCCCTGGTGGAAATCGTTCCCCTGGAGCCGGCGGCCTGGGAGGGGCGGGTGCTTTGCCAGTGGGACAAGGACTCCTGCGACGACGCCGGCTTCATCAAGATCGACTTCCTGGCCCTGGGCATGCTCTCTCTGGTGGAGGACGCCGTGGACCTCATCGCCGAGCGGGGCACGGCGGGAACGGGTGGCGAGCCCGTGGTGGGCGGGAGGCCCGCCACGGAGGCCGAAGCCGCCGCGGGCCTCGGCACCGTGGGCCCCGACGGGGTCCGGAAGGTCGGCGGCGCCCCGGACATCTCCCGCATCGACTTCCACGACGAGGAGCTCTACGATCTCATCTGCTCCGGCGACACGGTGGGGATCTTCCAGATCGAATCCAGGGCCCAGATGCAGATGATCCGCCGGGTCCGGCCCCGGAACCTGGCGGACCTGGCGGTGGAGGTTGCCCTGGTGCGCCCGGGGCCCATCGTAGGCGGAGCCGTGAACCCCTACGTCACCCGGCGGGAAGCCCAGCGAGCCGATCCCAACTATCAGATCCCCTACGAGCACCCCCTCCTGGAGGAGGCCCTGGGAGAGACGCTGGGAGTCATCATCTACCAGGACCAGGTTCTGAAGGCCTGCAAGGCCCTGGCAGGCTTCACGGATGGGCAGGCCGAGGGTTTGAGGCGGGCCATGAGCCGAAAGCGCTCCAAGGAGGCCATGAACGCCTATAAGGAGGCCTTCATGAAGGGGGCCGCGGACCGGGGGGTGCCTGAGGAGGTGGCGGAAAAGGTCTTTCACCAGGTGGTGGGGTTCAGCGAGTTCGGCTTCCCCAAGTCCCACGCCGCCGCCTTCGGGCTCCTGGCCTATCAGTCGGCGTGGCTCCGGCACTACTACCCCACCGAGTACTACGTGGGGCTCTTCAACAACCAGCCCATGGGATTCTACTCCCTGGACGCCCTGGGCCGGGATGCCCGCCGCCACGGCATCGAGACCCTCCTGCCCCACGTGAACAAGAGTGCCGTCCGGGCCACCGCCGAGGGGAAGGACCTCCGCATCGGTCTGGGGTTCGTGAGGGGATGGGGTGAAGAGATCGCCGAAGTGGTGGTGGCGGAGCGGAAGAAGAACGGCCCCTTCCGCTCCCTGCCGGATTTCCTGAGACGGACCCCGGCAGCCCTGAAGCGGCCCGCCATCGAGAACCTCATCTGGGTAGGGGGCTTCGACCACTTCGGCCTCACCCGCCGGGAGCTTCTCTGGCAAGCTGGCCTCTGGCTGGGGCCCGAGACGGACCCGGAGCGGACCGGAGGCCGGGACGACCACGCCCAGGTGGAGATGGAGCTGGCCGACCCCTACGCCGATCTGTCCTTCGCGGCCATGCACGCCGAGGAGCAGATGGTGGCCGAGTACAGGATGCTCCGCTTCTCCGCCTCCCTCCACCCTCTGGCCCTCATCCGGGATCAGCTGCCGGCAGGGACCATCGCCTCGGGCCGCCTCAAGGAGCTTCCCAACGGGGCCACAGTCCAGCTGGCCGGCATCGTGGTAGCCCGCCAAAGGCCACAAACTGCCAAAGGTTATGTCTTTGTCCTATTTGAAGATGAAGACGGCCCTATCAACGTGATTGTGAAGCCCAAAATCTACCAGCGGGACCGGTCGACCATCCGCATGGAGCCCTTCGTGGCGGTGAAGGGACGGCTCCAGAAAGACGGGGAGACCATCAACGTCATCGCCTACGGAGTGAGCGCCTTGAGGCTGGGTGGGGGGGTACCCATGCCCGGCACCCAGGAATGGTGGCCGGACCGTGGGAAATTCAAGAAGCCGGCGGAGCGGGAAGAGGCGGCCCGGGCTTCGGCACCCGCCCCGCAGAATCCCGACGCGCCGAAGAAAGCGGGAGCCGATCAACGGGAGCGGCGGCGGCAGGAAGCCCAGGAGGAGGCGGCCACGGAGCGTCGAAAGGCTGCAGGGAAGCATCGGTCACCGCCGGGGCACTCTCAGCCGCAAGCCCTTCCGGAGCCAGCCCCTCCGGAGCCAGTGCCTCCGGAGCCGGCCCCTTGGGAGCCTTCCCCCGAGCTCCCCAAAGCCCGGGAGTGGTGGGGGAAGCCCGAAGAGGCCCGGAAGAGCCCCTTCTACTATCTCACCGCCCTCCGACAGAACTCGCCGGGGTCGAAGAGCTGGGGGTAAGGAAGGCTTTGGTTCTCGCACCGCAGCGCATACTTTGGATGTCACACCCCCACATTTCTGCAGTCGAAAGGAGCAACCATGCCGGAGAGCGTCTACAAGGTCATCGAGTTGGTCGGAACCAGCACGGAATCCTGGGAAAAGGCCGCCAAGGCCGCGGTGGATCGAGCCGGGCAAACCCTCCGGGATCTCCGGGTCGCGGAAATCGCCGAGCTGGACATGCAGCTGGCGGACGGGAAGGTGGCCGCCTACCGGGCCAAGGTGAAGGTGTCGTTCAAGTACGAAGACTGAGCTCTTGAGGGGAGATGACCGTACTCCTCTCCCAGCGCCTTTTTCTTGACCCGACGTGGGCCCGGCACTCTCAGAAGTGCCGGGCCCATCTGCCCTCAGGGTTTTGCTCGAAGGTACTGGGCCGGCCACTCCACTTCCTGGCCCAGCTCCCGGGCCGCCCTCAGGGGCCAGTGGGGCTCCCTCAGAAGCTGGCGCCCCAGGAGGACCAGGTCGGCGCTTCCGCTCCGGATGATGTCGTCGGCTTGGGAAGGCTCCGTGATCAGACCGACAGCGCCGGTGGGCACGCCGGCTTCTCCCCGGATTTGCCGGGCGAAGGGCACCTGATAGCCTGGGTCCGTCGGAATCCGGGCTCCAGGATCCAATCCCCCTGAAGAACAATCCATCAGATCCACGCCCAGGGGCGCCACCATCCTCGCCAGGGCGACGGAGTCGGAAAGGTCCCAGCCGCCGGGCATCCAGTCGGTACAGGAGATTCGGAGGAGGAGAGGAAGGTGCTGCGGCCAGACTTCCCGAACAGCCTCCACCACCTCCCGAATCAGCCGGGTCCGGTGTTCGAACGATCCTCCGTAGGCATCGGTCCGGTGATTGGTCAGAGGGGAGAGGAAGGTGTGAAGGAGATACCCGTGGGCAGCGTGGATCTCAACCACCCGGAATCCAGCCGCCAGAGATCGGTGTGCAGCGGCCCTGAACGCGCTGACCACACCCTCGACGCCCGCTTGGTCGAGTTCCTCCGGCGGCGGATGCCCATCGTCGAAGGGGATCGGGCTGGCGCCATAGACGGGGCTCCAGCCACCGGCCGCGGGCCCCAGTGGCCCTCTCTCCTCCCAGGGGCGGGCCGAGCTGGCCTTCCGTCCGGCATGGGCAAGCTGAATCCCAACCTCTGCCCCCTGCTCCCGAAGGAATCGGACAATGGGGGCCAAGGAATCCACCTGATCGTCATTCCAGATCCCCAGATCCTGGGGGGAAATCCGGCCCTCAGGGGCCACCGCCGTGGCCTCCAGCAAGGCGAGGCCCACGCCGCCCAGGGCCCGGGCACCGAGGTGAACCAGATGCCAATCGTTCGCCTTACCCTCCGACGCCGAATACTGGCACATGGGAGAAAGGGCGATACGGTTCCTGAGAGTGACCCCCCGAAGGATCAGCGGAGAAAAGAGATGAGGGTCGGCTGCCATGGGAAATCTCCCCCTACCCTATCAGCCTCATGAGCTCCGCCACCGCCGCCTCTAGCTGCTGGTCCCGCCCCTGGGCCCTCACCGGGAACTCGTTCATGACCTGGATGTCCGGGTAGGTCTGGAGGTTCTCCAGGTACTGGCCGGCGTTGTTCTTCACTCCCATGCCGGGCACACCCCACCGGGTCCCGTCCGGAAGGCTTGCCCAGCCCGCGAAGGTACAGGTGCCGGGGACTGGCATGCCCACCAGGGGTCCGATCCCAAGCTCCTGGTAGGCGTAGGCATAGCAGTGCCCGTCGCTGTAGTTGGCCTCACCGGCGATGGAGACACTGGGCTTGGTCCAGCGGAAATTGGGCTCGTAACCGGTACTCCGTGTGTCGGTGGTGTAGTCGAAGAACTGCTCTCCGCTCAGGAACATGGCCAGGTCGGCTACCAGGTCGCCGCCTCCGTTGAAGCGGGTGTCCACCACGAGGCCTTTTCGGGTGGCGAAGCGCCCCAGGGCTTCTTCGAAGGTGTTCCGGTAGGCGCCGTCGTTCATCCCGGGCACGTGGATATAGCCCAGCTCACCGTTGCTGAGGCGGTCCACCTCCTCCCGGTTCCTCTTCACCCACCGGTCGTAGAGAAGGCTCCGTTCCTGACCTGAGGACACGGGGGTAACCACGATCTCCCGGGAATCGTCGCCGTCGACCACCTCCAAGAGAGTCCTCTTCCCGGCCTTCCGGTTCAGGTAAGTGGCCGGGTCCTCATCGGCGGCGATGACCTGGCCATCGATGGACCGAATGATCATCCCCGGCTCCAGGTCCATGCCCTCTTTGTCCATGGGGCCGTTCTGCAGGACCTCAACCACCCTGATCCCCTCACCGGTGTAACTCTGGTCGTAGAAAATCCCCAGAGACGCCGTGGCGTCATCGTCGGACGACGACGGTCCGAAGCGGGCGCCGCTGTGACTCACATTGAGCTCCCCCAGCATCTCGCTGAGCATCTCAGCGAACTCGAAGCCGTTCCCGATATGAGGCAGATATTTCTCATAGACCGGCTTCAGGCCGTCCCAATCCACACCGTGGTAGCCCGCCGTGTAGAAGGTCTCCTTGGTCTGTTTCCAGACGTGCTCGAACCCGTAGGC
>JASFVN010000204.1:0-8180 GCA_050049805.1 Gemmatimonadota bacterium
GATCGGCGGCACGCAGGCCGGGCGACCCCAACAGTGTTGATACCAACACTGTTTAGATGACGAGAAGACGAGAAAGGTTGTTTCAGGAAGTCAGCTCGAAGTCACTACTGCTGACATCGGCAGAGCGCTACAGGCCATTTCAAGTGGCATAGGACACCACCATTGGCATCAAGAAGGAGTTTGAGCAGGAAAGGGAAAGCCCCGGTTGGGAGAAAAAACATCCAGGGCCTGCACATCTGGAGAACGGACCTGGGTAGACTCAGGTCCGGAGGCCGCGCCAGCGTGCGGAAACGTTTCAGCTGAGCCGAGCGGCCAAGATGGTATCGTCGCGAAGCGATCCAGATGTAGCTCCGCGAGACCGCCGAGCGAAGCGCAGGCGAAAGGTCCCATTCGGTATTCCAGCCCGGGCGAGCGCCTTACCGCGGTTACCGGGGTAGCCGCAGATCCACTACCGACTTCAGGCTTTTCAGGCGTCGGCAGGTAACGCCGGATCCCGGCTAGATGCCGTACTTTCACGGGTAGGACGTACGACCCGCTGTAGATACCCCCAGACCATGCCGGACTATGCCGGCCATCACCGGCAAACATGCCGGGCTTTGCCGACACGCTCACCGGCTCAGTTGACCCATTCTACAGTCATTTTCCTCAGGTTCCAAAGCCGGATCTCAAGGGGTTGGGCAAGGGCCAATCTCCGCTTCCCTTGACCATCAGGAGGAAAAAATTTAACGTTCTCCTGACCGTCAGGGGTAGAAGGGTCCCAGACCAGGACCCATACCATACGAGTACGCAGAGTAGAGGGCCGACCAATGTCGAAGAAGACACCGGATATGATCCAGGGCACCCTGGACATGCTGATCCTGAAAGTGATTCAGGTGGAGCCAATGCACGGATGGGGGATCACGAAGAGGATTCAACGGGTTTCCGAGGGGACGCTACAGGTCAACCAGGGATCTCTGTATACAAGCCTCCTTCGGATGACCCGGGCCGGCTGGATCAAGTCAGAGTGGCGAGTAACGGAGAACAACAGGAAGGCCAAGTATTACGGCCTCACTCGGGCTGGTGAAAAGCAATTGGAAGCGGAGGAGGAGAGATGGGCAAGGTTGACGGTTGCGGTAGGTCAGATACTCGAGTTGGCGTGAGGAACGGTCGATGGGAAGGCTGACCGATCTCTGGTTCCGCATCCGAGCCCTTGCTTGGGGCCATCGGATGGACAGGGAGTTCCAGGACGAGATCGCTTTCCACCTGGAGATGGAAGCACAGGATCTTATTCGCGGCGGAGTCGAACCTGGGGAGGCCCATCGTCGGGCTCGGATGGCCTTCGGCGGAGTGGATCAGTACAGGGAAAAAGCACGGGAAGAGAGAGGGGTGAGGCAAGTGCAAGATCTTTTTCAGGATGCTCGGTACGCTGTCCGTCAGCTCAGGAGAAACCCGGGATTTGCCTCGGTAGCCATTTTGACCATGGCTCTGGGGATCGGCGCCACCACCACCATCTTCAGCGTGGTGAACGGGATTCTCCTGAGCCCTCTCTCCTTCCATGAGCCTGATCGCTTGGTTCAAGTATGGCCGGAGCAGACCTTCACCAAGAGCATGCTCACCCGGTTTCAGGCAGAGACGCCTTTCCTGGAAGGCCTGTCCGCGATGAACGTAAGCTCGTTCACCTTTTCCGGTGACGGATCTGTAGAGCCGGAAGAGCTTCGTGGTGTCTCCGTTTCCTACAATCATTTTCAGGTCCTCGGCGTTTCGCCGGCCTTGGGCCGCGGCTTCACGAGGGACGACGAGGTCCCGGGGCAGGGTCAGGTCGTGGTCCTGAGCCACGGGATCTGGGAACGGCGGTTCGGAGGTGACCCGGAAATTCTCGGCCAAGCCATATCGGTGGGAGATGGGGAGGGAGTATACCGGACCGTGGTAGGCATCATGCCCCAGGACTACCGGCCTGTGTACGAGGGTAGTCAGGTCTGGGTCCCCTTCCAGGTCGATCCCTCCAACTTTCCGGACTACGAAGGGACCGCTTCCCTCCACCTTGTGGGTCGGGTGGCCGAGGGAACCTCCATCCAGGTAGCCGGAGCCCGGTTCAACGAGGTGGCGGGTCGACTCACCGCTGACCTCGAATTCATCACCGACGAGGAACGGGCTGTGGCTGGGCTCCACCCCCTCAAGGAGGCTCTCCTGGGGGACGTCCGCCTCCGGCTCTTTATCCTATTGGGTTCCGTAGGACTGGTACTGCTGCTGGCTTGTATCAACGTGGCCAACCTCCTCCTGGCCAGAGGGCAAGGAAGAGGCCGGGAGTTGGGAATAAGGCTAGCGGTGGGAGCCGGCCGAGATCGGGTGATCCGGCAACTCATCACCGAGAGCTTGGTCCTGGGTTTGGTGGGAGGCGGGATCGGCGTCCTCCTGGCGTTCTGGCTACTGCCCGCCCTCATCGGAATCCTCCCGGCGAGCGTTCCCCGGACAGATCTCATCGAGCTGAACGGCCGGGTCCTCGCTTTCTCTTTCGTGGTCTCGGTAATCTCGGTCCTCTTGTTCGGCCTCCTTCCGGCGTTTCGGGCTGCGGGCCGGGACCTTCAGGCTTCGCTGAAGGATGGAGGCCTGAGCCGGAGACAGGGTCCCTCCGGGCAGAAGCTGAGAAGCGGACTTGTAGTCGCGGAATTGGCCCTGGCGGTTGTGGTGATTGTGGGCGCCAGCCTCCTCTTCAGGAGCTTCTGGTCCCTTCGAAACGAGGATACGGGGTTCGACGCCGGCCAGGTCCTCACCCTCCGTATCAACCTCCCGGTTGAGCGGTATCCCGAGGAGGAAAGCAGGCATCGCTTCTACGAAGAGGTCGCCCGGCAGGTGAGTGGCATGGGCGGAGTGACCGAGGTCGGATGGACCAACTTCCTACCGTTCGCCGGCGGTGGAATGGGGATTCTGTACCGTTCGGACGACAGCCCGGTTTCCACCGACTACCTGTCGACATACGCCGGAGTGCGGGCCGTCTCCCCGGACTTCTTTTCGGCCCTGCGGATTCCCGTGGTCGGTGGCGCCTATCCTGAAGGAATTGGCGGGGAAGAAACCGAGGAGCAGGTCCTGGTGAACCGGGCTCTGGCCCTTTCTCTCTGGCCCGACGGAGAAACCCCTGTAGGAAAGACGGTCTGGCTTCCCTTCGGCTCCGAGACCCCTGCCCGCATTACCGGCATGGTGGAGGACTTCGCACAGACCTCACTCGATCGTGGGGTCCAGCCCGACATCTACATCCCTTGGGAGCTTTGGAGCCCCGAACGGATGTACCTCGTCGTCCGCACCGAAGACGATCCGGAGGCCCTGATTTCAGGAGTCAGGTCATCCATCTGGTCGGTGGACGGTGACATCCCAATCACCTTCGTGCGGACCATGGAAGAGGTCGTCAGCCGCACCCTGGCGGATTCCCGTCTCACCGCACTCCTCCTCCTGGTTTTCGGCGTTCTCGCCTTGTCGCTCGGCGCCGTGGGCGTGTATGGCGTGGCCTCCTACGCGGTGAGCCAGGGAACCTTCGAAATCGGAGTCCGGATGGCCATGGGTGCGGAGGGGACCCGTGTAATGGCCGGCGTACTTCGGCGTTTCCTGGGCGTAGCCGGGTTGGGGATCGTCCTGGGAATGGGTGTGGCCCTTGGTGCCACCAGGGTCCTTTCCAGTCTCCTGTACCAGGTGTCCGCTACCGATCCGGCCACATTTTTGGGCGTGGGTGCGTTCTTGACGCTCGTAGCTTTGGTGGCGTTGGTGGTCCCAGCCTTCCGAGCCAGTCGGGTGGATCCAGTTCGGGTGTTGAAGGGGGAGTAGTGGTGAAGAAGCCACCAGCCCCGAAGTGGACGGGTGGCACATGGCCTGAGCTGCTGTGGGATCGGCGGCCTCAGGCCTTTCCAGCGGGCTTAGGGCCAGGACCTTTGGCCATTTGGCTGTACCACTCTACGCCCGAAATCTCCGGGGAAAACAGGGCCGGCTGGGTGACATCTGGCACCTGGACGAGCTCTTCGTGAACATCCGCTGAGGAGCTACTCGGCGGCGCACCGAACCGTTTTCCCCTCGGCGGTCCACGATACCCAGCAGTATGCGAACAATCGAGCGGAGGTCTCGCATCAACCGACCCGACAGCGAGAACGGCGGATGCGCCGGTTCAAGTCAGTCGGACAAGCCCAGCGGTTTCTGGCGGTTCACGGAGTGGTCCAGAACCTCATCAGGTTGGCACGGCATCATCTTCGGTCGGAGAACTACCGGTTCTTACGGGACCGGTCGTTTCGGGAATGGCGGGAGGTTTCGGCTGCCTGAGGCGGACGTTGTCGACTGTCGGCTGTCTCAATGCAGTTCGGCCTCCTCAAGTTGACAATACCCCCGGGGGTGTGAAACCCGTCTAGCTATTCCATCGTACGGAATAGCTACAAAGCGTCCGAGAAGCCCGTGGAGCTCCCCGCTGGAGGGGCGGGGCAGGAAGGACCGCGCCCGGAATTCTCACTCACCATGGAATGAACCCGATGACGCTCGACGACGACTTCAGAGGACACCTACCCCTGGCACCCCACGTCTTCCAGATCCTCCTCTCTCTGCTGGAGGGAGAGCTGCACGGGTACGCCCTCCTCAAGGACATTACCGAGCGCACCGACGGGGAGGTAGCCCTCGGCACCAGCACCCTCTACGCGGCGGTCCAGCGCCTGTTGAAGGAGGGATTCCTGGAGGAGGCGGATCCACCCGCGGAGGACGAATCCCGGGGCCCCCCCAGGAAGTACTTCCGCATCACGCGGGCCGGTCGAGCCCTCACCAGGGCCGAGGCCCAGCGAGTGGGAAGGCTTCACCGCCAGGTGGCCCGGAGCGGGCTTGTCGATGCCCTCGGGGCGGCGGGAGGTGGGGAGGAGGGATCATGAACCGCACTCAGCCCCTTCCGGTGAGAGTCTACGCGGCCCTGCTCAGGAGGATGGTTCCTTCCTTGGATCCGGCCTATGCCGAGGAAGCGGTCGAGCTCTTTCGGGCGATGGGAAAGGAGGCCTGGACGACGGGGCTCCGGGCCACGATGGCCTTCGCATGGCGGGAGACCCACGGGCTCGTGCGGTCCTTTCTTTCGGAATGTCCTGCGCGTCGCAGGGCCAGGCGAGAGGAGCAGAGTCGGTCCACGAATCCAGGGATCCCCGCAGGAGGCGGAGGGGGAAAGCGCCCCTTCCTGGAGGGGGCCAGAGACATTCTCTCCCTGGACCTACGGTACGCACTCCGGAACCTGGCCAGGACTCCGGGCTTCGTCATCGTCTCCGTCCTCTCCCTCACCTTCGGCATCGGCGTGTCGACAGGGCTCTTCACCCTGGTGAACGCGGTGCTCTTCAGGCCGCTCCCCCTCGCCGAGGAGCCCGAGGAGCTGGTGCGGGTCTTTACCAGCGGAATGACCTACCAGAACGGCCCTCTCTCCTTTCCGGACTTCCTGGACCTGAAGGAGAGGATCGAGGCGGCGGAGGACATGGCAGCCGTGAGCGGTGGTCATTTCGCCCTCGGCTCCGCTTCGGATGCCGGGCGCCCGGTAGTAGGGCTAAAGGTGAGCGAAAACTATTTCGACGTCCTCGGGATCCGGATGTCCCGGGGCCGGGGCTTCCTCCCGGAGGACATCGCAGCGGGGGGGCGGGTGGCCGTCATCGGGTACCCGCTCTGGCAGGACCGATTCGGGGGAGACCCCGGTGCCCTGGGTCAGACCCTCTCGATCAACGGGAAGCCCTTTACCGTCATCGGCGTAGCCCCCGAGGGAATGGTGGGCGTTCAGGAGCCGACTCTGGTGGAAGTGGTCATCCCCACCATGGAGTTCCGGGAGGAGCGGGGGCGCGCGTCCATGACCGGCGTGGCCCGGCTCCGCGACGGGGCCACCATCGAGCAGCTCCAGGCCGAGCTGGACGCGGTGGCCCTCCAACTCCGGGAGGAGCATCCCGACTACTGGGCGTCGGATGGACTCCGCCACCAGGGGCTTTCCGCTCTCACCTTCACGCAGGCCATGCTTCCCCCGGGAGAGGCGGGCGTCGTCCTGGTGGTCGTGGCCTTCCTGAGCGTGGTGGGGCTGATCCTCCTGATCGCGTGTTCCAACGTGGCGAACCTTCTCCTTACCCGGGCATGGAAACGCAGGGGAGAGGTCGCCATCCGCGCTGCCATCGGAGCCTCGAGTCGCCGGATCCTGGTGCAGCTTCTGACCGAGAACCTCATCCTCTTCGGCCTGGCCGGTCTCCTCAGCCTCTTCCTCGTGCACTGGTTAACCTTAATGGCGGCGAACGGGGCCTCCTTCCTTCCTCCGGGCCGGGTAGCGCTGGACCTGGATTGGCGGGTGGTGACCTTCGTGGTAGCCCTGGTGTGCGGCTCCGGCCTCACCTTCGGGCTCCTCCCGGTCCTGCATGCCTCGCGCCCCGACCTGATCCCGGCCCTCAAGGGTCGGGAGGCTCCTCCGAAGCATCGCCTCCTGGGGGTGCGGAATCTCCTCGTCGGCGCCCAGGTGGGGGGATCGCTGGTCCTGGTTCTGGTCAGCCTCCTCCTGGTGCAGAGCCTCTCCCACGCCAGCCGTCTCGATCTCGGATTCGACCCCGATGGGGTCGCCATCGTGGAGGTGGACCTGAGCCACCGGGAGTACGGGGAGGCGGAGGGGCGTCAGCTCCTGGCCGACCTCATGGAGCGGACCGGCACTCACCCCGGCGTCACCGGCACCGCCCTGGCCGCCCGGATCCCCCTGGAGGGAGGGAGCACGATTCTTGGAGGGATCGAGCCCGAGGGCTATGAGCCGGCGCCGAACGAGTACCTCCGCACCTACATGAACGTCGTGACGCCCGGGTACCTCGAGCTGATGGGGGTCCGTCTTCTGAGGGGGCGGGATCTTTCCTCCGACGACGTGGCGGACGGAGAGAAGGTGATCCTGGTAAGCCAGGCCTTCGTGGATCGGTTCTGGCCCAGGGAGAGCGGTGTGGGGAAACGAATCAACTCCGGAGAACGCCAACCCTACTCGGTGGTGGGTGTGGTGGATGACATCCCCTGGCATATGCCCGGGGAGGAGCCTGAGCCTGCGGTCTGGATTCCCTTCTCCCAGTCCTACCAGCCCCGGATGATCCTCCAAGCCCGCACCACCGGGGATCCAGGGGCTCTGCTTCCGGTTCTGAGGGAGGAGGTCGCCCGCGTGGACGCGGAGCTGCCCATCCTCCGTTTGAGCCGAATGGAGTCCATCACCGACAACGCCACCCTGCTGCACCGGATGCTCTCCGCGGCTCTCGGGGTCGCCGGTCTCATCACCCTCGCCCTGGCCATGCTGGGGATCTACGGGGTGGTGGCCTTTTCGGTCAGTCAGCGTACGCGGGAAGTCGGACTCAGGATGGCGTTGGGGGCCAAGCCGGATTCGGTGGTTCGAATGGTGGTGAGGGAAGGTGTGCAGCTGGCCCTCATCGGGCTGGTTCCGGGACTCCTGATCAGCGCCGGTGCCGCTCTTCTCATGCGGGCGGCACTCCTGGGGCTACAGCCCCTGGATCCCCTGGCCTTCGCCGGGAGCGTGAGCCTGCTACTCCTGTCTGTCGGGATTGCGTCGTTGGGCCCGGCTCGCCGGGCGGCGCGCTGTCACCCCATGACGGCACTCAGAGAGGAGTAGTCCATGGAGCTGGTCGTCCATCTGGCCGGGGAGGAGAAGGACTTCTGAAAGGACCACAAGGGGGCGAAGATCAACGCCATCCGGACCCGCTCGGCCCTGGAGCGGGCCGACGTGGTAGTGGTGAAGTTCGGGGAGAAATACCGGCAGTGGAACGCAGCCTTCGACGCCGGCTACGCCGCCGCCCTAGGGAAGATGATCATCCTCATACATCCCCGGAGTTCACCCACGCCCTCAAGGGGATCGACAGGGCGGCCCAGGCGGTGGTCGAGACTCCCGAGCAGGTCATGCGTATCCTAGACTATCCGACGACGAAGGAGTAACCCCCCGACCTCCGCATCGAGGGCAACTCTCGAGCACCCCACCCATGCAACTGGCCTTCCAGTTCAGGCATGGTGGAGGAATGGCCTCGGCTCTTGAGGCCTGCCCGAAAACGCCCGATCTTCGCATTCTGAAGTAGATAGTTGACCCAGCAGGTACACCCAAATGAGTGCACCCAACCTGGAATCACACGTTGTCCCAGGGCAAAGAGATATCCGGAAGCCCTTGGCGCACAAGGACTTCCGGGGATGGGCCTGGGTACCCTCGA
>JASFVN010000205.1:0-8146 GCA_050049805.1 Gemmatimonadota bacterium
CATGGACAGGCTGGGGCACCGGACCTTGGTGGAGTACACCTCTTTGGCGGAACAGGAGGGCCGGACGGTTCGTAGGTTGCGACCCAGGACTGTGGTCTACGGCGGCCTGCTGGCAGCCATTCTGGTCTTTGGGTTCGCCCTGGCCTCCCAACGGGTGCCTTTCGAGGCCACGGTGAACCGGGTGCCCGGTTCCCTCTTCACTCTCGACCCCGACGGCTACATCAGGAACACCTTCCTCCTGCAGATCACGAACAACGATCCTGGGGAGGAACCCCTGGAATTCCAGGTCTCGGTGGAGGGTATCGAAGGGGCAGAGGTAACGGCACCGGCCGTGGAACTGGCGTCAACGGAAGCCCGCACCCTTCCCCTGGTGGTCCGAGTACCGCAAGATGAAGGGTTGGGCCGAACTACGGACATGCGGGTTCGGGTCGTGTCTTCTCGAGGGGAGATCGTCATACCCACCACCTTCAAGACGGGAGCTGCAGTTGACTCCGGTACGGACTAGGTCGGAGGGTGGCTCAGCCGGTGCGGGTCCCAAACCCGGGTCCCGGCTCTGGCCCATTCTCATCACCCTTGGTCTGGTGTTCGTGGTCCTGGTGAACGCCATCTTCATCTATATCGCCGTGTCGGGGGCTGACGACGTTGTGCCCTCCTACCACACCGAAGAGCGATAAAGCTCTTCCGGACGGCGAGGTAGACGGCGGCGATCCCCACGAGCCTGCCCCCGTCGAGTTGCGCCAGTCCCGCTGCCCCCACTGTGGGACCCCCGTGGAAGGACCGGATGACATCTACTGCTGTTCGGGTTGCGAGATGGCGGCCGCCATCATCAGAGGCGCCGGCCTCGAGTCGTATTACAAAGAGCGGGAGGCCTTTCCACCCCGCCCTGAGGGAGCTGCCGGGGATTGGGATGCCGTGCCTGTGCCGGTGGGCGATGATGGCCTCTGCGAGATCCGGCTTCAAGTGGATGGACTCCGCTGCGCCTCCTGTGTCTGGGTCACCGAGAACGTACTCCAACGAACGGAGGGCGTGGCCGAAGCCACCTTGAGCTACGCCACGGGCAGGGCCCGCCTCAGGTGGGATCCAGAGAAGGTGAGGTTGGGTGATGTGGCTGGCCGCATCAGTACCCTCGGATACCGGCCCCGGATCCTGGGCGAGGAAGGAGAGCCGGATCGCGGTCTGCTGATTCGTTTGGGCGTGGCGGCTTTCGCCGCCATGAACATCATGATGCTCTCGGCGGCCCTCTATACGGGTTGGCTGGGCGGAATGAATCCCCGGTATGTGGCTCTCTTCCAGTGGATCAGCCTGGCCCTGGCGGCTCCGGTTGCCCTCTGGTGCGCCGAGCCCTTCTTCGTGGGGGCCGTCAGCGGACTTCGGCACAAGATCCTCCATATGGACCTTCCCATCGCCCTTGGAGTGGCGGTCCTCTTCGGTCATGGAGTAATCGTGACGGTGAAGGGCGGCGACACCTACCTGGACTCCATGGGAATGCTGGTGACTCTCCTCCTGGCGGGGCGGGTCCTTGAGTCGAGGGGCCGTCGACGAGCCTCCGAAGCCGCCACGGCCATGGCCGCCACGGCTCCCACCACGGCCCGCCGGAGGGTGGAAGATGCCGTAGAGGTGGTGCCCTCGGAGGAGTTGGAGGTGGGGGATCTCATGGACGTCGCCGCAGGAGAAGAGCTGGCGGCGGACGGGATTGTGGACGGAGGCCATGGCAACCTTCGGATGGCTCTCATCAGCGGAGAGTCGGAACCGGTGGAGGTGCAGGTGGGGAGCCGGGTCGTGGCCGGGTCGGTCCTGGTGGACGGATTCCTGACCGTGAGGGTCAGTGCCGTGGGCCGGGAGACCGTCCTCCAGCAGATGGCCGATCAGCTCAGACTCTCGGCGGATCGGGGCGTCACACCGGCCCTGTCGGATCGAATCGCCCCCTGGTTCACCGGAATCACCCTGCTGGTTGCCGGCTCGACCTTCTCGGGGTGGGTTCTCTTCGCAGGTTTGGAAAAAGCCCTGTTGACGGCGGTGGCGGTTTTGGTGGTGGCGTGTCCGTGTGCCCTGGCCCTGGCGCGACCCCTGGCAGCCGCTGCGGGTCTCGGGGCCGCGGCCCGCCGAGGGCTTCTGTTCCGCAGCGGAGATTCTCTCCTGGCGATGAAGGATGTGAGCCTGGTGGCCCTGGACAAGACGGGTACGGTGACAGCCGGAGACCTGGAGGTGGTGGCTGCTCCCGACGAGGCCCTCCGGATCGCCAGTGGCCTGGAACGGTTCAGCGCTCATCCCATCGGCAGGGCCGTCACCCGTGCCGCAGTGGATCGTGGAATTCCGTTGCCGGTGGCCGAGGACGTCTCGGAGGAGGCGGGTTTCGGAATCCGGGGCAGGGTGGACGGCCAATGGTGGGAGATCCGGAGTGGCGGCCCGGGTAAGGTCCTTGTCAGGGGCGATGATGGCGCTGCCTGGACGATCACCCTTGGGGATCGGGTTCGGGAGGATTCCCGGGCCACCGTCCAGGAGCTCCTCGACTCTCACCGTGAGGTCTGCCTCCTCACCGGCGATGTTCAGGAAGTGGCGGAGCGGATGGCGGCGGAAGCGGGCATCGAACAGGCCCTGGCGAAGATGGACCCGACCCAGAAGGCCGATTGGATTCGGACGCGGCGTGACCGGGGCGAAGTGGTTCTATTCGCTGGTGACGGGATGAACGACGGACCTGGCCTGGCCCAGGCCGACGTGGGCATCGCCATGGGCACGGGGGCCGCGTCCAGCATCCTGGTGGCGGATGGTGTGATCTCGGTGCCTTCCCTGCAGCCCATTTTGGCCGGATTCCGGGCTGCTGAGGCGGCCGCCGACTCCATCCGCAAGAACCAGATAAGGTCCATCGGGTACAACATCGTGGCCGTCACCTTCGCCGCGGCGGGGTTCGTGAATCCCCTGATTGCGGCGATTCTCATGCCACTCTCCAGTGGAATGGTGATCTGGGGAGCTTCCCGGGTGGACAGGGCCGTGGAGAAAGGGGACCCGGTAGGATGAACCTGAGGCGCTAGCGAAAGGGTGGATCCGTGGACGCCATCTTCTTCCTTCTTCCCATCGCCGTCCTCCTGGGCGTGGTCTTCGCCATTCTCTTCGTCGTGGCGGTGAAGCGAGGGCAGTTCGACGACCTGGACGATCCGCCAGAGCGAATTTTGAAGGACGACTGATTTACTCTTCCCGCAATCCCAGGGCCTCCTCCACAATCCTCTCCTGCTCCTTCATGTGGTCCTTGGCCTTGCCCTCGGCGGGGCTGGCCCGGTTCGGCCGGGCGATTGGTTTCAAGGGTATATTGCGAGGCACCGCGGCTCTGAGCCGGGGACCGATGTACGAAAGGGCGCCCTGGTTTGTCGGCTCTTCCTGGGCCCATACCACCCGTTTCAGGTTCGGGTAGGACCTGACCAGTCTTTCCAGAGATTCGCCGGGGAAGGGATAGAGCCCTTCAACCCGTCCGATGGCCACCTGGGTCAGCTCGTTCCGCTGAGGGTGAGTGTCCATGTCGTAGTAGAGCTTCCCCGTGCAGAGGGTGAGATGGGTGATCTCCTCCTGCCGCTCCGGGGCCGACGGGTCGTCAAGCACAGCATGAAAAGAGCCCTCGGCGAGCTCCGAAACCGGTGACGTGGCCCTGGGGTGCCGAAGCAGGCTCTTGGGCGTCATGACAATGAGGGGCCGGGCCAGGGGTGTCAGTGCCTGCCGTCGGAGGAGGTGGAAGTACTGGGCAGGCGTGGTGGGATAGGCCACGCTCATGTTGTCTTCGGCCGAGAGTTGAAGGAACCGCTCCGGCCGAGCTGACGTGTGCTCTGGACCCTGTCCTTCGTGGCCGTGGGGAAGGAGCAGGGTGAGGCGTGCGGCCTGCCCCCACTTCACCCTCCCTGAAGCGATGAATTGATCGATGATGACTTGGGCCACATTGACGAAGTCGCCGAACTGGGCTTCCCAGAGCACCAGATCGGGATCCGTGCCGACCTCGTATCCGTATTCGAATCCCAGAACGGCGGTTTCCGTGAGGGGAGAGTTGTATGCCTCGAAGCGTGCGGTGCCGATCTGGGAAAGGGGGATGTGTTCGGCCCCGGTCTCAACGTCGTGGAGAACAAGGTGCCTCTGGCTGAAAGTGCCTCGTTCGGAGTCCTGCCCGCTCAACCGAATGGGAACGCCCTCCTCCAGCAAGGAAGCGAAAGCCAGCGTTTCCGCATGTGCCCACTCCAACTGGAATCCGGGTCCGAACTCGTAGGCTCTCCTCTGGAGCTGTCGGGCGAGTTTGGGGTGGACCGTGAAATCCTCGGGAGTACGGAGCGAGGCCTCGTTCAGCCGAACCAGGGTCTCGATGGGCACAGTGGTGTCAACCGGCTCAGGGGGGTCGGTCGGCCCTTCCCCCTCCCCCTCCGTCACCTCATCCGGCTCTTCCCTCACCTGGTCCTGGGCCTCCCGGAGCCGGCGGGCCACCTCCTCCTTGATGAGGTCTGCCCCCTCTGCCGAGACGAGGCCCTCTTCCGCAAGGCGTTGAGCCCAGAGTGTGCGAACCGTTGGATGCGATCCGATGACCTGGTATTGCTCGGGTTGGGTATACGAGGGTTCATCCCCTTCGTTGTGGCCGTGCCTGCGGTATCCGATCAGATCGATGACAACGTCGTCGTGGAACCGGGTGCGGTAGGCCATGGCCAGCCGGACGGTGGCCAGGCAGGCCTCTGGATCGTCGGCGTTCACATGGAACACCGGGATGTCGTAGCCCTTGGCCAGGTCACTGGAGTAGCGGGTAGAGCGGCTCTCCCTGGGTTCAGAGGTGAACCCCACCTGATTGTTGGCGATGATATGCAGGGTGCCGCCGGTGGCGTAGCCCTCCAAACGGGAAAGGTTCAGGGTTTCGGCTACGACCCCCTCGGCGGCGAAGGCGGCGTCCCCATGGATCAGGACCGGGATGACCGCGTCTACCTCATGGGGCCGGTCCTTCTCCGGTCCCGCGAACTGTTTCGCCCTGGCCAGCCCCTCCACAACGGGATTCACGAACTCGAGATGGGAGGGGTTGGGAGCCAGTAGGACCCTGACCCTCGAGCCATCGGGGAGCCGGTATGCAGCTTCGGCCCCGTGATGATATTTCACGTCCCCGGTGCCTTGCCTGGGAATGCTCAGGGCGGTGTCCCGCACCGGCTTTCCCTCGAAACCCTCCAGGATCTCCCTGTAGCTGACCCCCAGGATGTGAGCGAGGACGTTCAACCTTCCCCTGTGGGCCATTCCGATGACGATCTCCCGGCCCCCGGTCGTCTTGGCCTCCTCGATGGCCTTGTCGAGCATCGGAACCATCATGTCGGTGCCTTCCAGGGAGAAGCGCTTCTGTCCCAGATAGGCCCGATGAAGGAAGTGCTCCAGACCCTCCACCTCCGAGAGGCGAATCAGGAGGCGTTTCTTCTCGTCGTCGTTCAGGGGCCGGGTCACGACCCCTTCTTCAACCTGCTGCCAGAGCCAGCGTACCTTTTCCGGGTCTTCCAGGTGCTCGAATTCGTACCCGATTGAACCGACGTAGGCGTCTTTGAGACGCTGAAGGATCCGGGCAAGGGGCTCGTCTCCCCATCGAGGCTCGATGATGGAGGCCGGGATCTCTGCCAGCTCCTCCATGGTGGTGCCGAAAAACGATGGCTCCAGCTGCGGATGCCCTGGGGGCTCTGACCCCAACGGGTCCAGGTTGGCCATTTGGTGGCCGTGTTCCCGAAAGGCCTGAACCAGGCTGGCTCCTCTGGCCACGACCTTCAGAAGTCTTTCGATGGATCGGGCGTCCGGAGCAGGGGCGGAGGTTGCAGGGACCGGGGCCGGACGGGCCGCGGCGGCCTTCGTGTCCGGGGTCGCCGGCATCTCCCGGGGCGCCTCGGGGGGGCACTCTGGCGCCAATGTCTCCGGCACCAGCAACCCGGCCTCCGAGGTTACCCGGGGGCCCCTGCTGAAGAACGCTCGCCAAGCCTCGGGGACCGCCTCGGGGTTCCGGGAAAACTCCTCATAAAGGAGTTGGACGTAGGCGGCGTTTTGGTAATCGAACGGGGGCTCGCTCATGGTTCCAGTACGGGTGCCCTCTACTGGTGTTTTTCGGACAAGAGAGTAAGCTAGGGCATTTCGGGGGAAAGGACAGACTCCCCGGATCAATCGGGAAAACAGCGGGTAGCTCGAAGCCATGATACGCCAGACAAGCCCCAGGGTTCACGCCCGAGAAATCAAGGAAGTTCTGCGGCCGGGCGATCCCGGATATTGGACTCACCCGGAATGGGAGCAGGCTTTTCCCTGGCTGGTACAGGGGACCACGGGTCGAGAAAAGTCGGCCCGCATGAAGATTCGGGATTTCGCTCGTTTTACCGACCCGCCTGCCAAGGGGGCTCGCCATGCGTGGGCCGCTCTCGCTTCCCGGGTGGATTTCCCCAAGGTGGCCCACTCGCGCCAGGTCCACGGGAAAGCGGTGACCGTGTATGAGCGCATGGAGGGGAGTGATGGCTGGGAGGAGCTCCTGGAGGCTTCAGAGGACAATTCGGCGGGAGCACCCATCGGTGAGGGTCGACTGATCCTGGGGCCAGATGCCGACGGACACATCACTGCTTCCGAAGGTGTTTTGTTGGGGGTCACGGTAGCGGATTGCGTACCGGTGTCCTTGGTAGACCCTGATCAGCGGGTCGTCGCATTGTTACACGCAGGTTGGAAGGGAGCCGCTGTGGGAGTCATGGACCGCGGCATGCAGCTTCTGGCCAAAGACTTTGGAAGTCGCCCGGAGGACCTGTACATCCACCTGGGGCCAGCCATCTGCGGAGAGTGCTACGAAGTGGGACCGGAAGTCCACGCGGCCCTCGGTCTGCCCTCCGTCTCAGGGCCCGTTCCAGTTGATCTTCGGCAGTTCCTGGCTGACAGGGCCATCGAGCTCGGGGCCGCAACCGCAAAAGTCACCCGCTCGTCCTGGTGCACCCTCTGCGGAGACTCTCCTTTCTTTTCCCATCGCAGGGGCGATCGAGGCCGGCAGGTGGCCTTCCTGGGTATTCGACCCCCCGAGGGCCCCTGACATGAAGGGAGGCGGGGCGGGGCTGTGTGAGGGGTGCCGATGGGCCAGGAGGATTCAGAGCCGCCGAGGGTCCATTTTTCTGCTCTGCGAGAACCCAAGGACGGACCTCCACCTCCCCAAATACCCCAGGCTACCTGTCTTGGAATGCCCAGGTTTCGAACCGAGCCCAGGCCCCAAGCCTTGAGCCGGCCGGGGTGGGCCAGCAGCCAGGCGCGAGGGCTCAGCCCCTCGAGACCTCTTTCATGACCTGATCGACGTAGAGGTCTACGGCCGCCAAAACCTTCACGAGGTCTTTCCGCTCTTCTGCCGCCGTGATATCGGTGGCGAACTGCAGGAGAATCTGGCGGACCCTGTCCGGCGGCGCTCCTCTTCTTACTGCCGATTTCCTGGCCGCTGGTCCCCTTGTGGAGGTGCCCTTCTTCTTTCCAGCCCCCTGGGCCTTAGCCGCCAGGGCCCGACGGCGCTTCACTTGAAGGGGGTAGCGAGCATTGAACTGACGCCTGCTCAAACGGGCGATGGAACTCTTGAATTTCTTGGTCCGCTCGAAAAGATCCTCGAGTTCGATTCCCGGGTTCTTCCTGAGGATGTCTTCCACGAACTTCATCACCTTTTCGTCGACTTCGGGCACGGCCGGCCCCCTTCCTGGTCTCACGGGTGTCCCGGGACCTCGATCATTCGAAAATCCAAATAACAAGGGAATATGGGCAATAAGATGCCCAGCACGCCCAATGTCAATGACTCTCGATGGTGGAATATTCAGGTCAGGTGGTGATGGAAATGTCCCGCTCGAAGACCTTCCCGAAGAGCGTTGTCTTCCTGGACACCGCCCACCGCTCCAGGAGGAGGTCCCCTTCTCCTTCCAGCCTCAGCTCCATCTCGTGTTTGCCCCAGGTGACCTCGATGTTCTTCACGTTTTGCAGGTGGGATCGATCCAGAGCGTCGGCCACCCGCAAGATGCCCGAGAGCGTGGTAGTCCGCGCTTGGTCCTCTTCGGAAAGGCGAACAAAATCGGCGTGGTGCTTCCTGGGGATATTTTTCCGATGATAACGGGCGATATTCGCGACCACGAGCATCTCGTTGGAGGAGAGTCCGGGAAGCTCGGAGTGG
>JASFVN010000206.1:0-8130 GCA_050049805.1 Gemmatimonadota bacterium
GGATTGGGAAGAAGGGAAGGGGGCCAAAGCCGCAGAACGTGATGGCGAAGAACGGGGCCCGGTTGAACAGGTCCGTGACTTTCCTCACCCCCTCCTTCTGCAGGGCGGCCCGGAAGCCAGGCATTTCATAGAACAGCCCGAAGAAGGAATAGTTCAGTCCCTCGGCCATTACCGTGCTGACCACCGAAACCAGCATTACGATCCAGAGGGGATGATATTGGCCGAACTGGATCAGGGCCGGCTCATGGGGAACCAGGCCCACCAGGAATTCTGAGGGAAAGGAATAGAGAAAGAGAAGGAGCAGGTCCGAGGTTCCCTCGATATCCTCGAAGAACAGGAAGAAGACGGCCAACACCACCACCAGGAAGGCCTCGAAGAGGACGATCATCATCCTCTTCCGGTAGGCAGACGCAGTGCCGCCTCCGGCGCTTGTCGGATCGGGGGAGTCAGGAGGCATCAGCTTCCGGGATCCGACCACCGGCTCAGAGGGACTTGGTGGAAGGTCGAATGCTCGAGAAGAACGTGGAGAACGGTTTCTCTGTCCACGATCGGATGCTGGTGTTGCACGCGGTACAGGTGTTGTTTCTTGAAAACCCTTCCATGAGCCGGGCCCTGTCCGGGTAGTCCGTGGTGATGAGTCCGCAGGGTGAGAGAGTGCCGTCGGGGTTCACCACCAGAAACCGCTCCCCGGCCCTGCATCCTGGGATGCCTTCCTGATCGAAGAATACCACGATGTTGTTGAGGAACGTGGCATTGGACTTCACCATGTCGTGTTCCTCCTGGTATTCCAGGAGGTCCCTGAAGATCTGCCTCAACTCCGGCAGTTGTTGTTTGGGCACCACATAGCCTTTGTCGTTGGTTCGCATCCAGGTGTAGGGGCTGTAGTTCATGCATACCCCCCAGTCCGACGCCAACCGGGCCAAAGGCAGGATTTCCCGGAAGTTGTGACTCTGGACTACGCAGTTGAGGGTGACTCGTTTCCGGTCTTCAGGGTCGAGGGACTCGATGAGATCCCTGAGATGCTGGAAGAGACCCGGGATCATCCTGAACTCGTCGTGCCGCTCATCCGGATAATCCAGGGAAATGCTGTAGGCGTCTACTCCGGCTTCACTGGCTTGTCGGGCCCCCTCGGGTGTCAGCAAGGACCCGTTCGTCACCAGGATGATATAGGGGACGCTGCCACCCTGCCGAATCCCACTGATAATTTCCAGGACATCGGATCTGAGGAGAGGCTCTCCTCCCGACACCTGGATCACAGGCGGTGACAACTCTCTGTAGATGCGGACGAAATCCTCGGCTGACGCCTGGTCCTCCTCTACGGGCCCTCCGCGGTGGCAGTGGTCACAGTTGGCGTTGCAGGCATGGGTGATTTCGAAGGAGACGCAGAGGGGGCGGTTGTTGAAGATGTTTCCCAATCCCCGTCGAGCGAGCGAGAGCTGGCGGCCGAGTCCTGCCATTCATTTCCTCCCCAGGTACCATAATAAAAGTCCTTTCCCGGTCTTCCCGGGACAGGACGAACCACTCTTAATGGAACCAAACCGGGCCACATCGCAAGGGCAGCGATGGGTATTCAGGAAATTTCAACCTCGGCAACCAACCATGGTATTTCCAGAATGGGGCACTAAGGCCACCAGACGATTCCCACCTTGAAGCGAGTGGAACTGGCGTCGATATCCAGGTCGTCCAGGAGTATGGGGCCCAGATCGACCTCGTCGAACTCCCCGCCGGTGAGTTTGAGGCTCACGTCCAATCCGAAGGTCTCGGTGAAGTAATAGTAGATGCCTCCTCCAAAGGAGAAAGACCCACCCAGGAAGTTGATATCCCCGACCTCGGTGCCTTCGGACCTTGCATTGCTGACAGTGGCGGCACGTCCTCCTACGGCGACTTCCAGGTAGGGAACCCAGGACCTGAGGGTGCTGGCGAAGTGGAATCGGGCGCCGAGGTCCGTATGTGCCAGGGACCATGTGCCCTGGAAGTCATCCGACCCTTCTGAATCCACGGAAATCCCGTCCAGTTCGAAATACAGTGTGACGATGCGGTTGATGCCGTATCCGATTCGAAAGCCCGCTCCGGCCCCGCCGTCCGATTCGCCGTCCTGGACCGAGAGGGAAGCTGCCTGGAGGTGGAAGCCGAGATTGAGCCCCCTGGTCGTTGACTCCTGCCCTGCCAGAGGGGGTGCCGTGCAGACCAGGAGGGACAGGGCCAGGAGTTGTTTCGCGTTTCGGCGCAACATCGCTTTGCTCCTCTTTTGGATCCTCGGGATCAGCCCCGGGGATTCCTATTGTGTCTCGTCTTCACTGATCTCCCGCAGCCTCAGGAGCTCCTCCTGCTGGCTCGGTGTCAGGATGTTCTTGATTCGAATCAGCAACTCCAGATGGACGCGCTTGATCTCCATCTCGGTGTCCAAGGCTTTCGTGAACCGGTCCATGACCCTGTCCAGGTCCACCCTGGGATCCTCCATGGCCTCCTTCACGGATTCCGTTTCGTCCAGAAGTCGCCATTGGAGGCCTACCATCTCGCCCTGCAGATCCTGGATCAAGCGGGTAATGGCATCCCTCTGCTCGTCGTTCAGGTCTATTGCTCGCCGGTGTTGCATGATCTCTTCCGGCGTGAACACCAAGGCACCGAAAGGATCCTCCTCCTCCTCCGCTTGTGCACCCAAGACGCCGGGTGCCAGGACCAGGAGAGACGCAGCTACGAGGGCACGTGCGATCCTCATGGGTGGTTCCTCACAGTTCGTTCCGTCGGGAGTGGGTGTTGGAGTCCAGGAGCCACCTTCGAGAGCCGATGGACGGGACGGTGGACAGCACTTCATTTCCGGGAAGGTCGAGGAGACCGTCCGTCGGGGACCTCCATGCCCCGGAGGCCGGATCAGCGGAGAACATCTGCACCACCTGTACGAATTCCGCTTCCGACGTGCCCCGGGGAGGTAGAAGGATCAAGACGGCGGCGGCAGCGGCGGCCAGCAGGCCTCCCCCCCACGCCAGCCGCCTCGCAGTGAGGTGGCGAGCCCGTTTGAGGGCTGGTGCCTCCATCCCGGACCTGGCCGCCTCCTCCTTGGCCCGAGCCATGAGCGTCTCGAACTGGGGGACTGTGTCCCGCTCCTCGTCCCGGAGGGTCCTGAAGAGACGCTGCAGGTCTCTGTCTTCACCGTTATGCAACGTATTCCCCTTCTTCCAGGAGCGCCCTCAGGCGCTCTTTTCCCCGCTGGTAATGGGTTCGGGCCGATCCCAGGGAGACGCCCATGACATCTGCCGCTTCCGCAATGGTCAGATCCTCGTAGAACACGAGGTGAAGGACCTCCCTCTGCCGATCCGAGAGGGCCCCCATGGCCTCCTTCAGGAGCTTAGTGGCTCCTGTTCTCTCCAGCCTTTCTTCAGGGCTTTCGGAGTTGGGATCTTCCACATCATCGGTCACGAGGTGAATCCTCCGCCTCCGTTCCACGGCAGCCTTCCTGGATGTCTCCTGGGCAGTCCTCCGGATAACCCCGAACACCCAGGTTTTCAGGGATGACCGGCCCTGATACCTGGCTTTGCCAGTGATGATCTTCAGGTAGGTAGTCTGGAGCACGTCCTCGGCCTCCGTCCTGTCATGTCCGCAGCAACTCAGGGCCCATCCGAAGCTCTCTTCGTGGAGGCGTTCCAGTTGAGCTTCCAGCTGCCGTGGTTTCATCCCAACCGGTGCCCTCCTGGGTTCTTCCTCCCCTGCACTCATCAATGAGTGATCTGGGGGGCCTTGTTATATGACAGACCAGAGGGAGCCAACCCCCACCTGAAGGCTAGGGGCACGCCACCTGCCTTGCGAGGGTTTTCTCGGGCTGGCCGCGGGGGGGTTGGCGGGTTAACCCTCCACCACCCCATTCCCGAGGAAGGCCTCTCCGAACCGGAGGAGGATGGTACGAGTGGACTCCTGGCCCGGGATGACCATGTACAACCGGTCGTATTCCATCAATTCAATGGGAGGTCCGGGATTCCCCCCAAGAGCCGTCACCAGCTCGGGCGTGGTGTCGCTGTGGCCCACCACCAGGTGGGTCCCAGGGGTGGAGAGCAGTTCCTCGGCGAAGGCCGCCAGATCGGAAGCGTCATAGAGGGAGATCTCGAGCCCCGTGGTTTCGGCGATTGGTTGAGCCGTTTCCCGGGTTCGGAGAACATCCGTGGAATGAATGTTGGTGATGTCGGCGTCTCGCAGCAGAGTCGCCAGCAGGGCGGCCCGCTCCCTGCCGACCATGGAAAGGGGCGGGTCCGTGGCCATCATCCGGGAGCCTGTGGCCATGGTGGGTTTTTCGGCCCTGACGCTGTCGGTTGGAACAGCGTCGTCGGCCCGCTCCGCGTGGCGCACGAGGAAGATGACGGTGTCGTCTTGGGCCTGGAGGGCACCTGGGCCCGGGAGGGCCAGGAGAAGAAGAATGATTGAAGTGAAGGCAGGGCGCATAGGCCTCCTCCTGGGTTTCTGATGGCATGAGCCACAGGCGCGCGGTGCTAGAAGTAGACGGAGAGCATGGTGAAGACAAAGTCACCGTAGGTTCCGAATTCGCTCCTGAGCTCGAGTTCAGGAGCGAAGATCGGGGTGTCGCCGAACGAAACCAACCCGCCCAGGGAGAGGCGGGTAGCCTGCCCAAGGTCATAGGTCAGGTTCGGGACCAGGGCTGAGCTGGGGTCCTGGAGGTTCAGGAGCCCAGTGAGGGAGAGGCTCAGCCGGTCGTTCCCCGGGGTCCAGAGGGCCGTACTCCCCAGGTTGTGCCGGCCCAGGAAGTACGTCTCGCCCTGGGCGAGACGGGGGTCCCCGAGAACGCCCACGTAAGCCTCGGCATCGGTGGCCCCTATCCCGTTGAAGTTGTACTCCATGGAGAACATGGTGGACCCGCCGAGCCGGTCGACGCCGAGAGTGGCCCTCGGGAGCTTGAACCCATGGGCATCCAGGTCGTAGGGTAGCACCCCCTCCGCCCTGAGCTTGTAGACGCCTACAGGGGCCGAGATCCCCACCAGCCCCATGGCTTCCCGCCAGAGTTTTCCCCCGCCTGCGTAGAGGTCGGCCCAGGGCAGGCCAAGGCTCATTCGTACACCGGCCGAGAGCTTTCGGGAAGAGCCCCGATCGGCAATGACGGCATCCAGCTCCAATCCCCCGGAGGGGTAGCTCAGAATGCGGACGGCATCGATTCCCGGTTTCTCTTCCGTGTCCAGCTCGAAGGGACTGAACTGAGCCCAGAGGTCGGAGACAGGGAACAGGTTCGAGATGCCCCAGGTGATAGCCTGACGGCCCGCTGTCACGTCGGCGAGGTCGGTGTACCACGTCAGTGACAACCGGTCGATGTCGTGCCAGACCCGAAGGCGATCTTTGTCGATCCATACGTTGGAGAGGTCCCACCGACGTCCGGGAATAACACTCACGCCGAACCCGACGGTAGATCCGGCGGCCTCGAGCTTCGCCGACGATACCTGGGCCTGGATTCGGTTGTGCACTTCCACAAGGACGGACTCACCCAGACGGAGATTCCATTTGAGGCGAACCACTTCGGCATGAAGTCCTGACTCCCGGTTTTCCGCAAGAGGAATGTCGTACCCTGGGTCGTAGAGCTGGGTCAGAGAACGAACGTATCCGCCCAGGTCGAGGCTCTTATCGCCTTTTTGAAAAAGGGTGAACTGGGCCTCCAGGGATGCGGTGGGGAGAGCCAGGGCCGAGACGGCCAGGTAGAGGACGCCAATCGCGCGCATACCGAGGACCTCAGTCGGCTGCAACGGCCTCTGAGCCCGTCACTCGTCCGTCCAGGAGGCGAATGACCCTCCTGGCCCGTCCGATGACCACCGGATCATGGGTTGAGAAGAGGAAGGTCGTCTTCATTTCCTCGTTCAAACCCTGCATCAGGTCCAAGAGGCCGGCCGAGGTGTCGGAGTCCAGGTTGGCCGTTGGCTCGTCGGCGAGGATGATGGCCGGTCGGGTGGCCAGAGCCCTGACCACGGCGACACGTTGTTGCTGTCCACCGCTTAGTTCATGAGGTTTGCGGTCCGCCATGTCCGCCAACCCGACCCGCTCGAGAAGGGGCATGACCCGGTCCTTCCTCTCCTGTGGAGGAATCCCCCGAAGCAGAAGGGTGAACTCGGCGTTCTCATATGCGGTAAGAACCGGAACCAGGTTGTAAGCCTGGAAGATGAACCCCACATGGTTGAGTCTGAAGTCGGCAGCCTCGCCCTTCTGTAGCTTTCCGATATCCCTCCCGGCCACTTCCACCCGACCGGAGGTTGGATGATCCAGGACTCCTATGATGTTCAGCAGCGTAGTCTTGCCTGAACCGGAGGGCCCGGCTAGGGCCGAGAACTCTCCTTCCGCTACGTCCAGGTCCACGCCGCGAAGGGCCAGAACCTCCAGGGATCCCTCTTTGTAGATTCGAGTGATCTGCCGAAGGCGGATGAGAGCCCCGTTCTTCCAGGTCGAAGGAGAAGAGGTGCTCTCGAGGGTCTCACCCGAATCCACTCCGGGCGCCGTCTCCATGTCCAACTGAGTCGAATCGCTCATGTTCCTGTTCCTCTCCGCTGCTACCCGAAGAAACGCATGGCTTCCGAGGGGGCCAATCGGGATGCCCGCCAGGCTGGATACAGGGCGCTGCCCACGGTCACCAGGGCCACGAGGATGGATGCTGCAACCCACTTCGCAGGGATGATTTTGCTGCGCATGACCAGAGAGGCGAAGTCCACTCCGGAGACCTCCATGCTGTCCACGCCCCAGGCTGCCACCGGGATTCCCCAGTGGCTCGCCGCCATGTGGCCGGCCAAACCGAGAACGAGCCCTATGGACATGGCCAGGGCCGTCATCAGGAGCGTTTCGGCGAGGAGAAGCCCGGCTACGCCGGTTCCCCTGAGCCCCAATGCGTTGAGCAGACCGAACTCCCGGACCCTCTCCATCACGGCCATGAGGAAGGTGTTCGCGATGGCGAAAGCTACGATGGCCAGTATGACAACGAGGTAGATGTATAGGAACGCATCATCCACCTCGATGAAGCCGACCATGTCGGGAATGGCTTCTTGCCAGGTAAGCACCTCCAGCCCGTTTCCCTGGGCTCGCACCGATGCCTCGATGAGGCTCGCTACCGAATCGGAGGGCACTCCCTCCCGGGTCATGACGCCGATCTGAGTCAGCATCCCTTCGGCCCCCAGGGCTTCCTGGGCGGCGGAGAGGGAGGTGACACCCATGACTTCGTCGATGTCCTTCAACCCCGTTTCGATGACGCCCGTGAGATGGAACAAGGCCCGGGTGACCTCTCCGTCCGGCTGGGTGGCCGTCAGAACCACCCGGTCTCCCAGTTCCAACTCGAGCTTCTCGACAACGATGGCCCCCAGGATGATGGGGTCGTCCCGCTCCGTCTCATCGAGGAATTCTCCTGCCTGGAGATCCTCGGAGTGGTCATGGAGGACCCGTTCCCGAACGGGATCGATTCCCTGAAGGAAGAGCACGCGGTTGCCGTTGGCGCTGCTCACCAGGCCGTTGATGATCATTCTGGGGATGGCGGCTCGAACACCCTCAACCCCTTCCACCGTCGAAAGAAGTCGATCGGTGTCGGTCATGACCAGGTCGCTGGACTTGCTTTCCCAGTACCCTTCGGCATGGACCAGGATGTCTCCTCCGGCCGCCTCGGCAGCTTCTTCCAGCATCTGTTGATGGCCGTCGTCCCCGATTCCCATGGAGAAGAGACAGAGACCGTAGGAGAAGGCCACCGCAGAGCTCATGATGATGGTTCGGGTCCGGTGACGCCAAAGGTTCCGCCACGCTATGTGCCAAAGCATCATTCTCTCCCGGCGATGGTGGGGGCCGGATCCAGCCGCGATGACTTGAAGGCCGGCCAGAGGCCCGCCAGGAAGGCCACGAGAACCATGATCATGATGGGTTGGATGGCCGCGAGGGGGGTCAGAATGGCGTAGATCTTCCCGGTGAACGCGACGCCCATCACCGTGAACTCACCCTTGTCGGTGAAGGCGGCCAGGTCCAATCCGAAGGTGGCGTGGTACCAGGTCACCGCCACCCCCAGGGCCGTTCCGATGAGGCCTCCCAGGCTGCCGAGGACCAGGGACTCCGTGAGGACCATCCTGAACATCTTCCGCGGTCGCATCCCGATGGCCATCAAAACGCCGAACTCCCTCT
>JASFVN010000207.1:0-8128 GCA_050049805.1 Gemmatimonadota bacterium
TTCAGGAAATCCCCCCAGCTCGAAGAGCTCTTGAAAACCGTCCACAGTGTCGATGTGGAGTTCGGCCACGGAGAGGGGGTGAAGCCTCAGCAGATGGTAGCGTCCCTGGAGTGAGTCCCCAGAGTACCGGTAGAAGTCCAAGCGGGCACTCCCCGTCACCAGAATTCGGCGCGACTCGTCTTTCCCGTCATAGAGACCTTTCAGGTAGTTCCGCCAGGACCGGTACTTGTGGATCTCGTCAAAGAACCAGAGGGGAGTGGGCGGGAGTTCCCTCCTGAGGATGCGATCCCGGTGTTCGGGGATGTCCCAATTGAGGTATCCCTCGTCCGCTCCGGGAAGACTCAAGCCGAGAGTCGTCTTCCCCACCTGCCTCGCCCCGGCCACGAACACCATCTTCCGTTCGAGGTCGGAGAGGACTTGGGGATACAAGTACCGCTCCTGATGCGCCATAGGAGGAAGGATACTGTTTTTTTTACCACAAGTCAAAATTGACCGCGTATTTTTTCGACTACTGGTGAAAACGACCGGATTCCTGATTTGGGTCGGAGAGGCAGGCCGCGGGAGGTCCGGGCGTCTCCGACAAATGACTCCTCCCTCAACCGCCCGCGCCCTGCAAGACGTCCCCGAGGTCCACACGCCAGACGGAGCTGCCTCGGGGGATCTCACCCTCGAAGCTGATGTACCGACCGTCGGGAGAGAGCCTGAAATACCAGATGCTTTCCTGAAGGCCAGCGGAAACGAGCACCGGGTCTTCGTCGGGATCCAGGGACACGAGCCACACGCTCGCCCCCCACTGATCTTCACCACTCCAATTCCCGCCTCCCAGGAAGTGCTGGCTGTCGGGCATCCATTGGCCGATTCCTCCTCCCTCGAGCATCACGGGCTCGCCCACCACCTCCCCGGTATCCCCCACTTCGACCATGAGAACGCCGCTTTTGGCCGGTGATGGAGGGACGTACCTCATGGCTAGCATGCGACCGTCCGGGGACCACATGGACGGACCATGGCCCCGTGGAGCCATCAATCCTGGAAGGGTCAGAAGGCGGCGTGCCTGGTCCTCCCCGGCCTGGGCCAGGTAGAGGGATGCCTCCTGCCCTTCATTACGGGCGAACGCCACACGATTCCCGTGCACGGCCACCGCAGGTGGGTTCGTTTCCCCCTGTTGGACCTCCCCCTCTGCCAGGAAGCTCCAGAGGAGCCTTGGGGCGCCTTCCGGATTCGCTGCCATGAGCTCGTAACGGCCATTCCGGTGAATGCCGTAGAGGAACGTCCCGCCGTCCCGCATGAAGGTGCCGCCCGACCCCCGGACTTCCCATCGACCCCAGAAGGAATACCCCGGGGGTTGGGGACCTTCGTCCAGCTTTCGGGCACTGTCCCCGACGATGTCGTACACCCACGCCTCCCGGGGGCCCTCTTCGGGATCCGTGATAAAGAGGACGTGCTCACCATCTCCGGATAGGATGGGCCACCCGTCGATATGAGGGCCCGGGAGAGGTACCTGCCGCATGGGGCTGCCATCCACCGGGGCCAGCATGTAGATGGGCTGACCGTTCAGTCTGGTTTTGAAAAAGACCTCCCTTGAATCCGGAGTCCAGTCCAGAGGCAGGTCGTAGCCCCAGGCCTCGTTGAGCCGTCGAACCGGCCCCCCGGCCAGGGGGAGCACCCGGAGGGGATTCGCGACCTCTGCCCGGACGGCAAGGAACTCTCCAGGGACTCCCGTGAAGCCCATCAGGCTGAAGGGCTCAGGGAGATGGATCCGGGCCAGGCGCTCGCCCTCCACGGTCGACACTTCATAGCTTTTTCCGTTTCCCCCTCCCGAGGGCCCTTCGCGGAAGAGGAAGCGGGCGTCGGGGCTGAGACGGACGTTGTCGTCCCAGGTCGAGAGCCGTTCGGGGGTCCCGCCCTCCGCTGGAACCCGCATGACCGCCAGCCCCTCCCCTCCGATCCGAGGCCAGTGAAGGAAGTAGAGGACGCGACCCTCCTCTCCCCACCGGATGTCCATGATAGCGCCTGAGACCGTGAGAACCGTCCGGGGGATCCCGCCTGTGCTTGGCAGGACCTTGAGGCTGCTGCTGCGGTCCGTAGTGGCATAGGACTCGAACCTTCCGTAGGCGATCTCTTGGCCGTCCGGGGAGATTGCCATCACATGACTGTTATCCAGGCTCACCTGCCGGGGAGGGCCGGTCGGGCGCCCGTTTTCCGGCGAGATCGGCATCCTCATCACGTAGGTCCCGGGTACCGAGGCCTGACCCTCCACGGTGCCGCCGGGTCGGGTCGACATGAAGGCGATGGCGTCTCCAGACGCGAACCAACGGGGCTCATCGTCGAAATACTCACCCTGGGTGAGGCGCACCATCTCGCCGCCATCTACCGGGGCGAGCCAGAGGTTTGCCCGCTGGGCCTCCTCGAGGGCGCTGAAGACCACCCACCTCCCGTCAGGGGAGAGGGAGGGGCTCCTCATGTCATTGAAGCCGCCCACTCCTGCTGTCAATCGCAGGGAATCCGTTCCGAAGAGCCTCTCGAAGCGAGGCTCTATCTCCGGTATGGCTTCCTGGGGTTGGGTTTCCTGGGCAGACGCGGCCCCGGGGCCACTCGAGAGGAAGGCCATGAGGGTCAAAAGCGCTGCTGCTATTCCTTCCCGGCGACTCCCTCCACAGCATTGAGCCAATACGAACCCGGCACAGATGAAGAGGAGAGCTACCACCATTCCCACCAGGATCCACCCGACGAATCGAATGACGAGGATGAGAAAGGGGTCGGACTGGGAGAGGGCCTGGGCCACGGTCTGGACGGTGTCGAACATGGGGGCCTCCTGTGGGGTGGATCGACCGGAGTCGGAGACCGGACCGGATCCGAGGAGCGCGTTGGTCTGTGGTAATGGCCAGAACAAGGAGGGTGCCAGGATTCTGGGGTGTCGAAAGCTCCTTACCTGACGGGTTTTTGGAGAGAACGTCGGAACTCATGGTTTCAAATCGCTACGTACGAGTAGCGCTTCGCTACCGGCTATTCCGGCACGTCCAGCCCATGTCTCTCGATGATCCGGTCCAGGCGGGTCCTGGAGATCTTCAGGACCTCCGCTGTCCTGCGCTTCACCCCTCCGGCCTCTTTGAGGACTTTCTGGACATGACGAGCCTCGGCGGCTTCCAGGCTCTGATCCCGGTCCTCCACACTCTCTCGATCCAGGCGGGCCGTCCCGAATTCGAAATGGCCTTCGTCCAGGAAGGGGCCCCGGGCCAGGACCGCTGCCCGGGTGAGGGCATGCTCCAGCTCCCGGACATTTCCGGGCCAGTCGTAGTCGAGGAGGGATCGGAGGGCAGCGTCGGAGAGCTTTTTGACCTCCCTATCCAACTCCCGGCCGATCTTGTCCAGGAAATGATCGGCGAGAAGGGGAATGTCCTCCTTTCGATCCCTCAACGGGGGGACGCTGACCTCAACGACCTGAAGACGGAAGAAGAGATCCTTGCGAAACCGACCTTCCCGCACCCGCTTTTCCAGCGGCGTCTGGGTGGCCGCCATGATCCGTGCACCGGTTCGACGGGGGCGCTCCCCTCCGACCGGGAAGAACTCTCCGTCCTCCAGTACTCGGAGGAGCTTGGACTGGAACTCCGGGGCCGTGTCACCGATCTCGTCCAGGAAGATGGTTCCTTCCCCTGCCAACTCGAAGTACCCTTGCCTCGGCCCCACGGCACCGGTGAAGGCTCCCCTGACATGTCCGAAGAGCTCCGACTCCAGGAGGGGTTCCGGAATGGCCGTGCAGTTCACGCCGATGAAGGGTTCGGATGCCAACTTGGAGCTGGTGTGGATGGCCCTGGCGATCCGTTCTTTTCCGGTCCCCGTCTCTCCCGTGATGAGGACGGTGGCCCGGTTCTCCGCCAGGACGCCGATGAGCTTGTAGACCTCGATCATGGACGGATGCCGGCCCACAAGACGGTGTGGCTCGGGCTCTTGTGATTCCGTTTGCGAGGGTGCGCTGACCGTCCGCCGCAGGTCCCGGTCCCTGAAGCACTGGTCCAACAGATGGTCGATCCTCTTCAGGTCCAGGGGCTTCACCAGGTAATCGTACGCTCCGCCCTTCATCGCCCCCACGGCGCTCTCCATACTCTCATGGGCCGTGATGACGATGACGTCGGCGTCGGATCCATCCCGAATCCTCCGGAGGAGCTCCAGCCCGTCCAAGCCGGGCATCCTGACGTCCGTGATCACCAGGGCCGGTTCGAAGGATTCCAGCTGATTCAGGGCCTTTTCGCCGGTCTCTGCGGTACGGACCTGGTACCCTCTTCTCTCCAGGTGGATCTCGAAGGTTTCACGGATGGAGGCGTCGTCATCCACCACCAGGATGCGATGACTCATGAGGCTCTCTCCTCTGCTTCGGCCGCTTCCGACTGGGGGTCGTCGATCCCGGATGGACGATGGAGGGGGAGCTCCACGAGGAATGTCGCCCCGGCGGACTCTCGACCGGCTGCTTCCGCTCCCGACTTCAGCCACAGCCGGCCCTCGTGGTCCTGTACGGCCAGCCGGGCGACGGCGAGCCCGAAGCCTGTGCCTTCCGTCTTGGTGGTCACGAAGGGCCGGAAAATCTGGTCCCTGGCCTCCTCCGGGACACCAATCCCCTCATCCGTGATGCCGACTCGAATGGTCTCGGCGGACTCGGGCCCAGGGGGGTTCTCGGTATGGACGTGCACCACTCCCCCATGGGGCATGGCTTCTTCAGCGTTCACCAGGAGATTCACGAATACGCTCTTCAGCTCCTCCGGATCGGCCAGGACCAGGTCCTCCTGGGCATCGAGGTTCATCCGGACTTTCACTCCCCGGGATCCCAACTGGGTTTCCAGTAATTCGACTGACTCCCTCAGGGTCTCGTGCAGGGAGGCGGCCACTCTGGAGGGTGGATGGGTTCGGGCCATATCCAGGATCTTCCGGACCGCCTCCTCCAGATGAGCCACCTCCCGCAGGCAGATCCCCAGGGACCGGATGGATGGCTCGGACAGGCCCTCCGCTTTGGCTTCCTCCTCCAACCCCTGGAGATTGAGTTTGATGGACGTGAGGGGGTTACGGATCTCGTGGGAGATGCTGGACGCAAACTCGCCCATGATGGCCATCTGCCTCGTCTCCTCTACCCGGCGAAGCATCTGCCGCACCTCCTCGACCATCAGTCCGAAGGCTGCCGATAGGCGGCCCACCTCGTCCGGCCCCGTTGGAGGGAGGGAGGGAGCCAGGTCGCCCTTCCCCACACGCTCCGACGCAAGGGTCAAGGCTTCCAGGGAAGCCGTTGCCCGCCTGGTCGAAACCAGGAATGCGCCCGCTACCACAGCTACCAGGACGAGGACGATGAGGAGGAAACCCCTTTGGGCCCCCCTGAAGGGAGCGACGAACTCGTCCAGAGAGGCCGTGGAGATTACGGTCCAGGGTGGAGTCTCCAGACTCACGAAGGAGGCCACCCGGTTCGAGTCCCCCTCGCGGTAACCAAAGCTACCGTTGGGGGCATCCAGAGTCCCGGCATCCACATCCCAGGACGAGGACCCGAGGAGAGAAGCCGCTGCTTGGTTGATGTGGGTCCGGCTCGGGTGATGGAGGATCTCGCCCCTTCCGCGATCCATGACCACCGTGTACCCGGAGGGTCCAAAGACGTTTTCCAGGAGTTCCGCAGGCAAGACGATGGGCAGCCTGACCGAAGCCTCCACCGTGCCTATCCTTTCCGCGGTGTTCAAGTCCGGTACGGGAACTACGAAACGGGCTGTAGGCGAGACTATCGATGAACCTGCAATGACTTCAGTTCCCCAGGCCGTGACACCTCCATCGGCCCCCAGGGAAAAAAGGATTCGTCCGGCCTCGTCCCGGAGGCGGATGTCCCGATAGGAGGCGCCGAACCGGGCCCAGGCATCCGCCAGAAAGGAGGTGGCTCTCTGGAGAGCCGTGTCGGAGGGGGTGGGCTGTTGTCCCGAGTGAGCCTGGTAGAGCTGTTGCGTTTCCGCATTCTCCGCGATCAGGAGGAGCTCCGAGAGGCGAAGGTCGTACCGGTCCAGGATCTCGGATGCGGCTTCCGAAGCCAGAGCATGGGTCTGGGCTTCCAGAAGCCCCCGAACGGCTTTCATGGACCGGGTGTATCCGATGACTCCCAAGAGGAGGATCGGTACCACCCCCAGGCCGAAGAAGAGGACCAGAATACGAGCTCGCAGGCTCATGGCGGACCGTTTTTCGGGTGGCGTGGAGTGCAGTCAGGATAGCTGCTTAGCAGGATCCAGGCCACTGTTTGCCGGCTCTTCTCGCGAGGAGCCGTGTCGGGGGAAGGACGGGGCTGGAGCATCGGTTGCGCGGGGCCTCATTGCAGCGTGCGCGTGCGGTGGGCTTCGTGCTGCGCCTGCGTCGGTCTCGGGTTGTCCCTGCCTCGGTCTCGGGTTGTCCCTGCGGCGGTCTCGCGGTGCGCCTGCGGTGGTCTCGCGGTTCAGCTGAAACGTTTTTCGTCGGCCTTTGCGCCGCTCGGTTCAGTCGGAAAGTTCCTCCCTCGTCGCCGCCTCCCTCAGCAGAGCCGCAGAACTCCTGCTCCGGCCACTGTCCCAAACCTTCATCAGCGGGCCCATTTTTTTCTTGACAGCTTTGGATCTGGCGGCTTTCCCGAAGTCCGGGACAGCCGTTTTTCCCCGCCGTGAAGGACCCTTACGCGAGTCCTGACCGAGAAAGTCCCCTGCCTTTGAAAGCTGAACGCTCCGCCACCTCCCACACCCTTCTCCGGCCCAAAGAGAGGGCCAAAAAACCGGCATTATATTGTGAATAGGTGATTTCGGTTTTTATTCGGTTTTTGCCGGGAGGAGGAAACGATGATCAACCTTGCAGCAGCTCCGGTTTCTTCAGGTCCATCGAAGGGTGCTGAGGCACTTCAGGTTTTGGAGAAGAAGATTGTGACCCTGGCGGCCCGCATCCACGCCGCCACCCACCGGCTTCTGACTCTCATCGCCGAGTTCGATCAGCGCCAGGGCTGGAAACCGGGGGGCCATCGATCCTGCGCCCACTGGTTGTCCCACCGCACAGGCATCGACCTCGGTACCGCTCGGGAGAAGGTAAGGACCGCCCGGGCCCTCGTAGGTCTGCCGGAAGTCAGTGACTCCATGAGCAGGGGAGAGCTGTCGTTTTCCAAGGTCCGGGCCCTGACCCGGCGGGCGACAGCGGAGAACGAGGGTGAACTCTTGAAGATTGCAAAGGGAGTGACGACGGCCGAACTGAAAAGGGTGGTTCGGGCATACCCTGTTGGCAAGCGGATCGACGAGGAGGCGCGAGAACGGGAGCGTTTCGAAAGTCGGAAATTGTCGGTATTCCCCGACTATGATGGGATGTATGTCGTGAGGGGTCGGTTGCCGGCCGAAGTAGGGGCACTGCTGATGAGGGCTGTGGAAGCCGCCAGCGACATCCTCTACCGGGCGGAGAGAAGCCGAGCCGCAGGGAAGGGGCAAGGGATGTCGGAAGAGGAAGCTCGGGCCGAAGCGGCCCGGCGCCGGGCCGATGCCCTAGGGCTCCTGGCCGAGCGGGTACTGGCGGCCGGCTTCGGAAGGGAGAGAGGGGAGGGCAGGGAGGAAACGGAGGGCAGGGAGGGAGTCGAGGGACCGGACGGAAGGAAGGCGCCTGGGCCAGGGGTTCCAGAGTCCGAGGAGGGTCGGGGTGGGGGGAACCCCAAGGGGGGTGGTGCCGACATGTCTGTGGAGCCGGCGGGTGAGTCGCCGGCCGACGCTACCATTTGCGGCACTCGGGCCGAGCGTTACCAGGTATTTCTTCATGTGGAGGCCGAAACCCTGAAGGCGGAGGGGGAACTAGCACGATCGGAGCTGGAGGACGGGACACGCGTTTCACCTGAAACGTCCCGACGGCTCTCCTGCGATTGTGGCTTGGTCGAGGTCAGACACTCTGCGGGCGGCGAAGTGCTCAACGTGGGGCGCCGCACGAGGACGATTCCTCCGGCTCTTCGGAGGGCTTTGGAGGTCAGGGACCGGGGGTGCCGGTTCCCGGGCTGCGGTAGTCGGTTCACGGAAGGGCACCACGTGGTCCATTGGGCGGATGGAGGTGAGACGTCCCTGGCCAACACCCTGCTTCTGTGCCGCTTATCCCGAATTCGGGATAACCGGCATTATCCTGACTCCCG
>JASFVN010000208.1:0-8083 GCA_050049805.1 Gemmatimonadota bacterium
TGATCTCGTCCGAGAGCTTCGTCAGTGTTTGGCTGGCGCTGATCTTGAAGAAGTTGCCGGGCACCCTCGTGCAGGATTCGGCCGGGATGTCTTTGCAGACACGAGCGTCCTCTTCCTCGACGAGAAAAGAATAGAGGCGGTCGGCCGTGCTTTGGGATTCCGTAGTCTGGATCTCCATCTCCGCTTCTGTCAGAGGCTCAAATTACCCGGATAGCAGTATCATGAAGGGAGTGAAAAGGCCAGGGGTGGCTGGCGGAGGCACCCGTCTCCACCCGTCGCTTAACCGACGGCGCTGGTCGGGCCAGGTGGAAAGGGTTTGAGTCGGTGGCGCCGAAGAATCGCTCCGGGTGGAACGGGCACCCTCACCTGCCTCTGGCCCTCAGCCTGCCGGAAACCGCCGAAACAGCCGTAGGAGGATGACGAAAGAGACGGCCCAGAGAGTCGATCCCACCAGGAACGGAGCGCCCGGGAGATCCGCCGGCGCAGCAGGGGACGTGAAGTAGGCGAAGAGGCCGGTGGCGAAGATGATGGGTGCGAAGATGCTGGTGAGACTCATGAGAGAGGTGATGGCTCCCTGGATCTTCCCCTGGTCATGGGGCTCCACGGTGCCGGCGATGAGGCCCTGGATGGAGGGGCCGGATACTCCCCCCAGAGAGCCGAACACGATGACGGCGAACATCATCCATCCTTCGCTGGCCAGACCGTACCCGAGGAAAGCGAAGGTGGCCACGACCAGGCCGAAGAGGATGGAACGCCTTTCCCCGAAGCGCCGGACGAAAGGCCTGACCAATCCACCCTGAACCAGGATAGCCATGAAACCGACCAAGGCCAGGGAGAGCCCGTTGGTCCCTTCGTCCCAGCCGAAGCGATGGCCCGTATAGAGGACCCAGACGACCTCCAGCCCTCGTTGGGCCAACCCGATGAAGATGAAAGCAACCGCCAGGCCCGACACCAGGGGGTAGGTCCGAAGAACGACAAGGCTCCCGACGGGGTTCGCCTTCTGCCAGGAGAACTTTCCGCGTCTCTCGGGAGGGAGAGATTCCGGCAGGACGAAGAAGCCGTACAGCCAATTGATGAGGGCGAGGGCGGCAGACCCGAAGAACGGCAGTCGAAGGTGGATCTCGCCGAGGAATCCGCCCAGAGCCGGACCGAAGATGAACCCGAGGCCGAAGGCCACCCCCACCAGGCCGAAGTTCCGCGCCCGATCCTCCGGGCCCGACACGTCGGCGATGTACGCGTTGGCCGTGGTGAAGCTGGCACCCATGACCCCGGCGATGACCCGCCCAAGGAAGAGCCACCCGATGCTCGGAGCGAAGCCCTGGATCAGGTAGTCGACGCCGAGGCCGAAGAGGGAGACGAGGATGATGGGCCGGCGGCCGAAGCGGTCCGAAAGGGATCCCAGGACAGGAGCGAAGAGGAACTGTGTGGCGGCGTAGGTGGCTGCGATGATTCCAAACCAACGACCGGCCAAAGCTGTGCTCCCACCCACAAAGTCTTTCACCAGCTCCGGGAGGATAGGGATGATGATCCCGATTCCCAGGATGTCGATGAAGATGGTGATGAGGATGAAGGCCATCCCGGCCTGGCGGCCTTTGCGGAAGGCGTTCAAAGACCTGCCCCCGCCGGTGGCTGCTGCTGGTTAGTGACCTGGTCTCGGTTCTGGGAATCCCGCCTGGGGAGGACGGCCCGTATCACTCATCCTCCTGGGGCATGCCCGGTAGGCTCAGGAGTGAATCGGCCTCCTGGTCGGGGAGCTGCTCGACAGCCCTGAGCTTCCGCTCCATGGCACGTGTTCGAACCTCGGCGGCGTCGATGGTACGAGAGGCGGTGCCCAACTGCTTCTTCACCTTGCCGAGAACCTCTCCGAACTTCCCGAACTCCGTCTTCACGGCCCCAAGGACTTCCCAGACCTCCGAGGCTCGTTGTTCGATGGCCAAGGTCTGGAATCCCATCCGCAGGCTGCTGAGAATTGCGGCCAAAGTGGTGGGGCCGGCTATCACGATGCGGAAACGCTCCTGAAGTTGGGACACCAGCTCCGGTTGGCGGAGGGCTTCGGCGTAGAGTCCCTCGGTAGCAAGGAACATGATGCCGAAGTCGGTCGTCCCCGGCGGGTCCAGATATTTCTCGCTGATTTTCTGGGCTTCGAGCCGTAGAGTCCTTCCCAGGGCGTCGGCGGCCTTTTGCACGCCGTCGGCGTCTCCGGCCTCCGAGGCCTCCTGGAGACGAAGCCAGTCCTCCTGGGGAAACTTGGAGTCGATGGGGAGCCAGACGGCGCTGTCCGGATCGTCCGGTCGGCCCGGTAGACGAATGGCGAACTCCACCGTTTCTGCCGATCCCTTTTTTGTCTGGACGTTTCTTTCGAATTGACCCGGCGCCAGGAATTGGTCCAGGATAGCCCCCAGCTGCACTTCGGCCCAGGTGCCTCGGGACTTCACGTTGGTCAGGACCTTCTTCAGGTCGCCGACCCCGGTAGCCAGGTTCTGCATCTCGCCCAGGCCCCTTTGAACGGCTTCGAGGCGGTCGCTCACCAGCTTGAAGGATTCGCCCAGGCGTTTCTCCAGAGTCCCCTGGAGCTTTTCGTCCACCGTCTTCCGCATCTCTTCCAGCTTTTTCTCGTTTTCCTCCTGGAGTTGCTTCACTCGAGTGTCCAGGGTGTGTCTGATCTGGTCCAGGGCCCGGGAGTTGGATTCGGAAAGCTCCTTCAGTTGGGTGGCAAAAGCGGTCAGTTGCTCTTGCTGGAGCTTCGAGGCGTTGGCCGAGCTGTTCGACAGGCTCTCGCCCAGGGCTGCCAGGCCGGTGGAGACCTCCTCGCGCAAGCTTCGAGCGGCGCCTGCCGATTCCTCTCGGCCCTTTCTCAGGTCCTCTTCTACGGCCGCTCGAATCCCTCGAGAAAGACTGGCCGGGGGCCGAAGCAGCAGAAAGAGAATGGCTCCGGCATTCACCAGTGAGAGGACAAGGATGATCCAGATGACCGTATCACTCATTCAGTGTCTCCAACCTCTTCTTTGCTGCGTTCTTCGCTGTCAGGAATGAAAGACATGGCTCGTTCGGCCAGGGCCGTGATGGTGAGGGACGGGTTCACACCCGGGTTTGCGCTCATGGCAGAGCCGTCGATGACGAACAGGCCGTCATGCCCGAACACCCGGTGTCGATGGTCGACGACTCCCTCCTCCTTCGTCCTCCCCATGCAGGCTCCTCCCAGGATGTGGGCCGTGGTCGGGGTTCCGAGGAGGGCCTCCGTGACCAGGCTACAAACATAACCATCCACCTCCTGGGCGTACTCGTCGGCCAGCTGGGTGGCTTCAGGGATGGAGGCCGTAGGTGTCGGGCCGTCTCCTTCCATGGACCTCAAACCCGGGCGGAGACCAGGAAGTTTTCTCTGCCCGGGGGCGAGACGGATGTAGCCTTCCAGAGTTCGCATGTAGAGGAGAGCCGTGCTGCGCCGGGCCCAGTCCATGACCAGGAATGCCTTCAGCCCGCGCATGGGATTTCTCAGGAGGCGCTTGGCACCGTTTCGGAATCTCTCGAAGAGGGTATTCCCCGGGGCGTGGGGTGTCACCAAAGTCCGAAAGAACCCTGAGCCGGCGGAATATCGGCAGGGCTGAAGTGAGGAATGGTCATCGGTCTGGTAGATGGAGGTGATGGCGATTCCCTCAGAGAGATCCAGGTCCTTTCTCTGCGTGGTGACGCCCACCAGGACTTCGGAATTGGTACGAACCCGATCTCCGACTCTGGGTGAAAGGTGAGGTAGCCCCCGGGGGTCTTTCTTGAGGCGAAGGAGAAGGTCCACTGTTCCCAGAACGCCGCCGGCAAAGACCACGTTCTTCGCCAGGTATGTTCGCCTCGCTTTCCGAAGCAGTCCCATCCGCTCCTGAGTCTCGACGCGGAAGCGGGCTCCATCACTGTTCGCCATCGGCTCCACCCATGTCACCTCGGTCTCGGGTCGGACTATTGCACCTCGACGCTCGGCGAGCCAGAGATAATTCTGGTCCAGGGTGTTCTTGGCGCCGTACCGGCACCCGGTCATGCAACCTCCGCAGAAAGTACATCCGGTTCTGTCAGGTCCGGCCCCGCCATGATAGGGGTCCGCGACGGTCACTCCCGGTTCGCCGAAGTAGACTCCCACGGGTGTAGCCCGAAACTCTTGGGACCTCCCGGCCCTCTCGGCCATGGCTCGGAGGGCTCGGTCGGGGGCGGTTTCCAGGGGGTTGTCGGCGACCCCCAGCATCTGCCGGGCGGTTTGGTAGTGTGGGGCAAGCTCTTCCTTCCAATCCGCCAGGTGGCCCCATTGCTCGGCTTTGAAAAAGCTGTCGCCGGGAGTGGGGAGGGTGTTGGCATAGACCAGGGAGCCTCCGCCGACGCCGACGCCGGTAAGGGCCGTGACGTGGCGGAGGAAGGTCATCTTGAAGAAGCCACGGAAACCGATGCCGGGAATCCAGAGCCACTTCCTCAGGTTCCAGTTTGTCTTGGGGAAGGTTTTTTCGTCCCACCGCCGGCCCTTCTCCAGCACCAGGACGGAGTAGCCCTTTTCCACCAGTCGCAAGGCGCTGACGCTTCCTCCGAACCCCGAACCGATGATGACCCAGTCCCAGATCATACGCGCCCTGTTCTTGTGGAATTCCCGAATGCCACCCCGCCGGATCTACGTTTGGCGCCATCCCCAGTAGCCGCCGGGAACAGAAGTAACGGCTTCTTGCGATGTTTCCCGCAATGCTCTCTGCAACAAAAGGGGGTGACGTCGCGTACTCTGGCAACAGAAAGAAAACTTGCCTGCATTCTTACGGAGCCAAGGCCATGATCGGAGTCCGGCACAGCTGTTCACGTGCAGTCTGCTTCACCTTCCTTCTTCTCCTCTCCTGCTTTGCCTTTCCCTCTCTGGTTCTATCACAATCCACTCGCCTTCTCCGCCAGCCGACCCTCTCGTCGGATCACGTGGCGTTTACGTACGGTGCGGACATCTGGGTCGTGGACCGGGAGGGCGGCGAAGCCCGGCGTATCACCAGTACTCCGGCTGTGGAATCGGATCCCCACTTCTCACCCGATGGCCGAAACATCGCCTTCACCTCGAATCGCTCCGGGACCACGGCGGTTTATCTCGTTCCGGTTGAGGGCGGGCAGCCCAGGAGGCTCACCTGGTATCCGGCCCCGACCTACGCCAGGGGATGGACTCCGGATGGCTCCAGGGTCCTTTATGCCTCCACCAGGCAGACGGCCCCCACCGGTTACGAGCGTCTCTGGACGGTGTCGCCCGCCGGCGGTCCGTCCGAACTCATTCCTGCACCTTGGGGTCATGATGGGAGCTACGCACCGAATGGCGGCCGACTCGTGGTGGATAGGGTGAGCCGCTGGGACGTGGAGTGGAGGAGCTATCGAGGGGGGCAGAACACTCCCCTGGTCATCCTGGATCTGGAAAGCCTGGAGGAAGTCCGACTCCCCAACGAGCGAACCACCGACATTCAGCCGATCTGGATGGGAGACAAGATCTACTTTCTCTCTGATCGTGACTGGGCCATGAACGTCTGGTCGTACCAGGTTTCTACGGGGAATCTGGAGCAGGTCACCAGCTTTTCCGATGTGGATGTCAAGTGGCTGGCCGGGAACGACGGCAGTCTGATCCTGGAGCACGACGGCTACCTCCTCACCCTGGATCCCGAATCAGGGGACACCCAACGGCTCGAGATCACGGTACGGGGAGACTTTCCCTGGGCCGAGGCAAGGTGGGAAGACGTGAGTGACGCCGTGGCAAATGCGTCTCTTTCCCCGACTGGCAAGAGGGTCATCATGGAGGCTCGGGGTGAGATATTCACGGTTCCGGTGGAAAATGGTTCTGTGCGGAACCTTACGCAGTCGTCCGGAGTCGCCGATCGGGCTCCTGTCTGGTCTCCGGACGGGGGGGACGTTGCGTGGATCTCGGATGATGGCAGCGGATACGTCCTTCTGGTGGGATCCCAGGACGGTACGGGCGAGGTCCGCCGGATCTCCATCGGGGAATCCAGGATGGCGTGGACCCCCGTCTGGTCTCCTGACGGCGAGATGATCGCCTTCGTCGACGACGACACCCGGATCAGGGTCGTGGACGTGTCCGAGGGCAGGGTACGTACGGTGGACGTAGGAGGGACCAACTTCGAACGGACTTCCATGGGCCTGGCGTGGTCACCGGATTCCAAGTGGCTCGCCTATGCCAAGACCTTTCCGAACAACTTTGGCCGGATCGTGGTCTGGTCGGTGGATTCCGGTGACGTTCATCCCCTGACCGATCCCATGGCCCATGCGGTCTCACCTTCCTGGGATCGGGACGGGCGCCATCTCTACTTCCTGGCCAGCACCAACCTCGCTCTGGGGTCGGGCTGGGCCAACACCAGCAGCATGATGTCCGATCCGACCTATGGTGCCTACGTCTTGGTGCTACGAGCCGATGATCCCACGCCCTTCCCTCCCGAAAGTGACGAGGAGGAGATTAAGGCGGAGGAGGAGGAAGGTCCGGAGGGGGGAGAGCCCGAGGAGGCTGAGGGAGAGGAGGAAGCAGGTGCGGACAAAGAGGTTCGCATCGATCTGGACGGGATCGAGAGGAGGGTCATCTCCCTCCCCATGCCGGTTGCCGCGTACGGGATGACGTTGGCTGGACCGGAGGGAACGGTCTTTATCGGGGAGCGCCCCCCCGGAGAGTTTGCCCTGACCCTCCACAAGTTCTCACTGGAAGAGCGGGAGGCTTCGGAGTTCACCCGGGGTGTCATGGCGGCGTCGGTGTCGGCGGATGGCTCGAAGATGCTCCTCCGGTCCGGTCCCGGTTGGCAGGTGGTGGATACCGGGCATCCACCGGAGCCCGGCAGCGGGGGCTTGGACTTCGAGCTACGGACCTACCTGGACCGTCGGGCCGAGTGGGGTCAGATGTTCGACGAGGCCTGGCACTACGAGGAAGATTTCTTCTACGACCCCGGTCTGCATGGTGCGGACTGGGATGCCGTCAGAGACCGTTACCGACCGCTGGTCTCCTACGTCCAGCATCGATCTGATTTGAACTACATCCTGGACCAGATGAATGGGGAGTTGAGCGTAGGTCACAGTTTCGTCTTCGGCGGAGATTTTCCGGCTGTCGATACGGTGAGAGTCGGCCTTCTCGGGGCCGATTTCGAGGCCGTGGACGGCGGGTGGCAGATCGCACGAATCTTCACCTCCGAGAGCTGGAATCCGGGGCTCGGCGCGCCTCTGGACAGGCCGGGGTTGGAGGTTGCCGAGGGCGACTTCCTGGTGGGGGTGGACGGGGACCCGCTCACCGGGTCCGACGATCCGTACCGGCTCCTGGACGGCACGGCAGGGCGCCAGACAGTACTACATCTGAATGACCGCCCGGGCATGGACGGCCATTGGACCGTTACCGTAGAACCCATTCGAAACGAAAACGCTCTCAGGCAGAGGAACTGGGTCGAGGACAATCGACGAAGGGTCGATGAGCTCTCGGGAGGGCGCCTCGGCTATGTGTGGGTGCCCAACACAGGCGGCCCCGGCGTGGTGTCCTTCGACCGATACTTCTTTGCACAGCAGGACAAGGAAGGCGCCGTCATCGACGAACGCTTCAACGGAGGTGGGAATCTGGACGACTATATGGTGGACCTCATGACCCGAAGTCTTCGAGGCGCCATCACCAACGAGGCCGAGGGCGGGGCCCCCTTCCGTTTGCCGGCAGGGATTCTCGGGCCCAAGGTCCTCCTCATCAACGAAATGGCGGGTTCGGGGGGAGACTACTTCCCCTGGGCTTTCCGCCAACAGAACGCAGGACCCCTCATCGGGGCTCGAACCTGGGGAGGTCTGGTGAGATCGTCAGTGCACAACAGCCTTATCGACGGTGGGGCCCTCACCTCCCCGGACAACGCGGTTTTCGACCCCCTCAACAACCGCTACGTGGCAGAGAACGAGGGTGTTCCTCCGGACATCGAGGTTTTGTTGGATGCCCGGTCGGTTGCTGCGGGGAGAGATCCGCAGCTCGAGCGGGGGGTTCAGGAGGCCCTGCGGCTCCTGGAGGAGCGGGGCACGCAGGAGGTACGCAGACCGCCCTTCCCGCGACCGCATCGCCGGCCGGGTGGAG
>JASFVN010000018.1:0-31832 GCA_050049805.1 Gemmatimonadota bacterium
CGATCTGCAGGGTTCCGGCTTGAACGGGTATGCCGTCACAACGTTGGGGATCTCCGCGGGATTCCCACTCTCACGTCGATGGGTACCCGGAGTGGAGCAAGGGCTCAGCATCGGGGCCACGTTGAAACAGTCCTGGGGCCATGCCCTCGCCTTCGCTGAGGACGCCGGAACTCTGGCCCAGAGCGATCCTCTGGGCATCGAGGTCGACTTTCCGGTGATCCACCCCAGCTCGGATGGCTCGGCTTGGAACAAGGGTTCCGGCCTCGGGCTCGACATGGGGGTAGCATGGAAGCGTGGTCCTTGGTCCGCCGCCGGCGTGGTGAAGAACCTCTTCAACACCTTCGAGTGGGACCTGGACGAACTGGTCTATCGACCGGGGGAAGCTGTTTTCGACGAAGACACCAACGACTCGGATTTCGACGAGCGCCCAGCCTCCGAAGCCCCATCAGGACTTCGGTCCGAAGTGGAAGATCTGGATTTCAAACCAGCCATTATCCTCGCCGGTGCTTACCAGGCCAGGGATGATCTGACGATCATGGGGGAGTTGAATCAGAGACTGGGAGACGGCCTGGAGACAGGCCCGAAGTCCCACCTGGGCATCGGCTTGCAGTACCTGCCGACGCCGGCCGTACCCCTCCGGGCAGGTGTGGCGGTCATTACGGATGGGTTCCAGCTGGGAGGTGGCTTGGGTCTGATCCTCGGACCAGTCCACCTGGGCTTCGGAGCTCTGTACCAGACCGACGATGTGGGTGACGGGTTGGCTGCCACCTTCGGTCTCTCGTTCGGAGGCAGTTGACGCATCCTGCCAGGGGGACGGAAGGTCCGTCCCCCTAGTCCCCCTCCTCCCCTCGAAGGAGACGGCGAATAGTCCGGGACACCTCCTCACCACCCCTTTCCAGCAGGAGACGAAGCGTTCGACTATCCAGCCGGATCTCCTCACCCCACTGAAACCCGCCACAGCTCTCCCTGGGGGCGCTACCTCTCAGGAACAACTCCGGCTCGCCCCTGCATCCCCAGCCACCCCTCAGGCCCGTGGCCGGATCCACATCCACCATCTCCAATCCCGAAGGATAGGAGAATCCCCCGTCCCCCCACGGCCCCTCCCGGCCCGAAGAGCCCAGGGCCTCGGTCAAGAACTGAGCGAAGATAGGCAGAGCGACACCTGCTCCCGGTAGCTCCAGGCGCTTTCCGTGATCGAACCCCACCCAGACTCCCACCACGAGGGAAGGCGTATATCCCACGAACCATCCGTCCCGGAAGTCATTGGTAGTGCCGGATTTTGCCGCTACATCACCGTGGAAACCCCGCTCCCTGATACCTCGGCCCGTTCCCCGTTCCACAGCCCCACGCAACGCAGATGTGACCAGATAGGTCTCAGCTGCTTCGTAAACCTGCTCGCCTTCGGTTTCCCGGTAGAACAAGCTCTTTGGTTCGGGCCGGAACCCCCCAGACGCCAGGACCCCGAAAGCCCGCGTCAGCTCCAACGGTGATACTTCCGAGGCGCCCAAGGCCAGGCTCGGATAGGGATTCAGGGGGCTCTCGATGCCCATGGACCGGGCGGTCTCCACGATCCGCTCAGGGCCCACAGCCAATCCCAGGCGGGCAAATGGCACATTCAACGAGCGCTCGAGAGCCTCCCGGAGGGTAACGCTCCCGTTGAAGCTCCGGTCATAATTGGCAGGTTCCCACACACCGAGAGGTGTCTCAACCTCCAGCGGCTCATCCTCCAGAACGGACGCCAGCGTGAAAGGGGGCTGGGGCCCGGTCGGGGCGTCGGTGTCGAAGTCCGCAAAGACAATCGAACCGGACGAGACTTCCCAGCCCATTCGCCCTCTCGACTCCTCCTCGGCTTCCAGCCTCTCGGCCTGGTCCGAGTCGGGGCGTGCCAGTGCCGCCAGGGCCACCACGGGCTTGAAAGCACTTCCCGGCTGTCTTCGAGCGTCCACCGCCCGGTTGAACTGAGAGCCCCCGTAGTCCCTTCCACCCACCATGGCCAGGATCTCACCTGTCCGGGGATCCATGGCCACCAGAGCGGCCTGGAGAGGTTCCCCCGCCTCCGATGCCCTGAGCCAATCGAAGTCGCTCTCGAGACGCTGCAAACCCTCACGGACAGCTTCTTCCGCGGCACGCTGGAGGTTGGCATCCAGGGTGGTGACCACAGCCGGAGTCCGTGGGGCTCCCCCCTTCCCTTCCCGTTCCTGTGCCCGTTCCTGTTCCTCCAGCTCCCGGGCAACGTAGTCCACGAAGTACCGTGCGCTTCTGATGGGTGTTGTTCTGGCCCGCAAAGCAAGGGGAGTGCTGGAAGCGACCTCGTACTGGTCTTCCGTGATCACCCCGTCGTCCCGCATCAACCGCAAAACGAGGTTTCTGCGAACCAGAGCCGTCTCGGGATTCCTGAATGGAGAGTAGAGGCTCGGGGCTCTGATGAGAGCCACCAGAAGCGCAGACTCCGGCATGTCCAGAGAGGTGACGTCTTTGCCAAAGAAATACTGAGCCGCCCTGCCCACTCCGTGGATGGCCACCGCTCCGTTTTGACCGAGATAGATGTGGTTCAGGTAGGCCTGGAGGATCTCTTCCTTCGTGTGGCGGCCTTCGAGAGTCAAGGCCATCATGGCTTCCCGAACCTTCCGGATCAGGGATCTCCTCGGGTTGAGGAAGAGGTTCTTGGCCAACTGTTGGGTGAGAGTACTTCCCCCCTGTACCACCCGCCCGGCCCTGACATTTGCCGCGAAAGCGGCGGCGATCCGCTTGAGATCCAGCCCTCCGTGTTGGAAGAACCGCTGGTCTTCCACCGTGAGCAGCCCGGCGACCAAATGATCTGGTACTTCCTCCAGGTGGACCGGGAGCCTGTCCGCTCCGGACCGGTTGCTGAGGCGCCCGATGAGCTCGGGCTCCAGAGAGAACCGAGTGAGCCTTCGGCCGTTCTCGTCCTCCATCCTCGAGATCCGGCCCGAATAGTCGAGGCGGATGACGGCGAACCCTGCCTGCACCGGCTCACCGGCACCCCGAAAAGCCCGGCGCCCAATCACCCATCCCCCCGAACCCAGGTAATACTCGCCGACCCCCACATCCCTGCCCCGGGTTTGCCTGTAGCCCAGGCGCTGAAGTTGCTCCTGCACCGCGTCACGGTCCGGGTAGTCGCCCCGGCTGATCGAGAGGGGCCGAGCGTACACCCGAACTGCCGCATCTCCTGAGGAGAGAGGGTCCAATCGTGCACGGACCAACGCTTCCATGCCCATGAGGAGGATGGGAACGGTAAAGAGGAGGACGGCCCAACGAAGGTGCCGGCCCCGGGGACGGACCTTGAGCCAGTCCCGAATGGCCATGGGCATAGTCCTTGTTCAGGTGTATCGGGAACGCAGCAGCGTCAACGACCTCTACGTGTCAACGAGTTGGATTGTGTCGATGCGGGGCGGGGTTGCATGAGGGAAGCCCCTGAGAGGCGAGGGGAAAGGCTAGAGACCCACGAACTCGATGGCGACTCCGCAGAGAAGAATCGTCAGACCGGCCAAAGCATGGCCCCACTGGCCGATCTTGGGAAAGGGGGCACGCTCGAGCCCTTCCAGGCCCGCGTAGACCAGCGCCATCATGGTGACGATGGTGGCGATCCCGAATGTGCTCGTAACCAGGAGGAGCGTGGCCCAGCTTTCCGTCGCCGCTGGAAACATGAGAAGCGGAATCAGAGCTTCGCAGGGGCCCAGGAGAAAGACGACGAAAAGGACCCAAGGGGTCATCCGGGAACCCGATTTCGACGGGTGGGCGTGGAGATGCTCTCCATGGTGGGTGTGGTCGTGGGCGTGCACCGTCCCGTCGGCATGGGCGTGCAGGTGGGCATGCTTTCGGTGGCGAATCCCCCGCCGCAGACCCCAAGCCAGGTAGACCAGGCCGAAGACGATCAAGGCCCAAGCCGCCCAGGTGCCTCGGGCCGATTCAAAGGTTTCCAGGCGAGAGAGGGAGAGGCCGAAGGCGATGCCGACCAACCCCAGGATCACCGATCCGGCTACATGGCCAAGGCCGCAAAAGGCTGTAACCGCCAGGGTCTTTCGGCGCGTCCACCCACCCACCTTGGCCATGGCTACGAAGGGCAGATAATGATCCGGACCCAGAAGGGTGTGGATTGACCCGATGGAAAGGGCCGAGACCAGGAGGATCGTAGTGGAGTCCATGGCTCGAAGTTAGCCTGGAGATGCCATCAAACAAACCCGGGGAGCGGTCTTCCTTCGCCCAGCCAGGCGTCAGGGAGTGGTAAGCTTCCCTAAAGACCCCGCTTCTGGGTACCTTCCAGGTCCGATCTGAAGACCACACCGACCCGGACGTCATGAACGAAAATCTCCCGATCCTCGATCTCTCCGGGCACGACGACGGAGAAGTCGACGAGGCCGTGGCGGCCGCAAAGCTGGCAGACCTGAAAGCCGATCTCGGCCAACGGGTTCGGGAGGGAGTGTTGGTGGCCTTCTCCGGGGGTATGGACAGCGCCTTTCTCCTTTGGGCCGCGGCTGAGGCCAGCAAGGACGCGGGCGGGCGGGTGGTAGCTCTCACCACTACCAGCCCCAGCATGCCGACTCAGGACAAGGAGGACGCCGACGCCTTCTCCGCACACCTGGGAGTGGAGCACATATGGCGGGAGAGCAGGGAACTGGAGTTGTCATCGTACTCGAGAAACGATCGCCAGCGGTGCTATCATTGCAAGGCCGAGCTTTTCCGAATCACCAGGGAGGTTGCCAAGGAAGCCGCTTTGCGGTGGGTCCTCTATGGATACAACGCCTCGGACCATGGCGATGATCGCCCCGGTCATCGGGCAGCTCGGGAATCCGGAGTCCTCACCCCCCTTTCCGAGGCTGGGCTGGGGAAACCGGAGATTCGCTTCCTCATGAGGGAGGAAGGCCTACCGCTTTCGGCGAAGCCGGCCAGCCCCTGTCTCAGCTCCAGGATCATGACGGGGATCGAGATTACCCCCAAGCGACTCCGGGACGTCGAAGAGATGGAAAGGATCCTCCGAGGAGCCGGGGTGAGAACCCTCAGGGTACGCTTATGCCGGGAGGCCGGCGGAGCCTATTTCCTTCGGGTAGAAGCAGCTCCGGAAGAGCTGGAGGTGGTCCTGAAGTGCCGGGAGGAACTGCAAGCCGAAGGAGCCCGAAGAGGGTACAAGTGGATGACCCTCGATCTTGGGGGATACCGAACCGGAGGCGGAGTGTCATGACGCCGGAGGAACTCAGAGCCCTCCTTGAGGGCGTGGCAGACGGTACCAAATCGGCGGAAGAGGCGGTGAACCGGCTCAAGGATGGGCCTCTACGCATGGATGAACTCCCCTTCGCCACTCTGGATCACCACCGGCACCTCCGACAGGGGCTGGCCGAGGTCGTCTACGGCGAGGGAAAAACCGTCGAGGAGGTCCTGGAAATCGCCCGGAGGCTCTCGGCTTCCGGCATACCCGTTCTCCTCACCAGGCTGGGCCGGGAGCAAACCACTGCCCTGAGGGAAAAATTCCCGGAAGGTCGGGCAAACGAGAGAGGCAGGACCTTTCTCATCCACGCACCGGAGGAGCGCGGCCCGGAGGAAGGACGGCCGTTCGTAGCGGTCGTGTCCGGAGGCACAGCCGACCTCCCCGTGGCGGAGGAGGCCGTGGAGGTTTGTGTTGCTATGGATGTTCCGGTCCAGCGAATCTACGACGTGGGGGTGGCGGGGCTACACCGGATTCTATCGAAGGTGGAGAGCCTGCGTGAGGCAGCCGCAGTCATCGTGGTGGCGGGGATGGAGGGAGCCCTTCCCAGTGTGGTAGGTGGGCTGGTGGGAGCCCCGATCTTCGCCGTACCGACCTCCGTCGGATATGGCGCCAGCTTTCAGGGCTTGGCCGCTCTACTCGCCATGCTGAACTCATGCGCTCCAGGCGTGACGGTCTCCAATATCGACAACGGTTTTTCCGCCGGCATCGCCGCAGCCAGGGTTGCCAGAGCCATCTCCTCGGCCAGGACTGCAGAGGCACCCGAATGATTACCACTTCAAGGCTCCAACCCTGACTCAGGCTCCTCGAATGAGCACTCGAATCCTGTTTCTCGAAAGCTTCGCCGGCATCGCCGGGGACATGTTCACGGCGGCGTTCCTGGATGCAGGGCTGGTGGATGAGGAAGCCATCAAGGCCGTTCCCCGCCTCCTCAAAGCGCCTGACGTCGAGGTCTCGGTAACCGACGTCCAGAAAGCCAACGCCCGATTCAAACAGGTACAGGTCGTAGCTGGAGGAAAAGGCGCTGCGGAAGACCACCACCACGTCGGTGAGGACCACGCCCATCATCACCACCACTACACCGCCCTGATTCGCCAACTCGAGGAGTCGGAGTTGGATCCGGCAGCCGTCGAATTTGCTCTCCAGGTCTTCAGGTTGCTGGCAGAGGCCGAAGCCGATTCCCACGGCGTCCCGGTGGAAAAAGTCGCCTTCCACGAGGTCGGAGCTGTCGACTCCGTCGTCGATGTGGCCATGGCCGGCGTTTGTATCGCCACCGTAGCCCCGGATCTGGTCCTGGCCAGCCCCGTGAAGCTGGGCCGCGGGACGATCCAAATCCAACACGGAACCTATCCGGTCCCCCCACCCGCTTCTGCCCGATTAGCCGTGGGAATGCCCGTGGCGCCGGTTCCGGAGGTCATCGAGCTGGAGAACATCGAGCTCTCAACCCCCACGGGCCTCGCCATCCTGAAGGCTCTGAGCCCGGATTTCACGAATGTCTGGCCCCGGGGAGTCCTCACCGCCCAGGGATCCGGAGCCGGCACTCGGGACCTGGGGCCGTACCCGAACATCTTCAGGGTCGCCCTACTCGAGGACGGCGAGGAAGGTCCGGCAGTTGGCGGGGACACCTCCTTCAGCCACGCTGAGAAGGAATGGAGTGCGCCCGTTTCCGAGCCCTTTCCCTACGATACCGATACCGTGCTGGAAGTCCGATGCAACGTGGACGACCAGACCGGAGAGCGGACCGCCTGGATCATGGAGAAAGCCCTGGAGCATGGGGCCCTGGACGGATGGGTGACACAGGTCCTGGGCAAGAAGGGGCGGCCAGCTTTCTGTTTGAGCCTTCTCGTGAAACCGAAGGACGGTCCGTCGGCCTGTGACTTCCTTCTGCGGAACAGTTCCACGTTCGGCGTCCGGTATGCTCCGTGGGGCCGCTTCAAGCTATTTCGGGAGGAAGAGGTCAGGGAGACTCCTCGGGGAGACGTCTCCTACAAGATCGGGCGGACCGCGGACGGGACGAAGGTGAAGGAAAAGCCGGAGTATGAAGATCTGAAGAAGGTGTGGGAGGAGAACCCGGGGAATTGAGGGCCCCTTCGGCCTACATCAATCCCAGTCCGGGAATTCGGGCGCCTGGCCCTGGGTCCAACGTCTGAGGGCCTCCTTCTGGGAATCCGTCAGCACCGCCTCTGGGTGCATCCTCAGGTAGTCGGGAAGCGGCATGGACCCTCCATCTACTTCTTCCCAGATCTCCCTCTTCGCGTCGTCCTGATCCTCCGATGTCATATCCTGCCACTCGGAGAAATTCAGGTTTCTGCGGCCCATCCGAACATGCTTGGCAAGTTGCCAGGAGACCGGCGCCACCCGGCTGTACCATGGCCACTGGGTCTCATTGGAGTGGCAATCGTAGCAGGCACTGCGAAGGGCACCCATGACCTGGTCCGAGGCAACGACCTCCCCCGTCACCGGAGGGTTGGTTCGCTCCACCGGAACGAACTGGATCCCTATCGCGCCGGCGACTACCAGGAGCAGAAACAGTTTTCCGATCTTCCCCATCATCTCGCAGCCCGGCCGCTATCTCGTCGGCCACTTCCATGCCCACAGATGCCCACACCAGGAAACTCATGTTTCCCAAAGAAAAAACCGTAGGGAATCTAAACCGGGCCCAGCCGAACTCCTAGCCTTCTGTTTCTTCTACAGTGGCGGTGAGGATCCGGTCGAGAAGCGGAAACTCGGCATCCAGGTATTCATCGCCCTTGGCTATGGCCATGGCCGGGTAGACCCCTTCTCCACCCCTGGTGGGGCTCTCTCCGTACCCCGAGTAGAGATTGTCCACCACGTCCATTCCCTCGATGACCTCCCCGAAGGGCGAGAAACCCTGCCCGTCCAGGTTCCGATTCTCGTCGGTGTTGACGAAAACCTGGACCGTCCTGGTGTTGGGCTGATTCTTAGAGAAGCTCACCATCCCGCGGGTGTTGGGCTTTCGGACCGGCTCGTCATCCATGGTGGCCTGGCGCCAGTAGGCGTTAACCCAGGGATCTCCATGAATCCCGAATTCCGCCATGAAGTTCTCGATGACCCGGTGGAAGGTCACTCCGTCGTAGTACCCACCCCTCACCAGGTTGTAGAATCGGTCGGCTCCCAAGGGAGCCCATTCCCTCGTCACCTGGATCCGGATGAGACCTTTTGTGGTTTCGAGTCGGGCCACGAAAGTCTCCGGGGCGGTGGCCGAGAAGTTCTCGGGCTGGATGAGAGGATTCGGAGGCGGGCCTTCCGTCTGATCCGCTCCGTCCCCCCCGCAGGCTGCAAGAAGCGTCAGTGCAAAGAGGCTCAGGAAAGGCCGTGTACAGCTGAAGTGGTTTCTCATAGTGGGAATACGGTGAGTGTTCCTCACCCCCTCCGCAAGGAGAAAAGAGGCCCGACTCGGGGCCAACGAACTCTCTTTCCTTGTTGCAGTGGAGTCCGGGCGGATACAGACTGTAGGGGGATACCTCTTCCTCCCCGGTTCCAGGCAGGAGGTGCGGTGAAACGCGTCGAAGGTCTCTCCAAGCTTTCCGGGCATGAGAAGTACATCGACGACCTCCCCTCCGGAGACGCCTTCTGGGGAGCTACGGTGAGGAGCCCCGCACCGCGAGGCCGGATTTCGACGATTCGTTTCGGCCCGGAAGTCGACTGGTCCCAGTTCGTGGTGGTGGACCATGGGGACATCCCCGGCGAGAACACCGTACATCTGATCGAGAGAGATCAGCCCGTTCTGGCCTCGGACCGCGTAAGGCATCTCCACGAGCCGGTACTCCTCCTGGCCCACTCCTCCCGGCAGGAGCTGCGCCGGGCCCTCAGGCAGGTGGAAGTAGTCATCGATCCCGACCCGCCAGTCCTGGACTTTCGTTGCCCCCCTCACCCGGACCAGATCCAATACGGGGCCGACAATACGCTGAAGCATCTGCACACGGAGAAGGGGAACGTCGACGAGGCGTTGGCCAACGCCCCAGTGGTCGTGGAGGGTGTTTACCAGACAGGAGCTCAAGAGCACGTCTACCTGGAAACCCAGGGCATGATGGCCTGGGAGGACAACGGCGTGGTCACGGTATCCGGGTCCATGCAGTGCCCCTACTACGTCCTGAGTGCATTACAGGTCGCCCTCCATCGTGATCCAAGCCGAATCCGGGTGACCCCGGCCGCGGTGGGTGGCGGCTTCGGCGGAAAAGAGGAATTCCCGTCGGGCCTGGCGATCCACGCTGCCCTCCTCGCGCTGAAAGCCGGCCGACCGGTCAAGATCGTCTACGACCGAACCGAGGACATGGCCGCCACCACCAAGCGCCATCCCTCCCTTGTCCGCCACCGAACCGGCCTGGACAACCAGGGGCGTCTCCTCGCCCAGGACGTGGAGGTCATCATGGACGGGGGCGCCTACGTGACCCTCTCCCCGGTGGTCCTGAGCCGGGGCCTGATCCACGCTGCCGGCCCCTACCACTGCGAGAATGTCCGTATCGACGGCCGGGCCGTCCTCACCAACTCTCCCCCCTTCGGAGCGTTCCGGGGCTTCGGGGCTCCCCAGACCCAGTTCGCCTCGGAGCGGCACATGGACCGAATCGCAGCCCGACTGGGCATGGACCCCGTGGAGCTGCGGCGGAGAAACCTCCTGAGGGATGGCGAATCGACGGCCACCGGACAGGTGATCCAGGATGGCGTGGATCGGTGCGGGGTCATGGAGCGGGCACTGGACCTGGCCGAGTTCCGAGCCCGGCAACGAGACCATCAGGAGTTCAACGCCTCCACGCCGGACCGTCGGCGGGGCATGGGGCTGGCCACGTTCTTCCACGGAGCTGGGTTTACGGGAGCCGGCGAGGTTCACCTGGACTCGGTTGTCCACGTGGCAGGGCTTCCGGATGGGAGAGTCGAGGTCCGTACCGCGAACGTGGAAATGGGGCAGGGCGCCACCACCATCTTCACGCAGATTGCGTCCCATCGGCTTGGATGCCCCCCCTCAGAGGTGGTCATCGCCCCTCCGGACACCCATCGGGTGCCGGACAGCGGCCCCACGGTGGCCTCCAGGACCTCCATGATCGTAGGCCGTCTCGTGGAAAAGGCTTGCGACGATCTTCGAAACAAAGTGGGCCTGGACCCTTCTTCCGGTTGGGACATCCTTTTCGACGCCATCCGGCACTACCACCGGGAGGAGCCCGGGAGAGAGCTCCTGGGCATGGCTCGCTACGAGAAACCCCCCGACATCTCCTGGGATGAGGACAAGTACAAAGGGGACGCCTACGGTGCCTATGGGTGGGGGGCCTATGTCGCGGAGGTAGAGGTCGATCTCCGGGCGTACACCGCAACGGTCCGGGACTTCGTGGCGGTCCAGGAGGTAGGACGAGTGCTGAACGAAACCCTGGCAAAAGGCCAGATCCAGGGTGGCGTAGTCCAGGCCCTGGGCTGGGCTTTGACGGAGGAATGCACGTGGGTGGACGGCGCCATGGCCAACGCCCAGCTCACGAACTACGTCGTTCCCACCTCCAGGGACGTGCCGCCGATCCGTGTGGACTTCATGGAGGTGCCCTACCCCCACGGAGCCCGGGGCTGCAAAGGCATCGGCGAGCTTCCCTTCGATGGCGTGGCCCCCGCGGTAGCGAACGCCGTGGCCGTCGCCCTGGAACTCGATCCCCTGGAAATACCTCTTACCCCAGAGCGCCTGCTGGAGCTGGCGGAGGGCCTCTGATGGAGATCTCCTTCGTCTTGAATGGAAGCCGGGTGAACGTATCGGTGGATCCATCGGAACGGCTGCTGGACACCCTCAGGGAGACCCTGGGATTGACAGGCACGAAGGAAGGCTGTGGCGAGGGAGAGTGTGGCTCCTGCACGGTGATTCTGGATGGGCTCCCGGCGAACTCCTGCCTGATCCCGACCTTCCAGGTGAGGGGTCGGGAGGTCGAGACCATCGAATCCGTGCCCGAGCATCAGCTCGAGGCCTTCCTGGCCAGCGGCGCCACACAGTGCGGTGCGTGCTCCCCGGGGGTGGTGATGACGGCCCTCTGGATCAAGCGTAATCCGGAGATCCTGACCACACATACCCTTCGGGAGGCCCTGGCCGGAAACCTCTGCCGATGTACCGGCTATGACGGGATCATCGACGGGCTCCAGGCCTGGCTGGATCAGCCCAAAGGCGGAGTCGGGAGCTTTGACTCCGCCCCCCCCAAACCGGGGGAAACGCCATGAGGGTGCTCTTCCCCGAGACCGTCCCGGAGGCCTGCCGACTCCTCACCGATCACCCCGAGGCCGTACCCCTTGCCGGAGGGACAGACCTCCTGGTTCACTGGCCCCAGCAGGCTCGGGATCCAGACCACGTTCTTCTGGATCTCTCGGGAATCGATGCCCTCCGGAGCCATCGCTGGGCCGACGACGAGCTGATCCTCGGAGCCACGACGACGTATTGGGACATCGTCCGGGATCCTCTGGCCCGGGTAGAGGCTCCTCTCCTTGTGAGGGCAGCAAGGCAGGTGGGTGCCGTTCAGGTCCAGACCCGGGGGACCTGGGCCGGGAACATCGTCAACGCCTCCCCTGCGGCCGATGGGGTGGCGGTCCTCATGGCGTACGACGCCACCGTGGTCCTCGAGTCCACCAGGGGCATGGTGGAGCACCCCCTTTCGGAGTTCTACCGCGGGTACAAGTCCATGCGTCGGACTCCCGATCAGCTCCTGACGCGCATTCGGATCCCCCGGAGAGACTACGACTTCCAGATGTTCGAGAAGGTCGGGGCACGGGCAGCCCAGGCCATCACCAAGGTGGGGGTGGCGGTCACCCGAAGAGGGAACGACTGGCGAGTGGTGGCGAACAGCGTGGCTCCCACCGTCCGGAGGTGCCCCACCGTTGAAGCCTTCCTCGCCCGGGGCCAGCCTGTGGCAGACCCCGGGGTCTTCTCGGCCCCGCTCCGAGAGGATGTGGCGCCCATCGACGACCTCCGCTCCACCGCCCACTACAGGGAGACGGTCCTCGCTCGCCTTCTCTACTTCGGTTTGAAAGACGTGTGTTCCTTCGTTTCCTGAACCAGGGTCCTAGATGCCGGATTTATCCTTTTCCCTGAACGGCCGGAAGACGAAGGTCCCCTGTCAGGAGGGCATGAACCTCCTGGAGGTCCTGCGTGAGGTATGCGGGATCACCTCCCCCAAGGATGGGTGTTCCTCCCAGGGCACCTGCGGATGTTGCACCGTTCTGGTGAACGGCCGGGCGGTCCTGAGCTGCCTCCGAAAACCGGAGTCGGTGGAGGGAGCGGAGGTTACCACCCTGGAAGGACTTCCCCCTGAGCAGCGGGAGATCCTGGCCTCGGCCTTTGTCCAGGAAGGAGGCCTCCAATGCGGATTCTGCACACCGGGGATCGCGGCCCGAGCCGTATCACTCCTGGACCGAGATCCGGCCCCCGATGAGGCTCAGGTGAGGAAAGCCCTCTCCGGCCACCTGTGCCGGTGCACCGGCTACCACCGAATCGTCGATGCGATCCTGAGGGCGTCGGAAGCTGCGAGAGACATGCCTCCCAGCGAGGGAAGCTCCCCGCGTCGAGGCAGTCTCTGGGGCAGCGTGCCCGGCGTCCGATCCTCCCACGACGAACCCGAATCCGGAGTGGGAAGCTCCACCCCCCGCTACCGGGGGAAGGACCATGTTCTCGGCGAGAAGGACTATATCGCGGACCTTGCAGTGCCCGGCATGCTCCACGGCTCCGTGGTGTTGAGCCGACACCCCCGGGCCAGGGTCCTGGGCATCGACCCTCGGGCTGTGGCCGGGAGGCCCGGTGTCGAGCGGGTCATTACCGCCGAGGACGTGCCCGGGGACCGGTTCGTCGGGTTGATTCGCCCGGATTGGCCCGTCCTCGTTGCCCCCGGTGAGGTCACCCGATGCGTGGGTGACATGGTGGCGATGGTTCTGGCGGAATCTCGGTTCGCGGCCGAGAAGGCGGCGGAGATCCTGGGGGCAAGCGTGGATTACGAGGTCCTGGACCCCGTGACCGATCCGGTTTCCGCCCTCGATCCCGAGGCCCCGGAAATCCACGAGGGCGGGAACCTCCTGGAGGTTTGCGCCTTCACCCGAGGCGACGTGGACGACGCCCTGGCCTCCTCCCACTACGTCGTGGAGCAGACCTTCTACACCCAGCGTATCGAGCACGCCTTCCTGGAGCCCGAGGCCTGCCTGGCAGTCCCGGCCGACCACCCCGATTCCCTTCATTTGGGTCCCAGCGGCAGGGCCCGGTTGAAGGTCTACACCCAGGGACAGGGGGTTCACGAAGACCAGAGGCAGATGGCGTCGGTCCTGGGCCTGCCGGCGGAGGCTATCGAGGTGGAGCTCGTCACCAACGGCGGAGCTTTTGGAGGGAAGGAAGATCTCTCGGTTCAGGCCCAGACCGCCCTGGCTGCCTGGGTCACGGGCCGGCCGGTTCGTACGGTGCTCAGCCGCGAACAGTCCATGCTGTTACATCCGAAGCGACACCCCATGACCCTCCACTATGTGGCCGGCGCGGACCGGGAGGGCCGCCTGACGGCCGTTCGGGCCCGAATGGTGGGGGACACGGGGGGATACGCCTCCGTGGGGATGAAGGTCATGGAGCGAACCGCCGGCCATTCCTGCGGCCCATACCGCGTCCCGGCCGTGGACGTGGAGGCGAGAACGGTCTACACCAACAACCCGCCCTGCGGGGCCATGCGTGGCTTCGGAGCGAACCAGGCCGCCTTTGCCATGGAAGGCATCATGGATCGACTGGCGGAGAAGGCCGGGATCGACGGGTACGACATCCGGGAGCGGAACATCCTCGGACCCGGAGAGCGTTTCGCCACCGGCCAGCTCCTCTCCGAAAGCTGCGGAATAAGGCAGACCCTGGAGGCGGTAAGGGACGTCTACAAAAATGCCCGTTTCGCCGGCATCGCCTGCGGCATCAAGAACACAGGAATCGGAAACGGGTTGGACGATTCCGGGCGCCTTCTGATCCGGGTGTTGGAGGGGGGCCGGTTGGAGCTTCTCACCGGGTTCACCGAGATGGGCCAGGGGCTGTTTACCGTCATCCAGCAGTCCGTCCAGGAGGAGACGGGGATTCCCCCCGGCCGCATGGATGTCCGGGCCGTCAGCGATCCAAGGGTCCTCTGCGGGATGACCACGGCCTCCAGAGCCACCGCTCTCATGACGGCCGCCGCACAAGCCGCCGGGCAAAAGCTGGCCAGGGACCTGGAAGGGGAGCCGTTGGAAGACCTGGTGGGCCGGGAATATCTGGGGGAGTACGTCTGCGATTTCACCGTCAAGCCTGGAACGGATGTGGAGAATCCCGTCACCCACATGACGTTCAGTTACGCTACCCAGGTGGTGATCCTGGACGACAAGGGCTGCCTGGAGCGGGTGGTGGCCGCCCATGATGTTGGAAAGGCGGTCAATCCCCTCCAGTGCGCGGGCCAGATCGAGGGTGCAGTGCACATGGGGCTCGGATATGCCCTTTCAGAAGACTTCCCGTGCACCGACGGCCGCCCCGACTCCCTCCTCCTCTCGGACCTTGGAATCCTGAAAGCCAAGGACACGCCACCGGTGGATGTCATTCTCCTCGAGGTCCCGGACGACGTAGGGGGGTACGGTTCCAAGGGTGTGGGTGAGATCGGGCTGGTGCCTACCGCGGGTGCCGTGGCCGGGGCACTCTTCGCCTTCGATGGGATCAGGCGGAGCCGTCTTCCCATGAGCGACGCCCCCGCCGCCGCTCCCTCCGTTCCCAAGGCCCGGCGGTCCTGAGAAGCCCATGGCAGAGCTGCACCCCATCCCCTTCCCAGAGCTCCTCGGACGAATGGAGAGAGAGCTCTCGGTGGCCGGCTCGATCTTCGACCTCCCGGTGCGAAAGTGGTTCAGGCCCGAGGGCTCCTTCGACTTTTCCGCCACCCACGCTGGGCGACGGGCGGCCACACCCGTAGGTCCTGCCGCCGGCCCACACACACAACTCACTCAAAACATCGTTCTGGCGTGGCTGGCCGGTGGGCGGATCATGGAGCTGAAGACCGTTCAGGTCCGGGACGACCTGGAGATCCCCCGTCCCTGTATCCACGTACCCAACGTGGGATTCAACGTGGAGTGGTCGCAGGAGTTGAGGGTGTCCGATTCCCTCGGAGAGTACGCCAAGGCCTTGTACCTCATCGAGGTTCTGAAGCAAACGAGGGCTTTCGGGACTTTCGAGTCGGCAGCGGGGTTCGAGACGGTGTTCGACATGAGTGTGGGGTACGACCTGGCCGGGATTCGTAGTCCCAAGGTCACAGAATTCATTCGGGCCCTCCAGAGGTCGGAGGCTCTCCTGGACGGGCTCAGAGGCCAGCTAGCCGGCGATCTGGCCGAGTTCAGGGACCTCGAGCTGCCCGATTCCATCTCGAACTGCATCACTCTCTCCACCTTCCATGGCTGCCCGGCCAACCAGATCGAGGCCATCGCCCTCTTCCTCATGGAGGAACTGGGTCTCCACGTGATCCTCAAGCTGAACCCGACCCTACTGGGCCTCGGCCAGGTCCGACACCTCCTCCATGACCGGATGGGGTACACGCACCTCCGCCTCCGCCCGGAGGCTTTCGAGATGGATTTGAAGTATGCCGATGCCCTTCTCATTCTTCGTCGACTGAAGGAGAAGGCCACGACCCTCGGCACTACCGTAGGGGCCAAGTTCACCAACACCCTGGTTTTGGAGAACGATCCCCGGATCTTCCCCACGCAAAACGATCCGTACATGTACTTGTCGGGTCCGCCCCTTCACGTGATCTCCATGTCCCTGATGCAGCGGTTCAGGGAGGACCTGGACTTCGAGTTCCCGGTCTCCTTCTCAGCTGGTATCGACTCCAGGAACTTCCCGGCTGCCGTGGCCTGTGGGATGGTTCCGGTCACGACCTGCACCGATCTCCTCCGCCAGGGAGGGTTCGGGCGCCTCCCGGCGTACCTTCGGTCGCTACGGCGTGAGATGGAAGGATGCGGTGTTCGTTCCAGGGAGGCCTTTGTCCTGGCCGTTGGAGGTCACGGAGGGGCGGCCATTCGCCGGGCCCTTATCCAGGCCCCCGGGGGGGCGGATGTGTGGCGGGAGCAAGGGGAAGCCCTCTCTAGAGGGGCCCTGGAGGCTCCCGATTCACTCCCCACCCTGTTGAGGGAGGTGGCCTCCGCGGCGGGCCTGCCCGGAAACGAGATCGTTCTCTCGGCCACCCGGATCGCCGGTCGCCTCAATGGCCGGGATTACGTCGACCGCCTGCCGGAAGACGAACGGTATCACTGGGCAGGGAACTCGAAGCCGCCGCGGAGCGTGGAGAGCAAGCTCGCCACCTACGATTGCCTGAACTGCGACATCTGCGTTCCGGCCTGCCCCAACGACGCCATTTTCGTCTTCAACCCCGAGCCGGTTTCCGCGGAAACGGAACGCATCTCCTTACCCCCGGGTGGCCCGCTGAAACCATCAAAAGGGGCAGGTTTCACCATCAAGACCGACCACCAACTGGCGGTCTTCGACGGTGCCTGCAACGAGTGCTCGAACTGTGAAGTCTACTGCCCGGAGGTGGGAGCACCCTATCGGGTGAAGGAGAGGGTCTTCGCCAGCCTTGGTCGCCTCGAAGACTCGGAAAGAGAGGGGTTCTACGGCGAAGGGAACGTCCTCGTGGCGAGGTTGGGTGAGAGGATCCACCGATTGGAGGTAATCAAAGGGGAAAACCGGGCCCGACTCACCGTCTCGGGCAACATCTTCATCTTCCGATGGGAGCCCCTGGCGGTTTTGGCGTGGGAGAGGGCGTCCGATTCCGCGGCGGAGGAAGCAGCCACGGTCCGCGAGGACACTGAGCCCATAGAGGCCGTCTTCGACACCGCCGCCCTCTGGCGGATGAAGACGGTCTGGGAGCATATCTTTCATTCCCGGAGGCCGAACCCGGTGAATCCCGGAGGAAGATGAGGCATCCCCCATGAAAAAGCTCCTGGTGAACCTGAGAATGCCGGTGAAGGAAAACGATACGGCCCCGGGCCAGGTCCTCGTGGTGAACGGCAAAATCGCAACGGTGGCAAGGGGTGGGGAGGAAATCGGAGGGGGCGACGCGGAGGTCATCGACCTGGGCGGCCACCTCCTCCTCCCCGGAGTCATCGACGGGCACGTGCATTTCGACGACCCTGGCTTCACGCACCGGGAGACGTTCGAAACCGGAACCCGGGCGGCCGCGGCCGGTGGCGTCACCTGCGTGGTGGATATGCCTTGCACTTCCCTCCCCCCGGTGACCTCCCCCCACAACCTTCAAGCGAAACTGGACGTGATCCGGCCCAAAGCCCACATCGATTTCATGCTGTGGGGAGGCGTGTCCGGCAATGCCATGGAAACCCCGGACTGGCGCCGGAACCTGAGAGGTCTCGTGGAAGCGGGCGTGTCTTCCATCAAAGTCTACATGCTGTCGGGGATGGATACGTTCCGGGATCTGTCCCACGCCCAATTTCTCGAGGTCTTGCAGGAAGCCAGGAATCTCGGGATTCCCGTGGGGGTCCACGCAGAAGACCGGGAACTGGTAAAGGCTCTCGAAGCCAATCTGAAGGGGGCCGGGCGAAACGGGCCCCTGGATTACGCGGCCTCCAGACCGGAAGAGGTGGAAGTGTCGGCGGTCCGGGCCATGGCCGACCTTTGCCGGACCACGGGAGCCCGGGTCCACATCGTCCACGTGGCCTGCCGTGCCGCCGCCGATGTGATCGCCGAAGCGCGAAAAAGCGGCCTCCCCATGACCGGGGAGACCTGTCCCCACTTCCTGGCCTTTACCGCCGCAGACCTCGAGGCCCAGGGAGCTCTTCTGAAAACGGCTCCGGCTCTTAAGTCCCGGGCGGACCGGGAAGGACTTTGGGAGGGCCTCGCCTCCGGCGACCTGGAGTACGTGGCCACGGACCATGCCGCCGGGCAGTGGCCGGAGGAGAAGACCACCGGTTCCATCTGGACCGACTACGGTGGGGTCCCGGGCGTGGAAACGTCGCTACCCTTCCTCTATTCGGAGGGAGTGAGAAAGGGTCGTCTGACGCTCCAAAGATTGATCGAGGTCACCTCCTCCCGACCTGCCCGGTTCCTGGGCATCGACAACCGAAAGGGTAGGATCGAGGCAGGTCTGGACGCCGATTTTGCCGTGCTGAGCGAGACCGAGCGTTGGACCGTCCAGGCCGAAAGACTGCATTCGCTGAACCGCTATACACCCCTCCATGGCCACCTTCTCGTGGGGCGGGTGAAAGCCACCATCCTGAGGGGAGAACTGGTCTACTCCCAGACACCTGATGGAGCGGAAATTTTCGGGATGGCGGGAAGAGGAGAATGGGTCCGAAGGGAGAAGAGGGCAGAGGCATGAGCGTCACCCATATCATGGCGAACGGGGTCCTGATACCGGGATGGGAGACCGGTTCCGTGTTCAGCGACGGGGCCGTTGTCTGGCGGGATGACCGCATTCTGGAGGTCGGAGACGGAGGAGAGCTGAAAAAACGTTACCCTGAAGCCAGGCTCCTGGATGCCCGGGACGGACTCATTCTGCCGGGCCTCATCAATCTCCACCATCACTTCTACTCCGCTCTGGCACGGGGCCTGAATCCCGGCAAAGCCATGAGGTCCTTCCCCGAAGTCCTGGATCGGCTCTGGTGGCGCCTGGATCGTGCCCTGGATCCCGATTCCATCAGGATCTCGGCTCTCCTTTCGGCTGCCGAATGTATCCGGTGGGGATGCACCACAGTCTTCGACCATCACGCCTCCCCGAGCCACATCGAGGGAAGCCTGGACCTCATCGCCGGGGTCCTGGAGGAAGCCGGGCTCTCCGGCGCGTTGTGCTACGAGGTCACGGACCGGAACGGTCATGAAGGAGCCCTGGCCGGAATCGAAGAGAACCTCCGGTTTCTTCAGGAACGACGGGAGGATCCACGGATCAGAGGCGTGTTCGGCATCCACGCCAGCTTCACCGTCACCAATGACACCCTGGACCTCATTGCCCGCCGGCGGCCTCCGGAGGCCGGATGCCACATCCATGTGGCCGAAGATCCCATAGACATCTCTGCATCCCGAGAAGCCTTCGGCGTTGGACCCATCCAGCGGTTGGGCTCTGCCGGACTCCTGGATGATCGGACTCTCCTGGCCCACGGTATCCACCTCCGGGAAGCCGACTATCGGTCCGTAGCGGGGACCGGCGCCATCATCATCCACAACCCCGAATCCAATGCCAACAACGGGGTGGGACGGTTGGACCTTCCGTACGTGAACTCCCTGGGTTGTCCCGTGGGCCTGGGAACCGACGGAATGTCCTCCGCCGTCCTGCGGGCTCTCCGTTTTGCCCTCCTTTCTCTCCGGGCGTCGACAGGAGATCCCGGGTCGGGTTTCCAGGCCCTGCCATCCCTTCTCTCCCAAAACAAGACCGTGGCCAGGACGTTCTTCCCGGAGCCTCTGCTGGGGGAGCTGACCCCCGGCGCCCCCGCCGACCTCATCGCCGTGGACTCCCCTCCCCCGACACCCATTTCCGCCGAGAACCTCTTCGGACACCTCGTCTATGGTGCAAGCGAGGCTCCGGTCCGCCACACGGTGGCCCGGGGCCAGGTCCTCATGAAAGAGTTTCAGCATACGACCCTGGACCCCCAGGCGTTGTCGGAAGAGGCGAGGGTGGTGGCGCCGGCCCTCTGGAACCGATTCCACGCGTTGGAGGGGAACACGCCCTTTCTGGGCCCTCCCGAACCGTGAGCCTTCCCGACTTCCTGAGCCCTCTCTGCTCCCGGAGAGAGGTGAGAAAAAAGGAGATCTGACCTTGGCCATGATCGTTGACGAGGAAGCCAGGTCCCGGGCCGTGGAGCGGTGTCGGGAACGGGGCATCCTCATCCCCACCTTCGCCGAGATGACCAACCCGGATCGCATCGATCCGGCCGTGAAGCGAAGGTTGCCCGAGGTGGACATGCAGGCCGTCGATCCCAGCAACCTCTTTCGTATCACCTGGCGCAACGACGAGGGCACCGGCCTCTTCGGAGAGGTGAACGCCATCGAGTTCCCCCGGGAACTGACGGGGGTCCCGGCGAGGATCGTGGGCCTGGTGGGGAAGCACTTCCCCACGGGCTCCCACAAGGTGGGAGCAGCCTTCGGATGCCTCGTTCCCCGGTTGGTGACGGGAGAGTTCGACCCGACGGTCCACAAGGCCGTCTGGCCGTCCACTGGGAACTACTGCCGGGGTGGGGCCTTCGACAGCGCCCTTCTGGGGTGCGATCCCGTTGCCATTCTTCCCGAAGAGATGAGCCAGGAACGGTTCGAATGGCTGAGAGAGATCGGGGCCGAAGTCATAGCCACGCCCGGCTGTGAGAGCAACGTCAAAGAGATCTTCGACATGTGCTGGGAGATCCGCCGAACCCGCCCCGAGGCCGTGATCTTCAACCAGTTCGACGAGTTCGGGAACTATCTCTGGCATTTTGGCGTCACCGGGCCCGCGGCGGAATCGGTGTTCGCACGGTTGGCCGGCTCCAATGACAGGTTCGCCGCCTGGGTAGGAGCCACGGGGTCTGGAGGCACTCTTGCGGCCGGAGATTATCTCAAAAGGTGCTTCCCGGGGTTGCGTATCGTTGCCGCCGAGGCTCTCCAGTGCCCGACCCTCCTCATGGCCGGCTTCGGAGGCCACCGCATCGAGGGGATCGGCGACAAGCACATCCCCTGGATCCACAACGTAAGGAACACCGACGTTGTGACGGCCATCGACGACGAGGCCACCATGCGGCTCCTCAGGTTGTTCAACGAACCGGAGGGCCAGGAAGCGCTGGTGGCCCTGGGCGTTTCGGAGGCAGCCGTCGAGGCCCTCCCCCTCCTGGGCATCTCCAGTATCTGCAACCTCCTGGCAGCCATCAAAACCGCCCGCCATTTCGAGATGGACGAACGAGACGTACTTCTGACCTCTCTGACCGACTCGGTGGAGCTCTACCGCACGAGGTTGGTGGAGATGACGGAAGAGCGGGGAAGCTACACCACCCTCCAAGCCCATGTGGACTACGAGCGGTTCCTCCTGGGAGCCACCACCGACTATTTCAAAGAACTCCGTTTCACGGACCGAAAGGCCATCCACAACCTGAAGTACTTCACCTGGGTCGAGCAGCAGGGTCGGACCGTGGAGGAGTTGAACGCCCTGTGGGATCCAGGCTTCTGGGGCGGAGTAGCAGCCCTTCTCCCCGAATGGGAGGAAGCCATCCAATCCTTCAACGCAGACACGGGAGTTCTGGCCGCCATGCAATCCGAAGGAGGTGCAGTGTGAGCCGAGAGCCTGATTTTGACGCCGGAGCAAGGGCCCTTCGGGCTGCCGACGCCCGGCGGGATGATATCGTCCGCTTCCTCAGGGAGATGATAGCCATTCCCGCCGAGAGCCGAAGGGAGGGCGAGCGCTGCCAGCGGGTTCGCCTCGAGTACGAGAGGCTCGGGTTCGACGAGGTCTTCTTCGACCGCTTGGGGAACGTTGTGGCCCGGGTGGGCTCGGGGCCTCTGACGATTCTCATGGATGGGCACATCGACTGCGTCGGGATCGGCGATCCGGAGGCGTGGGCCCTCCCTCCCTTCGAGGGGAAGATGGAAGGCGGCCAGATCTGGGGCCGGGGTGCCGTGGACGAGCTTCCCGGGGTTGCCTGCATGGCCCATGGCGTTGCCGTGGCCCTGGCCGAAGGCCTCCCCGCCGATGTGACCCTCTACCTCACCGCATCGGTGATGGAGGAGGATTGCGACGGATACTGCCTCCTTCACCTCATCGAAAACGAGGGTATCCGCCCTGATGTCGTGGTCATCGGAGAGCCCACGGATCTGGGGGTGTACCGGGGACAGCGTGGCAGGGTGGAGGCCACCATCACGACCCGGGGTGTCTCCTCCCACGCCGCCCACCCCGAGGAGGGGGAGAACGCTCTATACAAGATGGCGCCGATCCTGAAGGACATCGAAGCTCTCAACCACCGCCTTCCAGCCGACGACTTCCTGGGAAGGGGAACCATTGTCGCCTCGCAGCTTGAGTGCACGTCCGCCTCCCTCAACGCCGTTCCTGCGGCGGCCCGCCTGTTCTTGGACCGGAGGCTCACCGCCGGAGAGACGGTGGAGGGAGCCCTGTCGGAAATCCGGAGTCTGCCGAGCATGGGGGACGCGGCGGTGGAGCTCCTGGAGTACGACGCTCTGAGCTGGCGAGGAGAGCGGGCTCGGCAGGAGAAGTTCTTCCCAGCCTGGGTCATGCCCGAAAGACATCCGCTGGTCCAGGGAATGGCCGACGCGGTCTCGGCCGTTACCGGCAAGCCCCCTCGGATCTCCAGGTGGTCCTTCTCGACCAACGGTGTGGCCACCATGGGTCGACACGGGATTTCCACAGTCGGCTTCGCTCCCGGCCGGGAGGAACTGGCCCACACGACCGAAGAGCACGTGAGCGTCGACGATCTCGTTACTGCCACCGCCGTGTTCAGCCTGGTGCCAGAGGTCCTGGCAGCACGAAAGGACGAGCTATGATCGACCAGTACTTGAGGCCCGAGCTCAAGGGCCGGGACTTCATAAGCACCCAGGACTGGAGCACGTCGGAGCTGGAGACACTCTTCTCCCTGGCCTCGGAGCTGAAGAGAATGCGGAAAGAGGGGACGCGCACTCCTCTCCTGACGGAGAAAACCCTCTACATGATCTTCTTCGACTCCTCCACCAGGACCCGGAACTCCTTCGAGACCGGAATCACCCAGCTGGGGGGCCACGGGATCTACCTCTCGCCCGACAGGATGCAGATCAGCCACGGCGAGAACGCGAAGGACACCGCCAACGTTCTCTCCCGCTACGGAGAAGGCATCGCCATTCGACACTGCACCTTCGGTGAGGGAAACGCCTACCTGCAGGAGGTGGCGAAGCACGCCACCGTGCCGCTGATCAGCATGCAGTGTGACGTCTACCATCCCTGCCAGATCCTCGCTGACTACCTGACCATCAGGGAGCGGTTCGGCGAGACCCGAGGCCTGAAACTCGGAGTGGCCTGGACGAGCGCCCCCAACTATGTGAGGCCCATCTCCGTTCCCCAGAGCCTGATCCTCATGATGCCCCGCTTCGGAATGGACGTGACCCTGGCCTATCCCCCCGAGTTCCGGCTCATGCCCGACATCGAGGAGCGGGCCAGGAAGAATGCGGAGGAAGCCGGCGCCCGTTTCGAGATCACCCATCGGTTCGAGGGCGCCTTCGAGGATTCCGACGTGGTGGTGCCCAAGTCCTGGGGTCCCCTAATCCACACCCAGGACCATGGGGAGGGCGTCCGACTCATCGAGGCTTATCCAGAGTGGCGTTGTGACGCGGAACGTATGGCCCTGGGCAAGGAGAACATGATCTACATGCATCCCCTGCCGGCCGACCGGGGTCGGGAAGTGACCGACGAGGTCATCGACGGCCCCCAGTCGGTGGTGTACCAGGAGGCCGAGAACCGCCTCCACGTGCAAAAGGCCCTCATGGCCCTGGTCATGTGAGGGCGGACTTCTGATGGCGGACTTCGAGCTCTGCTGCACCGAGTGCGGCCAACGTTACCGGGAGGATCCGAAGCTCCTGGTCTGCCCGGCATGTGCCGAACGTCAGGAACCGGGCTTGCCGACCCGGGGAGTGCTGGAGGTCGTTCTCCACACCGTTCCCGAAAGCTGGCCCCAGGCCGCACCCTCGAGCCCGGAGTTCCTTCGAGCCTTTCTTCCCATCGGGCCCGGAGGCCCGTTGCCGGCGATCCCCGTTGGGGGCACCCCCCTCCTTCCGGCTCCGGGTCTCCGAGAGGCCCTGGGGACGCCCCGGCTTTGGCTCAAGGACGACACCCTCAATCCCAGTGGATCCACGAAGGACCGGGCTTCCTGGCTCGTCGTGGCGAAGGCCATGGAATACGGGTATTCAACCGTTGCCACGGCTTCCACGGGAAACGCCGCCACGGCGCTGGCAGCCGTAGCGGCCGCATCGGGGATCCGGGCCGTCGTGTTTGTCCCCGACTCCGCACCCCCGGCCAAGCTCACGCAGATGCTGAGCTATGGAGCGGAGGTCCTTCCGGTGGCCGGCACCTACGACCAGGCTTTCGAACTCTGCCTCTCGGCCTGCGAAGAGTTCGGGTGGTATAACCGAAACACGGCCCTGAATCCCTTCACCGTAGAGGGGAAGAAGACCGCCGCCCTGGAGATCGCATTCGACCTCGCGCCTGGAGAGCCCGACGTCGTGGTGGTTCCCACCGGCGACGGCGTCATTTTGGCGGGCATCGCCAAAGGATTCGCCGACCTTCGCACCGGCGGGCTGATGGAGGCCACACCGCGCCTCCTGGCCATACAGCCCTCCGGAGCTGCGGCCATCGTAGAGGCCTGGCAGGCAGGAGCCACCGAGATCAGGCCCATCCCCGGAGCCGCGAGCGTGGCCGATAGCCTAACGGTGGAAGCCCCGCGAAACGCCCTCCTCTGCCTCCGCCGAATCCGGGAATCCGGGGGGGCTGCCCTGGCGGTACAGGACCCGGAGATTCTCGAGGCCATTCCCTCCCTGGCTCGAACCTCCGGAGTCCTGGCGGAGCCCGCGGCTGCCGCCGCCGTCGCTGGCCTGAAGGCTGCCCTCTCCAAGGGCCTGGTCCGTCGGGACGAGCAGATCGTCCTCCTCATCACCGGCCACGGCCTGAAGGATCTCTCCGGAGCCTCCCGGAGCGTGGTCCGCCCCGAGCCCATCGATCCCCGGCTGGAGGCCGTTGCGAAACGGCTGGGGGTCTGACCCGGGTCCCGGCTCAGTGAGGTTCTTACCAGTGGAGCCCTACCTCAGTGGAGCCCTAGCTCCCGGGAATGGTCTCGTCCTCCCGAACCTTCGGCGCGATGGCGAACCCCGTGAAACCGTAGAGCCAGGCGAACACGACGCCGGTGTAGCAGAGGAAGGCGAAAGGAGCGTATTCCGTCGTAGGGACACCCAAGGTTCCCGCCATATAAACACCGGCGATGCTCCAGGGGACGATGGGCACGATGACCGTTCCGGAGTCCTCCAGGGTCCGGGAGAGCGTCTTTGCGGCGATCCCCATCCTCTTGAAGGCCGGGGAGAACAACTCTCCTGGAATGAGAAGAGTGAGGAAGGAGCTCCCGGTCATGACCGCCACCGCTACGCTGGACAGGGATGTGGCCGCGATCAGCCGCCCCGTGTTGTGGGCGAACTTGGTCATATGCTGGAGGAGGACATCCAGCATCCCAGCCTTCTGGGTGATCCCGGCGAACGCGAAGGCGCACAGGGCAATAAGGGTCACGTCCATCATGTTCAGCATGCCACCCTTGGTGAGGAGGGTGTCCACCAGGGGAAGGCCCGTGTCGGACGTGTGCCCGTGGACCATGGCGTCAACGGCGTCCACCAGGCTTACGCCCTGGAAGATCATGGCCAGGATCATGGCCACCACCGACGACACCACCATCCCCGGGATGGTGGGCTTCTTCGTGATGGCGGCGTAGAGAGTGATGACCGGCGGTAGAAGCAGGAAAATGCTGAACCGGAAGGTGGCCGGGATCATCTCCATGATCTGGGACATCTGCTCAGACTCCAGGGATCCCTCCACGCCCCGGCCCATGAAGTAGTAGAGGACCAGCCCGATCAGCCAGGCCGGGGTGGTGGTCCAGAGCATGTGCTTGATGTGGTCGAAGAGATTACTCCCGGCGGCGATGGGAGCCAGGTTGGTCGTGTCGGAGAAAGGGGAGAGCTTGTCGCCGAAGTAGGATCCGGCCACGATGGCGCCCGCTGCGTGGGAGAGGGGGATCCCCAGCCCCTGGGCGATGCCGATGAAGGCGACACCCACCGTCCCTGCCGTGCCGTAGGAGGTTCCCGTCACCACCGAGATGATGCTGCACACGATGCAGGCGGTCACCAGATAGAACGCCGGGGAGATGATCTTCAGCCCATAGAAGATCATCATGGGGATAGCGCCACACGACATCCACGTGCCAATGAGCATCCCCACCACGATGACAACCATCATGGCCGGCATGCCCTTGGAGATGCTGTGGACGATACCCTCCTCCATCTCCTTGTAGGTGTAGCCGAGCCTCAGAGCCAGGATCCCGGAGACCGCAGCCGCCGCAATGAGGAGAAATTCGATCCGGAGTTTCAAATACCCGTAACCCACCCCGAGAAAGAGGGCGATGCAGATAATGGGGATAAGGGACTGGAAGAGGGTCGGCGTGCGTTTGGTGTCACCCATCGACAAGGCCTCCAAGGCTGGGCACTCGAACAAACGATCCGGGCATTATGGGGCGGGAAGGCTCCCCCGGCCAAGCCCCGATTTACGGTTCCCTTACGATGGGCGAGTGGCCCCAAGGCTCCGGGAACCCTAAACTGAGCAGATCTTCAACCAAGAAAAGGGTTGGAAGAATACCGTTTCTCTCGGGACAAACAAGGGAGGATCTGGGATGAACCGATACTGCCAGAAGGGAAGCAGCCGTCGCCTGCTCGGACTGACCCCCAGGCTGGCCGCGGGGTTCGTGGCCTGCCTGCTGCTGGCGTCCGTTCAGTCGGCAGCGGCTCAGCGGGTTCCAATCAGTTTCGACGATTTCCACGGGTATGACGGCGCTGTCGACTACATCCAGAGGGTCGCCAGAGAGTACTCCAACATCACCGAGCTCATCGAAATCGGGCGCACGAACATGGATCGACCCATGTACGTCCTGGTGATCTCCCGCATGAACAACGGGACCACCATCGATCGGCACGTGGAGCTCCGGAATCCCCGGGGAGAGGGCGTGGATAATGTCACGCCCATGAAGTCGTACCACGGAAAGCCGGGCGTCTGGATCGACGGCGGAACCCACGGGAACGAGTACACAGGGACGGAGGTCACCCTCTACATCATCGACAAGCTCGTTTCCGGCTACGGGTCCGATGACAACATCACCCAGCTCATCGACGATAACGTCTTCTATATCTGCCCCGTGGTGAATCCCGACGGCGTGTACAACTCCGTCCAACGGGGGATCTCCCAGCGCCAGAACTCCATGGAAGTGGACAACGACGAGGACGGCCGGATCAATGAGGACGGACCCGACGATCTGAACGGTGACGGGAAGATCACCAGCTTCCGGTATCCCGATGAGAATGGACGGTACGTCATCGACGAGACCGACCCCCGTCACATGCGGCAGCTTGGGCGGGACGAGGAGACCACCGCCCAACGATATTCCGTGGTGGGGGAGGATCGGGACAATGACGGAGACGGTCGGCGGGGTGAGGACCCGGAGCGGGGCATCGACGTGAACCGGAACTTCCCCGAAGGGTGGTTCAACAACGACGACGAGCAGGGAGGAAGCGGCTACTACGCTTCATCATCACCCGAGGCCCACGCGATCCTCGAGTTCTTCACCAACAATACGAACATCCTTCTGGTTCAATCCTTCCATACCTCCGGCGGGTTCACATACCGGCCCTTCGCCCGCTGGCCCGACAGCCGAATCGCCCCCGAGGATCTGGCGGTCTTCGACCAGATCATGGGACCGAAGTACAAAGAACTCCATCCCGATGAGGAGGATCAGGACCGGCTCTGGCGGCCCCCTTACCGGGGGGATCGACCGTACGGCTACGGAATCTTCATCGACTGGGCCTACGCACAATACGGCGCTTACTCCATGACCACGGAGCTCTGGAGCTGGAGTCGGGACACCCGGGGATTGCCGGGCTACAACGGCGAGGACGATCGGGACATCTGGACCCGCGCCCTCCTGGACTACCAGGAAACCGCCTTTGACGGCGAGATCTTCGTTCCGTGGCGAGACTACAACCACCCGGAGCTGGGTCGCGGCCAGGTCGGCGGATGGGTTTCCACCTACGTGGGCGGAAATGCCCTGCCGGGCCCCTCTCTTGAGCAGGTTGCCGACGTCCATTGGCAGTTCGAGCTCTTCAAGGCCGGCCTCTTGCCGAATTTGGCCATAACCGAGGCAACCGCCGAGACCCTCAGCAACAGCGGAGGGACCCGGATTGTGAAGGTCACTGCCACTGTCGAGAATAGTGGCCAACTCGCTACCCATCTGGCCCGGGGGGCAGACCTGGCCGGAAACAGGGATGACGCCATCTGGCTCATCGGTGATCGGGATCGGGTGGAATATCTCCAGGGAGGTGCCTGGCAGAGCTTGGGGACCATTGGAGGTGTGATGGAGATCCCCTCTGCCGAAGCGCCAGCCGGAGGCCCCGGCGGGCGTCAAGCCGCCCGCCCCGCTGGCGCCCCTCAGATGCCCGCCAACATCCCACCCGAATTCCGCCAGCAGTGGATGGCCCAGTTTGGAGGGGGGGGAGAAGGTGCCCAGTCAGGGAATACCCGGGAGGTGACGTGGCTTGTTTCCATTGAAGGCAACTCACCGTTGAAACTGGTGCTGACCTCCCAGAAGGGCGGCACCAAGGTTCGGGAACTCACGGTCCGCTAGGAGAGGAGGAAATCATGCGTACGCAATCGAGCTTGAGGTTCCTGCCGGCATGCCTCCTCGCTGTCTTCTTGACGACGGCGGGCTTGGAACCGGCATTCGCTCAGTCCAAGCTTCAGGAGAACCCGGGTGGATACCACGGGGAGCTGGACTTTCCCATCAACTGGAAACGGTACTACTCGTACGAAGAGTGGACCGGGATCATGCACGAAATCCAGCGGGAGTATGACCACCTGGCGGATATCGAGAGTATCGGAAAGAGCCGGATGGGTAGGGATCAATTCCTCCTCACCCTCACGGCGAAGTCCACCGGGGCTCACGACACCAAGCCGGCTATGTGGGTGGACGGGGCCGTCCACGGCAACGAGGTGAACGGGATCACATGCTCCCTTTACGTCATGTGGTACCTTCTGACCCGATATGACTACGACCCCTTTGTCCACGAGCTACTGAACACCACCACCTTCTACATCCTCCCGGGGTTGAACGTGGACGCCAACGACTCCTTCGTTCGCTTCCCCAACACGCCTAACAATCCCAGGGAGCCCTACCGTCCCGAGGATAACGACGGAGACGGACTATACGACGAGGATCAGACGGAGGACGTGGATGGCGACGGCCAGCTCTCCAACATGTACGTTGAAGATCCCGAAGGTAGGTTCAAGCTCTCGGAAGACGGTCGGCAGTTCATCGAGGTCACCGACAACACCGAACAGGTATTGCGATTCACTCGGATAGGGTCCGAGGGATACGATAACGACGGGGACGGCCGGATCAACGAGGACGATATCGGGGGACCGGACCCGAACCGGAACTATCCCTACGGGTGGAATCTCTCGGCCGGGTGGCCCTACACCATGTCCGAGCCCGAGACCAGGAACGTCTACGAGTTCCAGAGGACGCATCCGAACATCTTCGCCAGCTTTCATTATCACAATACCGGCCGCCTGATCATGTTCTCCGCTCCCAACGCGGTGCAGGCAGGGGCCCAGGGGCAGGCAGCCACAGGTCCGTACGGAACGGGCCGGGGGCAACGGATGACGCCGGAGGAGCAGTTGGCTCAGATGCGGGCAGAGAACAAATACGCCCAACTCTTTGACCGCCAGGTAGCCCCCGAGTACCGGCACGACCTCGACGTCCAGACGGAGATCGTCACCATGGGGGCCCGGATCCTGAAGAACTACGAGCCCACCTTCAGTGGCCTCTCGGGCCAGGCGCAAGCTGCCTCCTATGGGATGCTGGGGGCCTATGCCTACCTCATCGAGCTCTGGGGATCTCCGGCCTTCGCCGCCGACATCAACGACGACGGGCGGGTGTCTCAGGAGGAGACCATGCTCTGGATCGACACGGAGCTCCATGGGGAAGGCTGGGTTGATCCCCACAAGGTCAACCACCCGGACCTCGGCGAAGTGTGGATCGGAGGGACCCAGAAGAAGCACACCCAGAGGACCCCACCGGCCCGGTACATCGAGATGGAGGCCCAGAAGAACGCCGACTTCGTTCTGTACTGTGCAAGCCAGTTTCCGAGGGTGGAGATCGATGGGATCAAGATCACCCACGAAGCGGGGGACCTCTACTGGGTCGACGTCACCGTCAAGAATGACCGTGTATACCCCACGTTTTCCGACCGGGACAGGGAGTTGGGAACCGCCGTTCAGGACAAGATCAGCTTCAGCTCCTCGGGCGGTGTCACCGTCCTGGATATTCCCGAGGGTATGACCCAGATCGATCCGGTGAACAATACCTCACAGGCCATGTCGGTTGGAGAGAACAACCATGAGTTCGGCCTCAGGGGCCAGTCGGAAATGACCTTCCGCTACCTGGTGGAACGTTCCGGCGGCAGTGGCTGGGTGGAGTTCACCGTGGACTCTTTCCATGGAGGAACGGCAACGGAAAGGGTGGAGATCCGCTGATCCAATAGTCTCTCAAAGTTCAGGGGGGGCGGTCGATGACCGCCCCCTCCTTTTCTCTCGCCAGGGCCGGGGGGATCTTCAAGGCCATGGAAAGGAACCACTATGCCCCTCGTAGGTAGTGAGGACATGGCTCCAATCCTCCGTCGGTGTTCTCGGATCGGCAGATCCTGGCGGTTTGGCCTTCCGCCGGCCTTGGCCCTCGGGCTGGCAGGCCTTTGGCCCGCTCCCGTCCTTCCCCAGCCCGTCGATTCCATTTCGGTGGTCCGGGGCCAGGTGTTCGAGCATGAGTCCGGGAACCCTCTGGCTGGAGCCGCCGTGTCTCTCGCTGCCGGCCCCGGCGGCACCGGTGGGATCGGGACCAGGGTCACCAACTCAGGTGGAGTCTTCCTTTTCAGGGATGTACCTTCCGGCACCTACCGAATCATCGTCACTCTTCTGGGATACCGAGATCTCCGGGACACCCTCCAAGTCCAGGGAGAGACCACTTTGGATCTCAGCTTACCCATGTCGATCTCACCCATTGTTCTCGAGCCATTGGTAGTGGTGTCGGAACGCCGCCCCCTCGGACCCCTGAGGGATTTCGAGGAACGGCGACGAACCCGTATCGGGACATTCCTCGACCGTGAGGACATCGAGGAGCGGAACCCTCTGCTCTTCAGCGACATCTTCCGGATGGTCCCGGGAGCCAGGGTGGTCCCGACAGGTCCCCTCGAGCAGAGCATACTATTGCGGGGGGGATGCAGGCCCACACTCTGGGTGGATGGCGCCCGGCTCATGACCTCTGAAGGGGCTGACCACTTCCTCCAGACCATGGACCTGGAGGCCGTGGAGGTCTACCACTCGTCTTCCGTTCCCGTGGAATTCGGGACCAGCTCCTGCGGGGTCATCGTGGTATGGACCAAGCGAGGGGAGCCCACCATGAAGGAAGGTAGCTTCTGGAAGCGGCTGGGGGTCGCTGCGGGGTTGCTGCTGCTGGCTTTCCTCGCCACGGGATAGAATAAACCCCGGGGGCCTGCCGCAGCCGACCCCCGGGCAAGCGAATCCTGGAATCAACGAGCCGGTAAAGCCCTTGCTTCCGTTGGCGCCAGCGGCATCATCTTCAATCCCACCACAAACGCGAAGCCGATGGCCCCGATCACCCCCAGAGTCTGGAGGATCTCCAGGGGGCTGATGGCGTAGTTGACCACTCCTTCCCAAAGGACCTCGTCGGCAATCTCCCAGCCTGGAAACAGTTCCGGTGGGTGGATCAAACCCGGGATGACGATGAGGAACCGCTCAAAGAGCACCCCCACCACGACCAGAACTGACGCGAAAACCGTCCACGGGACCGATGTGCCGGT
>JASFVN010000209.1:0-8078 GCA_050049805.1 Gemmatimonadota bacterium
GCTCGTCCCGGCATTACAGCGATGAAGAAGTCCAGCGGCTGCTGAAGCGGGCTGCGGAGCTCGAGAGCGAGAGGCCGGCCCTCCCGGCCAAGGTTGATGGGCCCACCCTCGAGGAGATCGAATCCATCGCCCTGGAGGCGGGCATCAATCCGTCTCTGGTTCGTCAGGCCGCCCTCGAACTCGACTCCTCTTCAGGCGGGTTTACGATGTTGGCGCCTCAATCCTCGCCGTTCCTCGGTGCCCCGACCGTCTTCGAGTTGGAGCGGGTCGTTCGGGGAGAGGCAAGCCAGGAATCGCTGGAGCGCCTGGTACCCCTCCTTCAACGTGCCGCCGACGGGGTAGGGCATCCGTCCCTCTTGGGAAAGAACCTCACCTGGCAGTCCGAGGACTCCTCGAAGACCAGGGCCCTCATGGTGACAGTGAGCGTGGGCCGGGGGGAAACCCGCCTCAGCCTCGAGGAGCGGTACGGGAACCTTGCGGGGGCCCTCTTTGGCGGGATCGTGGGTGGTGGGGGGACAGGAGTAGGGTTCGGTGTAGGGTTCGGCGTAGGGCTCGGGGCACTGGGATCGGCCCTTTTCGCCACTGTTTTCCCTCTGGTGGCCTTGGGGGGAACCTGGGCCCTGGCCCGGGGCATCTTCCGTCACACCGTGGGCAACCGGATGCGAAAGCTCACCAAGCTCATGAACGAGCTTGTGGCCACGGTGGAAGACGGCGTGTTGGACCGTCTGGAGGATGGCTCGAGCTGATCCAGGGGACGGCGCCTCATTCTGAGACATGAAGGCTCCGATCCGGGGCGAATCCCCGATTATTTAGCCCTGTTAACTGCAAGTCATCCGCGGCATCGATCCTGCAACCTCGAAAGCCGACCGTGCCCTCGGGACATGGAAGGGGCGGTGAGGTCAGGGAAGGGGGGGGCACGATAAGATCCGTGCCTTCGAGGTGTGGGCGGGTTTTGCGTTGAGAGGGCGAGGGCACGATATCCAACATTGGAGCGTGCACGATGAGTAGCCAGAATTCTCGCTCGATATTCCTGGTCGTACTTGCACTGGTCTTCACGGTAGGTTTGAGCTTTGCTTCTGTCGAGCTTCCTTACATGGTCGACCAAGCCATCATCGATACCGTCCCCACTCCCGGAATCGACTCCCATTCGGATGAAATAAGCGACATCAAGACCGAGCTCTTCATCTCCCATTACCACATCAGGGAGGTGGGCTACCTCTGCTTCGGGGCCATCCTTTTGCTTATTGGTGTGGGTTTCGCCACCAGGAGGTCCGGGATCGCAACCCTCGGTGCCCTGGCGTTCATGCTTCCGGTCTTCGCCCAGTTCGCCGGAGTCATGTTTTTCCTGGCCGGGTTGGGTCTTCTCAACATCCTCTGGCTACCCGTCCTCGACGTATCCTTTTCCATGTCGGGATTGGGTGACGTGATTCGGGCCCCTTATGACCTCCTGCGCTGGGGGTTCGCTCAGTTTGGCATGAGTGGCTTCTGGATCATCGTCTACTTCTTCATCGGCTCTGGGCTTTTGATCTTCTTCCTCGGCACCCTGGCCTGGCTACAGGCGAGGGCTCGGAAGGAAAACGTGGCCAGATCTTGGGTATATCGGATTTCCCGGCACCCTCAATATCTGGGGTGGATCATCTGGACGTATGGTCTCTATTGCCTGATCCTTGCTGCCCAATATCCCCGAAGATCCTGGGGTATCAGCGCCAGCCTCCCCTGGCTCCTTTCCACCCTGGTCATCATCGGTGTGGCGATGATCGAGGAGCTGAACATGCGCAAGCGCCACGGCGAGGAGTACGAGGCCTACCGCCGGAGCGCTCCGTTCCTCTTTCCCCTGCCGGCGTTTGTGGAGCGGGCCTTTGCCCTCCCATTCCGCATCCTTTTTCGAAGGGACCGGCCGGAGAATGGGTGGCAGGTAGCGGGGGGTCTTGGCTTCTATGCGATTCTCCTGATGGGAGCCTCCTTCCTCTTCTACGGAAACGGCTTGGAGCGGTTGGCTATCGCTCTTCGTTCCGAGGAGGCTCAAAGAGATCATGTGGGCAGGGTGGTGCAGGAGATTCGTGAGGAAGAGAATTGGCGGCGTCAATCAGCCCTCACCCATAGCCTGGCCCGCCAGGGAGAGCCGGGCGTGGATGGCCTTCTGGAGCTCCTGCAGGATGAAGACCCTGACGTCAGGGAATTCGCGGCTATCACTCTGGAACAGAACCCGTCGAGCAGAGCTTTTGAAGCCCTGACCGTGGCCGTGAAAGACCCGGTGGAAGATGTTCGCTGGCACGCCAGCGCTGCCCTCGGGACCCTTGGGGAGGAAAGGGTCATCCAACCCCTCCTTCCCGTACTTCAAGATTCGATTTCCCATATTCGCATCGGAGTTCTTCAGTCGCTGGCCGCCTTGGGAGTAGAGGAGATCCGTCCAATGGCCATCGACATGACCCGGTCCGAGAGCGCCCGGGAGAGGGTGGTGGGAATTCGGGCGTTGGCGAGTCTGGGCTCTCCGGAGGGGGCGGCTTCCGTTGTTGCTTGCCTATCCGACGAAGATAGTTGGGTCAGGGAGGAGGCGGTCATCGCCCTCCTCAGCATCGGGTCGGCGGATGCGGTTCCGGCCCTGGAGGGGCTCCGGGCGGACGAGGACCGTCAAGTGAGGATGTATGCTGCGGAGGTGATCAAGCGACTTCGTTGAGGGTTATGCCATAAACCGGTGGCTACGAGCAGGGGCCCTCCGGGCACTCACGGCCTCATCTCACCGGCGCCCAGAAGAGGAAGAGATCGTCTACGGCGATGTCCGTCTTTTCGAGACCGACTTCGAAGCTGTCCAACTCCTCGGCGACGGCATTCCACTTGTCCCAGATCTCCTCGAGCTCCTCGGTAAGCTCTTCCTCCAGCTCCTCGATGGCTTCCTCGTATTCCAGCAACTTTTCCTCGGCGCTCCGGAGACGCTCCCTGGTTCGGCGGGTCTGAGATCTGCGGGAGGCGATACCTGAGAGGCTCCGCGTCCTCCGGCGCCCCCCCAGGAACATGGAGAGCACCTCCCCGGCGCCGGCGATCAGCTCCTGTTGGCGCCGCTGGTCCGTGTCCACCTCGAGCTCGCGGACCCGGCGCTCTGCCTGGGAAGCCCGGTTCCGAGCCGTCTTGAGCTTGCTCTCGTAGCGGTCTCGGAGTTTCTCCGCCTCGGCGTCGGCTTGATCCTCGGCCGCAGCCAGGCACCGTTCACGGAAGTCCTCCTCCGTTTCCCCCACCCGGGAGTAGAGTTTGAGCTGCGGATTTTGAAAGAGCGTCACCGTCAGGGTTCGATACAGGTGCTCCTTGATGGCTTGCTCGGACGAGCGGAAATACCCGGCTTCGTCCAAGGGAGCTTCAGGAAGGGCATAGACCACGTCCCCCGAGGGTTCGTCCCGAAAATCCCGAGCATCGTGATCGACGATCTGGGCCGTTTCCACCGGGAGCGGATCAGCGATGGGATAGAACACCGCCTCCCATTCCTCCTCGTGCCTCAGGTCTCCCTTCCGGTCGTCGAAAAGGACCCGGACCCGGGCTGCCAGCCCCGCTTCCAGGCGCCGTCCACCCGGCACCACTCCGAGCTTCTGGCCCCATGGAGCCGACGGATCCAGGAACCGAACGGCGGTGCCTTGAGCCACCTTCGGCGGGACGGGGCTCTCGTCGGGTGCCAGGGAAGGGTGGGCCTCGGCGTCCTGTGCCGGGGGCCGGGCAACGCCGGCAGCAGGAGCGGAAGGAGTCGAGGCGTCGGCTTGGACCGATTGGGCAGCACCGCTGGTAGGCTGCTGCTCCTCAGCCTCGGATTTGAGCCGTTGCAACTCCAACCTGGTGAAGGGCCCTCGCAGATAGGACATGGCCCAGCGTGTCGTGAAGAGGCTGGGTTGGGCCGAGCGAGCCGTCTTGAGGACGAACTGCCGCTTCCCGAGCCCGCTGATCCGGGCGTCCCATTCGGAGACGTCCACCTCCCCGGAGGCGGAGCGGAGGGCCTCGATGATGCGGGCCTTGTCCCGCTCGGTCTGGAGTCGCCCCACCATCCAGGTTCCTGCGTTGGACATGAGCTTGTAGTCCAGGTCCACCGGGTTTTGGGTGGCCAGGACCATCCCGACTCCGTGGGCCCTCGCCTGCTTGAAGAGGGTCAGGATGGGCTTCTTGGACGGGGGCTCCGCCGTGGGAGGGGCGAATCCCATGACCTCGTCGGCGTAGACAAGGGCCCGTAACTCGGAAGTCCCTGGTTGCTTCCGCATCCAGGTCACCAGCTTGGAAAGGAGGAGGGTCACCACGAAGACCCGCTCCGAATCCGACAGATGGGAGAGGTACACGATGGACGCTCGGGGCCGGCCGTCGGGAGCCCGTAGGAGGGTGTCCATCTCCAGGGGATGCCCTTGGATCCATTCGGCGAAGGAGGGGGATGCCACCATTCCGTTCAACCGCATGGCCAGCTCGGTCCTCTCCTTCTCCGGGAAGAAGGTGTCCAGCTCGAAGACTCCCAACCTCCGGAGGGGGGGCTGGAGGATCTGCCCGATGAGGTTCGGCAGGTCCAGGGATTGGCCGGCCTTCCAGGCGTGCTCCACCAGGTTGGAGAGGAGAATGTGCTCCTTGCTGGTCAGGGGGTCGTGGTCCAGATCGGCCATGACCAGGATCCCCGACACCAGACCTTCGATCTCGTCACGGATCGTTTCTCCCTCTCCATCCCAGGAGAGGTCAGGGGGAGAAAGGTCGCCGATGACGTTGAGGGGAATTCCAGCCGAGGAACCGGGCGTCAGAATCTGGAAGTCGACGCTCCGCTTCAAATCTTCCATCCGGCTCGGAGTGATCCCGGAACCGGCAAGCCCGTTCTTCCAGAGATCGGCGGTGGAGGCCGCCAGCTCCGCTGCTGAAACGCCCTTTCTCCTGGCCTCCCCCTCGTCCACCCAGGGCTCGAACTCGCTGGGATCGAAGGAGGGGAAGTTGAGGAGGAGGTTTCCCATGTCCCCCTTGGGGTCCAGGATCAGTGCCGGGATCCCTGCCGAGAGGATCTCCTCCAGGAGAACGACGCCGAGCCCGGTCTTTCCGGACCCGGTCATGCCGACGATGACGCCGTGGGTGGTCAGCCCATGGCTGGCGACGTTCAGCCGTTCTTCGGTGGGCTTCGACGTGCTCTCATCCAGCAGTTGGCCGAGATAGAGGTCTCCGGGCTTCTGGCCCATGTTCGCTCCTTCGTTGCTTTCGATGGTGCGACGTGGTGATGCCGACGGGCCCGGAGGCCCGTTCTTCCGGAGTCGGGACGCCACGCCAAACGCGACCTTCACCGTAGTTTTGTAGGTCACGATGGCACCCTCGTCAACCTGGGCTTCCCCGCCCCCGTCCGCTACGAGCGGTTCGGACTCTCTTGGGGCTCGGGAGGTCACAGGCCGGGTACCTATGTGACTTTGGCGGGTATATGCCGCTCTACAGAGTAGTTGACGTATTGGAATGCGAACAAGAAAGGGATTGAACCGATGAGATTACGTCGTTGGATCGGTACAACGATGGGGAGCGGATTTCTGGCCGCGGTTCTGTTGCCGGGGGCTTTGTCAGCCCAGGACGAGCGTCCCCTCGGGTGGTCGGATGTTGCCGAGCTCACCTTCGTCCTCACGGCGGGGAACGCCTCCTCCAGCACTTTCGGCCTGAAGAACACGGCCGAACACCTATGGGAAAAGACGGCCTTCAAGCTGAGCTTCGGAGCCATCCGGACAGAGTCGGGGACCACCACCAGAACCGCCTCGGGTACTTTCGACAACTTCACCATTTCCGAGTCCACCGAATCCGAGGTGACGGCGGAGAACTACTTCGTCAAGAGCCGCTTGGACCGAACGCTGGGGGATGCGGTGTTCCTCTTCGGAGGTGCCGATTGGGATCGAAACACCTTCGCCGGGATCCAAAACCGTTACGGCTTCGTAGGCGGAGCCGGCAAGGCGTGGTTCGAGGAGGAGACCCGGCGCTTCAAGACCGATCTGGGCATCACCTACACCATTCAGGACGACGTGGTCGAGAACCCCGATGCAGACGATTCATTCTTTGGACTTCGGGGCTCCTACGACTATTTCCGAAAGGTCACCGAGACCACGGGCTTCACCAGTACTCTTGCGGTGGACCAGAATCTGAACGCCACGGAAGACCTCCGGGCCGATTGGACCAATTCCATCTCCGTGGCCATGTCTGAAAGGCTGGCCCTGAAGACCAGCTTGCAGCTCCTCTACGACAAAGACCCGGCTCTTACAGAGATACCTCTTGATGATACGACGGTGCTGACGCCCCTCACGGTGCTGACGCCCCTCAAAGAGGTGGACAGCATCTTCACGGTTGCCATCGTGGTGAATTTCTAGGACGGGAGAAGAGAGATGTCATTGCTCGACATGTTGCAGAATCAGCTGGCGGGATCGCCGGCTGAACATCTGGGCCGTCAGATGGGAACGGACCAGGCCGGGGCTCAGAAGGCCATCGGCGCGGCCCTCCCAGCCCTCATGGCTGCCTTGGCCGGGAACTCCAAGAAGTCGTCGGGCGCTTCGGCTCTCGCCGCAGCTCTGGAGAAGGACCACGACGGGGGAATCCTGGACGATCTTCCGGGATTTCTGAATCGAGGCGACGCCAAGGACGGCGAGGGCATCCTGAAGCACGCCCTGGGTGGCCGTCGCTCGGCGGTGGAATCGGCCGTGGCAAAGGAGACGGGCTTGGACTCCAGTGCCATCTCCGGGCTCCTGCCCATGCTGGCTCCCATCGTCATGGGGGCCCTGGGGCGTGAGAAGCGGCAGAAGGGGATGGACGTGGGCGCCCTGGCCAGCATGCTCTCCGGTGAAGGGCAGAGGGCGAAAGAGATGTCCCCCGGCGCCTTGGGCCTGCTGGGCGGGCTGCTGGACGACGAAGGGGACGGCCTGGACGCCGGCGACATCGCCGACGCGGGGAAAAAGTTCCTGGGAGGTTTCCTGGGAGGGAAGAAGTAGGCTGTTACGCTAAAACAAACCCTGGCCCGGTCCTCTCCGCCGGGCCAGGGAAGTCCAGCCTATTGAATCCGTGCCGACTCTCGAGAATCAGCGAGGGCTGCGGATGATTCCCCGACCGAGCCCTCGCCCGCCTACGCGGCCGAGCCCTCGGCCAAATCCTACTGCGGCGCCTCTTCCAAGCCCATATCCGACCCCTGCCCTCAAGCCGAGGCCCCGCCCGAGTCCGGCCCCCCGGCCCCAGACAGTACTTCTGCCGAGGCCCAGGCGGGGCGCGACTCCGGTGGCGACTCCAACTCCCCGGCCAACTCCAGCGGCTCCGTACCCCAGGCCCCACACGGGCCGAGTGGAGAACATCATCTGCTGCAGAGATGCGTGCTGGGCGGTGGTGAGGACTGATGCGATACCGGCACGGTAGGGTGCAGCGGCCTCGTCGTAGGCTAGCCAGATCTCGTCAAGGGATGTGATCCCTTGTAGTTGATTGGCTTCGCCGCTCAAGATCGCTGCCCGGACATTGTCCATCTCGTTTTCCAGTGGGACCACGTCCCGTTGGATGCCGGCCTGGAGATCCTGCAGCGATGCGACCTGATCCGGCGAAAGGCCCAGCTGGGCCTGGTTCGCCAGGGCAATCTCGATGTTTTCGCCGAGACGTGGACCCAGCCCGTTCAGACCCAGCCCGACTCCCCCTCGTCCCCGCTGAGCAAGAAGTGGATGAACGGACCCTGAGAGAGCCAGGGCCAACAAGATCAGCAGTCCCCTCTTTGTGGAAGCCATGGTTTTCCTGTCCTTCTCGTGGACTCGTTTCCTAGGCTTAACCAAGTTAAGGATTGGAAATACCCGTAGCAATAGGGAAAACCACTTAGATGACTTTGGGTCTCATTCGCAACAAGATATGAAGGGCCTATGGACCAGGGGTGCTGAGAACAGTGGCGGCTCTCGCCCTCCCAGGCCGTATTCTCCCGTCAGAACCGGTTGTTGAAGCGGACCCAGAGCTGATCGCCCAGATCCCACCACTGCTCCACGACCCGGTTGGCCAGGCCCACCGAGTAGTCGGTAAGGAAGGCCTCCAGGGCCCCGGGGTCCCGTTGATAGAGAGCCAGCGCTTCTTCCTCGAAGGAGGCTTGCCCTCCG
>JASFVN010000019.1:0-31771 GCA_050049805.1 Gemmatimonadota bacterium
TAAACCGCTCTCGGGCCATGATGCAGAACTCACTTTCTTCCGATTCGACAGGGGAGGAGGCTCGGAGAGAAACAGGATAGCCAGCAGGTGATCGCTGTACGCCCCTCTTTCAAATACTGTAGGACAAGCACCTCTCAGGCAATGCTTTCATCCGATGGGTGTAGAAGGCCCCTCCCAGCCCCGTCGGCCACCACCACAAAACATATGTTTACCAGTGCACCTGGGGCAAGCATAGAGATTTCGGGTGATGTTTTCAGAATCCGGATCACGGAACGACCCCGGAGGATCGCGCTTGGCTGACTCCAACCGGGGTCGTCCTTGGACTGTCAGTTCCCCATGCCCTACTGCCTCGAATACACCACCTCTCCACCAATCACCGTCTGGTCCGGCTCGATCTTCCAGATGTCCTCCGCGGGAACGGTCATGTAGTCCACGGGAATGACCAGAAAGTCCGCCAGCTTTCCGACCTCAATGGAGCCCAAATCGTCTTCTGCGAACATGGCGTAGGCGCCCTCGATGGTCGCCGCCCGGAGGGCCTCCTCCCGGGTCATGGCCTGCTCCGGATACCATCCTCCCGGCGGATTGTTCTCCCGGTCCTGTCGAGTAATGGCTGCGTGCAAGGTAAAAAAGGGATTGTACGGTGATACGGAGTAGTCCGTCCCCGTCGGCAGGTGCACACCCAGGTCGATGAGGTCGCTCCAGATGTAAGCGTACTCCAAACGCTGCTCCCCGATACGGTCCACTGCGAAGTTCATGTCTTCGGTGGCGTGGAGGGGCTGCATGGAAGCGATGATGTTCAGCTCCGGGAGGCGGGGAATGTCCTCGGGGATGAAGACCTGGGCGTGCTCCAGGGACATGCGGGCATCCTCACCCAATGTGCCCGTGGCCTCCATGGCCCGCTCGAAGGCATTGATGGCAGCGTGGTTGGCGCCGTCACCGATGCAGTGGACTCTCAGGTTGAAGCCCATGGGAAGAAGCTCCGTGCCGAGTTCGGCCAGCTCGTCCTCCGTTCGGCGGGGCTCGCCGAAAAACCCGGGATAGTCGCTGTACTCTTCCATGAAGAGAGCGCCCCTGGATCCCAAAGCTCCATCGGCGAACTCCTTCACGGAACGGACGAAGTACCTGTTCTCATGGTTCAGCGGCTCTCCCAACCGCCGGGCCGTATTGGGATGGACCATCTCGTTGATCCGGATCTTCAGGCGGCCCTCGTCGTAGAGCCTGATCCTCCTCTGGACTTCGTCGTAGCCTGTCATGCTGGCGCCGTGGATGGTAGTAAGTCCGCTGGCCACGGCCAGAGCCGTCCCGTCCACCAGGTTCCGATCCCTCTCTTCGTCCGTGTACGGAGCAACGGGAGGGATGAGGCTGGTGAGTTCGGGAGGGGCTCTCTCCACGAATTCCCCGGTGGGCTCGCCATTCTCGTCCTTCTTGATATGCCCACCCTCGGGGTCGGGGGTGTCACGGGTTATCCCGGCGAGCTCCAGGGCCTTGCTGTTGGCACCGCTCCCGTGGGTATAGCGGCTGATGAACACGGGGTTTTCCGGAGCGGCGGCGTCCAGAAGCTCTTTCCTGAAGACCGGGGGATCCCACACCGCCGACATCCATCCACTCAGCACGACCCAACGGGGCTCGGGGCCGGGTCGCAGCCCTTCCCCCGTTTCCAGGGCCCGCCGGATCGCCGCCTGCATCTGCTCCACCGAAGCCCAATCTCCCAGGTTCGTCCTGATGTCGGGGATCTGGGGATACAACTCCCGTTCGCCGTAGCGGATGTGGACATGGGAATCGTGGAGGCCCGGGAGAATGGTTCGGCCCTCGAGATCGACCACATCAGTGCCGGACCCGATGTGGGCCTGGACCCCGGCCTCGTCACCGACGTAGACGAACCGACCGTCCTTCACCGCCAGGGCCGTGGCCGTGCTGAAATCGGCATCAACCGTGTAGATGTTTCCATTGATGTAGGCCACGTCTGCCTCTTCGCCGGCATCGGGCTCGGGGCCGGCACAGGCAGACGTTAAAACAAAGCCCAGGAGTAGGACTGCTGAGGAAAAGACCCCGAAACCTCTCCTTCGGATGTTCATCTCGTCGGCTCCTTCTTCAAATACTGTTGTTCACTTCATTGCGTTGAAAGCGTTCATGACCTCCAGGAAGTCGGAGCTGGTGAAAGTGAATTCACCTTCCCCGGTCTTCTCCGCTCCCGGGTAGGGATCCCTCTCGTTTCTGACCCTCAGGACCATGGTATAGGGTGCCTCGAGCCGATACGGCTCATAATTGGCCCGGTCCAACAGGGCGGCGGTGGTGGCTTCCCGGATTTTGTCTCTGACCACCTCAGGATGCAAACCCAAAGCAGCCGCCCCCATGCCCACTTTGGTCTCCACCGTGGTCACGTCTCCAAAGAGCTCCGTCGCTTGGTGGCAGATCCAGTTGTCTCCGGCCACCAACACCACAGGAACATCGAAAAGGCCAGCGATAACTGCGTTATAGCCCGCTTCAGGAAGGGAAACACCGTTCACCGAGAGGTCGATTACGTTCCCGGTGGAGGTGTGGGCCACGATACCCTCCTCGGTACCAGCCTTGGCGTGGTATCCGATGAACAGGACCGCATGGAAGGTTTCGTCGATACCCAGCATCATGTTCTCGGGCCGATCGGTGACACCCCGAAGGAGCCTGGCTTCCTTGTTCAGCATGTGGGGAATCACGTTGTTCTTCGATCCGTGGCCATCCCGCACCACGATTTCGGTAGCCCCCGCCGCCAGGGCCCCCTCGATGGCGGCGTTGGTCTCCAAGGTGGTCAGCTCACGGAAATACTGGTAGTCGGGGCCGGAGCTGCTGACCTCCCTCGAAGCCACTACGCCGGCGATTCCCTCCATGTCTACGGAGATAAAGACTCTCAAGCCCTGCTTGGGGGATCCTGAAGGCCGATTTGAGACTTCCGCCTGGCATGCCAGGACCAGCAACAAAAGGAACCCCAGGGCACTGCCGATCATCTTTCCCATGGAAATCCTCTCTGAGGGGATCTGTTCAGGCTGCTGCGTTTTTCCTCGCAAGAATCACGTCCTCGTTCCTGTCCAGGCAATGCTGCCCCAGGTCGGAAATCCACTTATTCGTGAGAGGATTGTCCCTTTCGACCACGAATCCAACTTCCGCCAGCTTGTCCAGATAGTCCAGCCCGTAAAGCCGGACATGGTCCTTTTGCCCATACAACCTCTTGCGGTCTTTCTCCGAAACTACCTCGGGGTCACAAAGGGTGGCGGGCTGGTCCAGGGCCAAGGGGACCTGGAGCACGGCGAAGCCTCCCATTTTGAGAACCCGATAGATCTCTCGCATTCCTGCCCGGTCGTCCGGCACGTGTTCCAGCACATGATTACAGATCACCAGATCGAACTCCTCATCGGAAAACCCCATCGCTGTGATGTCTACGCGGATTGCATCAAGGGTCTGGAAACGCTCGGGGTAAAGGGCACCACACACGTAGTCGATGGTCTCGTGATTCCGGAGGAAATGGGCAAGAGGTGGTTTAGGAGAGATATGGAGGACCCGGGTGGGTCGTTTGAAGATGTCCGTCCGATGTTCGAAGAAGAGACGGAGGAGTCTGGTTCTCTGGTTGGAGCCGCAATTAGGGCAGCGGACGTTCTTCATGTATCCGGCTCCGGACACCCGTGTCTTCCGGAAGACCTCGGCCCTGACGCCCTGGTGGAGGAACTTCCGATAGGTCTTCCCGCAGTACAGGCAGAAACACCCTTCTCCCGCAAACAGTGCTCTGAAGATCAGGTTTCTCACCTTCCGCGCATTTTGTCCGAAATGGCCCATGGCCCCGCCCGGTAAGAGGAAAAGAAGGGGGCTCGGCCCAACGGCCGCTCCACCGCTTTTGGATTTAGCCTCGGCTGCTGCGAAGATGGGCCCGATGGCCCGGTGGAGCCAGGTCTCCCCGTGTCGAGGGTGTACAGGACCTCGCGGGATATCCAGGAATTCCCGTACAGTACGACGGGATCAGGGAACCGGGATCGTGATGGAGAGGGCTTTGAAGGTGGCCTGCCCGTCGCCGCTCTGAACCCTGACCGAGAAGTTGAACGTCCCTCGGACCTGGGGGGTCCCTGAAATGACTCCATCAGAACTCAAGGAAAGACCCTGGGGAAGTGCTCCCGCCGAGATGTCCCAGGTGTAGACGCCGTCCCCTCCCGTGGCCGAGAGGGTGGCGGAGTATGCCTGTCCGAATTGCCCTTCCGGAAGAGAAGTGGTGGTCACCGAGAGAAACTCATATACCCCCAGGGTCAAATTGGCCGTGGCCGTGAGCCCGGCACTGGAGACCTGCACCGTGAAGGGGAAGGTGCCAGCCAGGCTCGGAGTACCGGTGATCACACCGTTGACGTGGAGGCTGAGCCCCGGAGGGACCACTCCCCCTACCAGGGCCCAGGTAAAGTTTCCGTCACCCCCGTCGGCATCGAGGAAGAAGTTGTAGATGATTCCCACTCGGGCGTTGGGGAGCACCGTAGTGGTGATGGAAAGAGCCGGGTTCACGGTAATCGTATATTCCTTCGACCCCGTCATCCCGGCGCTGGTGGCTTGAACCGTGAAGGTGAACAGGCCCTCGGTGGTCGGGGATCCGCTCACCAGCCCGGTCATTGGATCCATGGTGAGCCCCGTCGGTAGCGCACCGGCGACGATTGACCAGTCGAAGAACCCGTTTCCACCCGACGCATTCAGATCAACGGAATAGGCGTCTCCAACTCGGCCGTTGGGGAGGGGCCCCGTGGTAATGACCACAGGATTGAAGACGCGGATGGAGAAATCCGCGACCAGGGTTTCTCCGGCGCTGGTGACCTGGACCGTGAAGGGAAAGGTTCCGGTGGAGGTGGGAATCCCTGAGAAGGCCCCATTGAGGGCCAGGGTCAATCCATCCGGCAACGACCCTACGATGACCGACCAGGCATACGTTCCGTCTCCTCCGGATGCTTCCAGGGTGTTTTCATAGCTCGACCCGACCACGCCGTTCGGCAGAGACGTTGTCAGGACGGTCAAGACGGCCTGGATTTCCAGGGTGAGCTCCTGCGTAGCCGTTTGACCACCCCAGTCGACCTGAACTGTGAAGGTGTAGGTTCCGGCGGAGGTGGGAGTTCCGCTCAGGACCCCAGCACCGCTCAGGGTAATTCCGTCCGGGAGTGTGCCTTCGGAGACGCTCCATGTGGCGGACGCATTGGCCCCTGATGCCGAGAGGGCCTGCTCGTAGGCCTGTCCTATCGATCCATGGGGAAGTGTGGTGGTCTGGATGACCAAGGCTTGGTAGGTGGTCACCTCGCCTTCGTTGGCACCGGGGTCGGAGCACCCGTTCTCATTACATGCGCGGACCCTGTAACGATAGGAAGTGCCGGAGAGGAGTCCCGCGTCCGAAAAGTATGTGACGTTGGGCCCGACGATTCCTACCTCTGCGTACACCTTCTGCGGCCCCACCTCCGGGCCGTAGGCACCGGCCAGAACGACTTCCCGGTCGATCCGGAACTCGTCCTCGTTGTCGGAGTTGTCCGACCAGCTTACATCGACTTCGGTGTTGGAAACTGCAGACGCCGCGACGTTCGACGGTGGATTGGGCTCTGAGAGGTCCACCACCAGGACCGATGCAGAGCCGGGCACTCCCTGGGCCGTTGCGGTAATGGTGGCCGCCCCCGGGGCTACACCGGTAACCAGGCCGGCTTGCGAGATTGTAGCCACCGACTCGTCGGATGAGCTCCAGGTGAACTGAGCGGTCAGAAGGGCACCCTCATTGTTCACCGCCTGGGCCGAGAGTTGTACGGTCTGTCCGATCTCCACATAGGCCGAGGGCGGAGACACGGCCACCGAGGCGATCTGGTCGTCTGTGGATGGCCCGGTCCCGCTGCTATCACAGGCGACGAAAAGGGCACCGAGGGCGAGACAAGACAGAAGAAAGGGGCGGTTCATGAGGGTGTTCCTGGGAAGTCCACCTTCGGTGGGGTCGTCTCGGGGACGAAAACGTCACTGTTCCATACTTGTGAGGCATTGCCCTGGTGCGCAAGGAAGAAAGAAGCCCGGGCCGTTGGCCAAAGGGGAAAGGTCCCACCATTTTAAGGGAACTGACGGTTGCTGCAGGAAATCTACAGATGTTGGATCGATGCCAGAGCCCGGTCACCGGTCTCCAAGGTCGTATGATGTAACCGACGTTTTGACAATCATTTACAGATGGTCCGAGGCAGATGGGCCTCCTGCAGAGATTGGTGAGGTTCTTGCAGCCCGATGTTTCCCACATCCTGTAACCGGTGGTGGATCCACCGATTTGGGGGCTTGGGGTCGGGGTGAGATTCCCTGATTCCACGGTTGGAAGCCCCCGAGAATGCGGGTGAGTCGCCTGTCGACTCGCCCGCATTTGCTTATGCCTGCTAGGTCGCGGTTTTGAATCTTCTTGCCAAACAGGGGGGAAAACCCGAACCTTAACCAGATTACCCAACAAACCGTTTCGTCCCAAGTACCAACGTTTGCCGAAGTTCCAACTCCGGGGCCGTACCGCGAGGCCCAGGTAACCCAGACGCGAAGGAGGGTGCAGTGGCTGCAACTGTGAAAGAGGTTGAGTATTACTACGCTCTTGTCGCCGACCGCCCGGGCGAGGCCAGAAAACTCCTCGAGTTCCTGAGCGAAAAAATGGTGAACCTCCTGGCCCTCACGGCTTTTCCGGTGGGCGAGGGGCAGAGTCAAATCGATCTTTTTCCTTCCGAGCCCGACACGCTCAAGGCCGCAGCAGAGGACGCCGGGATTCCCCTTGTGGGTCCGAAGCGAGCTTTCCTGCTTCAAGGCACGGATCGGATTGGAGCCCTGTACGACTTCCATCTCAAGCTGTCGAACGCGGGCATCAACATCTATTCCTGCAACGGGGTCGTTGATGGTACAGGACGCTTCGGCTATGTGATCTGGGTTGCGGACGAAGACTTTGAAGAGGCTTCAAAAGCTCTGAAGGCCAGCGACTGGAGGACGATCCAGCCCAGTCGTCGAACCTGACTCCCGGCAAGGCGGAGGCAGGATATAGCGGGAGTCCAACCAACTGAGGCCCAAAAATGTCGGCACGCACTACCATTCTCGGTGGGCTGATTCTTCTTCTGACCGTCGCGTGCGGGACGGCGGGTGCCGGGGGCTCCGGCCTCAATGCCAACCTGATCACTCGGGCACAGATTGACGAAGAAGGCCCTGCCAACGCCTACGAAATTGTACAGGCCCTGCGCCCCACCTGGCTGGAGAAGCGGGGAGTGACCAGCTTCTACGACGAGGGCGATATCCGCGTTTACCTGGACGGCTCCAGCCTCGGGGGGATCGATGCTCTTCGAGGGATTCACTCGGACAACATCGAGTCCATTGAATTCCTGGACGAGCGACGGGCCAGCTACCGTTTCGGACCGGGTCACGAACATGGAGTTATCCATGTGATCACGAAGAGCTAGTGGGCCGCCGATACGCATCCGTATCAAAAAGACAGTGTGGGACGCCGGCGAATTCGTCATATTTGAAGATGTGTGTCTATTCGATTCTCCCTTTCCGGAGTAGACCTTGATCGCCACTCCCCCCACCGGTCCCCGAGGCATCCCCCCGAAACGACAGGCAGAATCCAGGCTCCATCCCCCTTCTGAGACCCCGATTTTCGTTGTCGATGACGACCAGGCCACGGTGGATGCTCTGGTTCATTTCCTCGAGAAACGGGAATACCATGTAAGGGGGTTTCTGGACCCGACCGGGGTACAGGAGGCGATCGTAAAGGCGCCCCCCCATCTGCTGATCGTCGACCGCAACATGCCCGGTCTGGGAGGCTTCGACCTGGCTCGGATCGCCCTTGAAGAAGATCCCGACATTGGCGTAGTGGTGCTCACCGGTGCTCGGGAGGTGGAGCTTGCCGTCGAGGCCTTTCGCTTGGGCGCCGCGGATTATCTCCTCAAGCCTCTGGATTTCGGCGAGATCGAGAAGACCGTACGACGGGTCCTGATTCGGCGGGGACAGGAGATCTTCCATCGGAGTACAGAGGCCCGCATGCGCAGGGCGGTGGAGAATCGGACCCTGGAGCTGGAGCGCAAGAACCGGCTCCTGGAAAGCGTGACGGTTGGGGCTCTCTCGGCCCTGGTGGAGCTCCTGGAGCAGAAGACTCCCCATTTCCAGGGGCACAGTCAGGGGGTAGCCAGGCTTTCGGAACGCCTGGCCACGGAGCTGGGACTCTCCAAATCAGAGGTCAGCAGCTGCAAGACCGCCGGGTTTCTCCACGACATCGGTATGATTGCCGTACCCGACCAACTTCTGGAGAAGGCGTCTCCCCTCACGCCGGAGGAGTCGGCCCGGATCCAGCAGCACTGTCGCATCGGTAAGGAGTTGTTGGACCCTTTCACCCACCTCGGACCCGTACCGGATTACGTCCTTCATCACCACGAGCGCATCGACGGTTCCGGATACCCCTTCGGACTGGCCGGCGACGAGATTCCCGTTGGCGCCCAGATCGTGGCCGCCGCCGATTCGTTCAGGGCGCTGGTAGAGCCGAGGCCCTATCGCCCCGCCTATTCCGCAGGAGAGGCCGTCGAAATCCTCATCGGAGCCGCGGGAATCTGGCATTCGGAGGACATTCTTCTGGCCCTCGCACGTCTCAAACCCGGCGCTTCGGCATGATCTCCATCGATGAAGTACGCCATCGTATTGCGCGTTTCCCGAAGATCCAGCTGGCTCACCTTCCTACGCCCCTGGAAGCCTTATCCGGGCTCTCAAGCAGTCTCGGGGGTCCCGCCATCTATCTGAAGCGGGATGATCAAACCGGTCTGGCCTTCGGGGGGAACAAAGCCCGGAAGCTGGAGTTCATCATGGCCGATGCCTTGGCCAAGAGAGCCGATTCGGTGGTGACCTGGGCTGGTGTTCAGTCGAACTGGTGTCGTCAGGTGGCGGCTTCGGCCGCACGCGTCGGGAAGCGGGCCGTGTTGGTTCTTCTGAAACGGCCTGGCCTCCCAGCATCCGAAGACGGGAATCTTCTCATCGACCGGGTCTTCAAAGCCGACATTCGCATGATCGAAGCCTCGGGGGAGCGGGGGTTCCTGGAACTCGAGAACGTCCGGGAGTTTCTCCAGCCGGTCTTGGAGGAAGAGGAGACAGCAGGGCGATCCCCCTACCTGGCTCCCATCGGCGGCTCACTCATGGAGGGTTCGATGGACAGGCCTCTGGGTGCTCTCGGGTACGTCGCGGCCTTCGCCGAACTCCTGGAGCAGAGCCAGGTACGGGGGTTTTCACCCGACTCCGTGGTCCTGGCCACCGGGTCGGCCGGTACTCAGGCCGGCCTCCTGGCTGGAGCGAAGCTCCTGAGCCCGGAGACCCGTGTCGTGGGGATCAGCGTCGCCGGGTCCTCCGAGGACGTCTCCAGGTACGTCAACAATATCGCGCAAGCCGTTCTGGATGAGATCGGCGACGGGGAGAGGGTGTCGGAGGATGACGTGGTGGTCTTCGATGACTACCTGGGGGAGGGGTATGGCATTCTGAACCAACAGATCGTGGACGCCGTGGGGTTCCTCGCCCGGGAAGAGGGGATTCTCCTTGACCCCGTCTACACCGGGAAAGCCATGTCGGGACTGCTCGACCTGGCAGGTAAAGAGTACTTCGGCCAGGAGAATGTGGTCTTCCTGCACACCGGTGGGACGCCGGCCCTCTTTCCTTATCGGGACGGAATCCTGGAGGGCTTGAACAGGTAGGGCCGACCCGGGGGGCCGGACGCTACGACCTTACCAGTTGAACAGTGCCTTCCGACCCTGGGTCGACTGGTACATTCCGTTGCTGGAGTGGCCCACACCGTCGACCTGAACGAGCTCGTCGTTGTTCTCCGGGAAATACGTGTTCATGTAGTCGAAGATGGTCAAGGCCCGTTCGTACCGGTGCTCACCCTGGAGCATGGCCCCACAGGTCATGTCGAGCATGCTCTGGCCCGTGTCTGCCGTCCCGGCCAGATAAGCCACGTCCCGACCGATAAAGCGGTCCCGGGCCTGCTCTTCCGTCAGCCGGCCGGCGTAGGAATTTCTGTCTTCGAACCCGTAGTGCCACTCGTTGTAGTCCGGACAGGCCTGGCGATCAGGGAGGGCAAAACCTCCTTCGCCATCCGCCCGTTCAGGGCCCAAGTAGAGGTAGGTAGAGGGATTGGCGATGATATACCGAAAGCGGAGGTCCGGTAGACCCTCCTCCATGGGACTCGTGGCCGCGAAGCGATGAGCGTATTGTGCTCCCGCCGAGTGGCCTGTGATGACCACGGATTCAAGGCTCGGGAAGAGGAACGGATTGCCCAGATAGATGAGGACCTCGTCCACCGCCTCGTAGGAGGAAATCCTGGTCCCGGGCCCGTGGTCGGAGACGGACTTGTCCCCTCTCTTCCAACCTTCGGATGTCCACGCCGGCTCGTTCCAGGCCGGGCCGTCATCCAGGGTCTGGAAATGGGGAGCCACGACCAGGGTATTCTCCATGAGGTCCTGGCCATGGAGCTGAACGGCCTCCACCATGGTCTCGAAGTAGTCGTCGGGGTTCCGATTGGCCCCGTGGACCACAATGATGGCCCGGGTTACTTCAGCGTTTCCATCCTGGATGGGATGGCTCCGGTAGACCGGGAGATAGAACCCGCCCCCGACGGAGACCGCCTCCCAACAGAGCTGGACGCCGCTCAGGCAGGGTATGGGTTGGGGAGGCGGTTCGGATTGCCCGCTGGAGTCCCCACACCCCTGAAGGGGAAGCCCCAACGCCAGGACCAATCCCGCCACGCCCCCAGATCTGGCTGCCAGCTTCACGGCAAGCCTCCTGTTTGACAGCTCTGGGCCCTGAGGGGCCCCCGGCACGTCCCTTCCTCTACCGACTCCCTTCTCCCACCATGCCCGCACGGATCAGGACATCGAACCCGTCGAAACGATAGCGTCGGAGACCATCCCCCTCCGTATAGTCTCCACCCCCGGCGAGAATGGTATCGAAAGCATCACTGACTCTGGGCAGAACATCGCTGGAAACCCAGGGATCGTTGTGTCCCGAGAGAAGCCAGTCGAACTCCTCCAATCGCTCCACCAGCCGAGCATTGGAGGTGATGTAGTCCTCCAAAACCACGTCTTCCGGGTAGGCGTAGAGGGGCCCGGGAAAGAAGTGATCGCCCGTGAAAAGCAGGCGGTGCTCCACGTCCAGGAGGCACATAGATCCGGGGGAATGCCCCGGAGTGTAGATCACCTCCAAGGTACGGTCTCCAAGATCGATGACGTCCCCATCCGCTACCAGGGTCGTGGGTATGAGAGGCGGTATGGTCCAGGTCGAGGGGTCCCATCCTTCGGGGAAGGGCTTCCAGAGGTAGTCCTCGGTGACATAGCGCTGGAGAGACTCGTTGGACCGCCCCTCCGCCAAGCGGGCCAGGGAAGCCTCGTTGTCGTAGGCGGTGATCTCGTCGAAATGCCACGCCCCGGCTACATGATCGTAGTGCTCGTGGGTGAGGATCACAGAGACAGGGAAATCGGTGAGGGTTTCAGCTACCTCCCGGATGTTTCCGATCCCATTCCCCGTGTCGATGAGAACGGCACGCTCGGACCCTTCTACCAGATAGCTGATGGCCTCCTCGAACTGGTTCGGTTCATAAATGGCGTAGGTTCCTTCGGCGAGGCGGTAAACGTCGAACCAATCCTGGTAAGTGCCCACCTTCTCCAGGTTTTCGTAAACCGGGCGGGGATGCACCCTCCACCACTCCGATGGCTGCACCAACTCCGGGTTTCCGGAGGGTGCTCCTTCGGATGAAGCTTCCGCTGCGGCCTCGGGGGTGGATTGGGGCGGATCCTGGCCCCCTTCCGACCCCCCGCAACCATAGAACACGGCCAACGCGGCCACGAGGATCTTGAGGCTTTTCAGGGTCCTCATAAAGCGCCTTCCATCACGGCTTCAACTTCTTTTGCAAGGCTTTCACCCTCCTCCACCAATCCGCCCAACCTCTCCAGCATCTCCCGGCAGAAGGCCTCATCATCGATGCTCTTGAGGTTGATACGGACATTGTAGGAGGCGCCCATGAGGCCCGCCCGGGCCACCAGAGCTCCGGTCCCCACGTCGCTCATCATTTCCTCCGGGGCCATCCCCACAATTTTCAGGCAGATTTTCAGGGCGTCCCGGCATTGCTCCACCGTGGACAAGGGCACCAGGGTGGCGGCTTTGTACCCGTTCTGGATGGCCTTGGCCCTGACTTCTCTTTCTTCCGGCGTATCCTTGGGCATGCGCATGCCGGCGATGACGGCGTCGAAGGCCTGGGTGTCCTCGTCCACCCCCTTTACCAGGGCGTCCTTCAACTCCTGGGCCTGATCCGCCAGTTCGCAGAGCTCCTGGTAGCGGTCGTCGTATTCGCCCTTCCCTATGGAGAGGTTGGCCACCATGGCCCCGAGGGCTGCCCCCAATGCCCCAGCCAGAGCCGAGACAGAACCGCCTCCGGGGGCCGGCGTGTCCCGGGAGACCTCGTCCACGAAGTCGTACGTGGGCTTCAGGACGAGAGGCCCTTCCACGTCAGGTAGAGCCAGGACCTTCTCCCGGGGATCGAAGGGGGCCACGTCCCTGAGCCCCATGGATTGGACAGCTGTCTCCACCAGGTCGGGGACCGGGATTCCCGTGGACTTCATCATCCGATTTCGGTAGTAGCGGCCGGCTTCCCGCATGGCATCGAAGGGAATGAGTCCCACGATCTCCGAGCCGGTAATTCCGATTCCCCGTTTTCGAGCCTCTTCCCGGGCGGCCTCCAGGACTTCGTGGGGGGAGGAAACCTTGTAGTTGGTCAAGTTCATGCTGATCTGGGCCTTCTTGTACTCGTCGATGACCCAGCCAATGGCCTTTACTTCCTTGAAAAGGCCATCGGTGAAGACATGGCCCCGGGGGTCGTCCGGGTCGATCTCCAGGGCCTCGTACCGTGCCCTCAGATTTCCCCCGTGGACCTCCCGGTAATGTTCCTCCAATTCCTCAAAGGAGCCTCCTACGAAATCGCAGGGACCGCAGGGGTAGGACCCGTCCTCCGGGAAGTCCACCACGTCGCCCTTGTAGTAGAATGGGTTGGTGTTGCCCGCTCTCTTCCAACGGCCTCGCTCCCTGAGGACATAGGCAATCTCGTTGGCGTACCGTCGGTCGGTGGTGTTGAGGTTGATGTTGTAGGCCACCAGGAACTCCCTGGCTCCTACTGCGGTGGCACCGGCCCGGCCGTTGAAGGTGCTCGGCCCGAAATCGGGAGCCCACTCGGGATCCTTCAGCTTCTCCTGGAGACCCTCGTATTCACCAGCCCGGACCTTTGCCAGGTTTCTCCGGTCTGGGCGGGAGGCCGCGTGTTCGTAGAGGTATACGGGGATCTCGAGCTCTTCCCCGATGCGGGCACCCACCCTCCGGGCGATTTCGGCGCACTCGTCCATGCTGATCCCCGAGACGGGGACAAACGGGACCACATCGGTGGCGCCCATGCGAGGGTGTTCCCCCTCGTGGCCGGACATGTCAATGACCTGGGCGGCTGTCTTCACTGTCTGAAAGGCTGCCTCTTCGACGGCAGCCGGGGGGCCAACAAAGGTGATGACGGTCCGGTTGGTTTTCTCCCCCGGATCCACGTCCAGAAGGCGGACGCCAGCCACAGCCTCGATGGCGTCGGTGACCTCTTTGATGGCACTGGGATTCCGGCCTTCTGAGATATTCGGAACACATTCGACGACGGGGTCCATACCTGCAGGCCTCCATGTGGTTTCGCGCGCGAAAGAAAAGGGTCCGAAGACAGGTGGTAACCTGCCTGCCGGACCCCGGAACTCACAAGGGCTGGATCAGTCAGATACCTGCCAGACCGTGTCCAGCACCGTGCCGTCGACCCATTTGATGACGGCCACGGGGTTGTCCTTGAAGCGGGGGGGCTGGGGCTTCCCGCCGATGATTCCCTCCACCTCCTCTTTGATCTCATGGATGGTGCGGATGGGAAGGGACGAGCCCTGAACCGCGTCGAGGAGATCCTGCCGCCTCGGATTGATGGCGATTCCCCTCTCCGTAACTACGACGTCGATGAGCTCCCCCGGACCCGTGAGGGTGGTAACCTCGTCCACCAGGACGGGGATGCGGTCCCGCACCGCCGGGACGGCCAGAATCGTGCACCCGCTGAAAAGACAGTTCTGCCATCCTCCTATTCCATGAAGGAGCACACCGTCGGAATGGGTGTTCACGTTCCCGTTGAAATCGAGGTCGACTTCCGTGGCCCCCAGGACCACGGCGTCCACCATGGAGGCGAAGTTTCCCTTTCCGTGGTAGTTGTACGAGGTGAAGGGGGAGGTGGGGACGTGATTGGGATGGGTGGCGATGGACTCCACCGCCGCCAGGTCGAAGGTCTGTCCATCCAGAATGTAGTCGGTGAGGCCCTCTTTCATCATGTCCACAAGGTATTGGGTGGATCCGCCCCGAACGAATCGGGCCTTCACCCCGGCCTCTCTCATCAACTCCTTCAGGAACTGGGCAAACGCCAGGGCGATCCCCCCGGCACCGGCTTGGAAGGAGAACCCGTCCTTCATGATGCCGGCATCACGGACGAAGCGGGCCACGTACTCGGCGATGAGGAGGCGATCCGGGCTCTTGGTGATTTGTGTGGTGCCGGATACTATCTGTGCCGGGTCGCCGATGGAGTCCACCTCCACCACATAGTCCACGTTGTTTCCCTGGATTTGCCAGGGGAGGCAGGGAAAGGGGACCAGATTGTCGGTGACCACGATGACATGGTCTGCATAGATGGAATCAGCCAATGCGAAGCCCAGGGACCCGCATGCCGATGGCCCATGGGATCCGTTGGCATTCCCGAAGGCGTCTGCTGTGGGCGCTGCGATGACGGCGATGTCGATATGAACGTCACCGTCCTGAATGGCCTGCCAGCGGCCGCCATGGGAACGGAGGACGCCGAGGCCGGTCATCTTTCCTTCGGAGGTATAACGGCCCAGAGGGCCGTTCATGCTGCCCTCGATGTGATGGACCACGCCACGGTCCATGAGATCGATGACGGGCTCGTGGCAGGGGAAGGAGGCGGAGGGGAACCACATGAGGTCTTTCGCTCCCAGATCCGCTGCTGCTTCGAGGGCTTTCAGGGCCACCCGGTCGCCATTTCGAAGATGGTGGTGTGACGAGATCGTCATTCCGTCGCGAAGACCGCACTTCTGAAGGGCTGTTTTGAGGTCGGGTACCCGTTTGTCGCCGTTGGGGGGATAGTCCTTGCAGCTGTGGATGGGGGGGGCGGCCTTTTGACCTTCAGGCTCATAGGCCCCGACTCCTTGATAGGGGGTCTGGGCCTTGTCGTTCACCTTGGTGGGCACGGTTCGCCCGGCGGCGTTCTGGACAAACTCGTGCAGGCTCATGGCGTCACCTCCCCGACGTCACTGTCGGCTGTCCTTCCGTCTTCGTTCGGGACCAGCCCCGCCTCCTTTGCCTGTTGCACCAACTTCCGGGCCCGCAAGACCACCGGCCGGTCGATCATCTTTGTGCCCAGGCTCACCACACCCAGACCTTTTTCCTCGGCCTCTTCGAAGGCTGCGACGATGCGCTGTGCTTTCTCCAGTTCCTGATGGCTCGGCGCGAAGGCATCATGGATGATCCTGATCTGGCGGGGATGGATGCACCCCATCCCCTGAAAGCCCATGGCCCTGGACCGTCGTCCCCAGGCCAGGAGACCCTCCTCGTCGGCCACATCGCCGTACACGGAATCGATGGCCTGGACTCCCGCGGCCCTGGCAGCGTTCACCAAACGGCTGCGGGCCCAAAGGGACTCATTCCCCTCCGGCGTCTTTACCACCCCAAGGTCCGCCGTGTAGTCCTCCAAACCAATGGTGAGGGCCGAGACGAAGGGAGAGGCCAAGGCGATGTGTACGGCGTTCTCCACGCCCTGGGCCGATTCCAGGATGGGCATGATCCATAAGGGCCTGGTTTGTCCCAATTCTTTCTGGATGCTGTCGATCCGGGCCTGGACGGCCTTGACCTGTCCGGAGGTCTCGACCTTGGGTATCAGAACCAGGTCTGGTGATTCCGGAACCACGGCGTCCAGGTCTTCGAGGCCCAGGTCACCCTGGTTGATGCGGACCATTCGCTCGGCGTCACCGAAGTCCACGCATCGAAGAGCGTTTCGGACCATGAGCCGCGCGGCGTCTTTCTCTTCTGGATGTACCGAATCTTCCAGATCGAGAATGACCCCGTCGGGGGCGTGGAGGCCTGCATTGATGGCGAACTTGGGTTCGTTTCCGGGAAGGTAGAGGCGGGATCTCCGGAGCCGATCCCGAGGCGTGCCCTCTGGGCGCCCCTCGATCCGGGCTGGAGGACGGGCATCTCCGGCCCCCTCGACTCCCGCTCTCCGGAGAGCCGCTTCAACCCGGGCCTGGATGACCCAGGGAAGGGCCCCCTGGTCCTCCACCTTGATCCGGACGTTCTCGGGGCCGAATGCGGCCACCGTCCCCAGGACCGATTCACGAATGGACGCTCCGAAGAGCGCATCCACCTTCGAGGTGGCGCTCAACGAGACGCCCCCTGTCTCCTGGATCTCGACTGCGACCCAGCAGTCGGACCGGACGTCGGCGCCCCGCCGTCCGGCCTCCCCGACTCCTCCTTGGCCCGTCATGGGTCACTCCCTATCCGAGCTTCTCGATAATGGCGTCCGTCACCTGGAAGGTCGTAGCCGCGCCCTTTTCGATGGCGGATGCTCCACCGGCGAGCTTCATCATGTCGTAGGTTCGGACTTTTCCTTCCTCCACTACGGCGGCTACCGCGTCCCGGATCTTCCGAGCCCTGTCCATCTCCCCGATGTGATCCAGCATCATGACCGCCGAGAGGATCATGGCGATGGGATTCACGATGGGCGGATCGAGCTTTTCGTACTTTGGAGCCGAGCCATGAGTGGGTTCGAATACGGCCACCTCGTCGCCGATGTTGGCCGAGCAAGCGAACCCGAGTCCCCCGACGAGGCCGGCGAAGGCGTCGGAAACGATATCGCCGAACATGTTCCCGGCCACGATGACACCGTAGTCCTCGGGGTTCTTGGTGAGCCACATCATCTGGGCGTCGATGTTGGTGGACCAGTGTTCGACGGAAGGATGTTCTTTCTGAACTTCCTGGGCCACCATCTCCATCATGCCCGAGGTCTCCCGGAGAACATTGGGCTTTTCACAAACGGTGACGGATTTGTAGCCGTGTTTTTCCGCATACTGGAAGGCGGCCTTCATGATGCGCCGGGTGGCCGGACGGCTGAAGACGCGCGTGGAAATGGCCAGATCGGCTTTGTCGTAGGCCATCCAGTTTTTGAATTTCGGGTGGGTGGCCAGGGCGTCATAAACCTGCTGGGGCGGATCCGTCCATTCCAGGCCGGCGTAGAGTCCCTCGGTGTTTTGCCGAAATATGGCCACGTTCACTCGCGGTTCCTCGAACCCCCCTGCTGCGGTCCTTCGGATGAAGTTGAGGGGGTTGCCCGGGAAGGAGATGCACGGGCGGATACAGACGTCCAGGTTGAAGACCTGCCGGAGGCCCACGATGGGGCTGAAATAAACCAGGCCCTTGTCCTTCAGTTCCGGACTCAGCTCGGCATCCGCCTCCCATTTGGGTTTGGAGGTGATGGCTCCGAAGAGGCCCAGGCCGTGCTCCCGGAGAAGGTCGATGGTGCGTTGGGGAAGGGGATTTCCTTCGGTGACCCAGTACTCCCAGCCGATGTCGGCATGAACGTAGTCCGCTTCGAATCCCACGGCCTCCAGGACCCTCAGGGATTCCTCCAGGACGATCTTTCCAATCCCGTCTCCGGGCATGGTGACCACAGTGCGACGTGCCATTGTGGGCTTTACTCCAAAAGTGTTTGGGTTGACGGTGTATACATGAAGTTGACGGTGTATCCGTAATGAGAGCCTTCGCCACGATTCGGCTCAAACATCCAATCCCAGCTTCTTCCTGATAAGGTTTTCGCTACCTCCCGCCACCACCAATCCTTGCGGAACCGACCCCAGGGGCGGGAAACGGAACGTCTCGCCTCGGTATGAAACGGCCCCTATGGAGAAGTCCACGCCCAGGGGCTCCTCCGAGAGGATGGTGAGGGTGCCCTGGTCGATCTCGGCGGCGAACTCCTCCTTCAGGGAAACTACCAGCTCCGGGCACTCGATGCAGACGAATCCGTTGTTGTAGGCGTTTCGGAGATAGGTCTGGGAAAAGCTCCCCGCCAGGATCAGGGCGATCCCCTTTGCCTGAAGGGCGGTAGCCGCCTGCTCCCGGCTGGATCCGGTGCCGAAATTCCATCCGCCCACAAGGATGTCGCCTCTTCGGGTCAACTCGGCGAAGGACGGATCGTAGTTCTCCATGACCACTCTGGCCATTTCTTCAGGGGTCATTCCCTCCCGGTAGGTGTAGTCCTTCGAGTAGATGCCGTCGGTATTCAGGTTGTCGGCGGGAACGAAGATCAGGCGCCCGGAAAGGGTAGTGGGGAAGCCTGGGAGGATTTCCACCTCTTCCGTTTCACGGACCGGAACTTCGAACTCGTGGTAATCCAGCTCCGGCCGACTCCTCCGGGTTCCGGAGGCGCCCTCGAGGGTGTCGGGACCCATGACCCGGCCGGCGACGGCCGAGGCCGCCACGACCGCGGGGCTGGCCAGGTAGGCCTGGGCCAGTCGAGAGCCCATTCTTCCCTTGAAGTTCCGGTTGGTGGCGCTGATTCCCACCTCTCCGTCCTCCAGGAGTCCCGATCCCAGGCCGATGCAGGGGCCGCAACCTGGCGGGAGCACATGGGCACCCGCTTCCACCAGGGCGCTCCAGGCCCCAGAGGCTTCGGCGGCCTCCTGGATTTCGGCGCTGGCGGCGGCAACGTAAAGATCGACCCGATCTGCCACTTTCCTGCCCTTGATCACTCTTGCGGCGGCCTCGAGGTCCTCGAGACGGGAATTCACACAGGAGACCAGGTATGCCTTGTCGATGGAGAGGCCTTCCTCCTCCATTTCGGCCAGGCTCTTCATGACCTGTACGGAATCCGGTCCCGCCACGTGGGGGCTCACCTGGGAGAGGTCCATCCTGATGCGAGCGGCATAGGCTGCGTCTGGATCTGGGCCTGGCGGAGTGAGCTCCCAGGCTGACAGATCAGTCTCGGAAATCCGATCCACACCGAGGGGCTCCAGGAGCTGCTTTCGACGGCCGAGATACCCCAAGGTGACATGATCAGGCGGGAACCACCCCGCCAGGGCCCCCCACTCCGTGGTCATGTTGCTGATGGAGAAACGCTCGTCCATGGTGAGGCCCGCAACCCCGGACCCCTTGAACTCCACTACGGCGTTCAGGACCTCGCCTTGGTTGTAGAGCCCGCAGAGGGTGATGATGACGTCTTTGCCGGTGGCGCCCGGGGGGAGGTTTCCTTCCAGGATCACCTCCACGGTCCTGGGGATCTGCCACCAGAACTCCCCCGTGGCCCAGACGGCCGCGGCATCGGTCCTCACTACCGGGGTCCCCAGAGCACCTAGGGCCCCATACATGTTGGCGTGGGAATCGGAGGCCACCACCAGGGAGCCTGGCAAGACATACCCCATGGACACCATGACCTGGTGTCCAATCCCTGTCCCCGGGGGGTAGAAATCGATGCCCTGCTGTGAGGCGAACTCTTTGATGGAGGCATATTTAGCCAGGTTTGTCTCAGACCGATTCTGGATATCGTGGTCCATTGCGAACACAGGCTGCCGCGGATCAGCCACGACCTTGGCGCCTATGGCCCTGAATTTCTCCATCACCGCCGCAGTGTTGTCGTGGGTGAGGATGTGCCGTGGCTTCAGACTCACTACATCGCCGGCCCTGAAGGGCCGATCCGGACCTTCGGTCATGTGGGCTTGAGCAATCTTCTCAACGACGGTTTGACTCATTTCGTGCACCTCTCGCAACACCCTTTCAACGCCCGGCGACACACAAGTTCGTGAGACCGCCCCTTAGCGAGGAAGAGTCTTGAAGGGTTCGTAGCTCATGAAATCGGCGTGGTGGACGATCCATGCCTCTGTGGACCGGGTCACCAGGTTCCCCTCAGCGGCGTGGGTTGCGATGATGTGACAGACGGAGTCGGGAACACCGCACTCCATGGCCACTGCCACACCCGTGAAGGGGTGCCGGAGGGCTTTTCCTCTCTCGCTCTGGACCGCTACACCGTCCACTTTTTCGTATTCGAGGACCTTACCCACGTCGGCGAGGATGGCCCCGGCGATGACCACGTCCATGTCTATGGGAAGTGCCCGTCCCAGGAATTCGTCCATGGCCTCGGCACTCCTTCGGGCAATGTGGACGACACACCGCTTGTGCTCCATGAAGGTGGCAGGGCAATCCGGGATCAGGAGGGTGAAAGGGATTTCTTCCAGGTCAGACGGCTGAAGGGGACTTCTCTCGAAGGCCGTGACCCAGGTCTGGGTGACCTTTTCCTTGAGTTGAGAATCTGTAATCCAGTCCAACTCCGGCCAGATCTCCTGTACAGCTTCCCGCATGGCCCCTCCCTGGGAGCAAGGAACGGAAAACGGGGACCCCCGGAAGGTGTCCCGGTCCCCGAAAAGCGTCGAAAAATGGTTTGTCCGGAAGGGCCGGGCAAGAACCGCCTTCCATACCTCTTCCCGTACCAGGAACCCTGTCGGCCAAGGTTTCCTTTTTCAGGTACACCCCTGTCGAAAACCCCCGGAATCCGACACTATTCGGGTTTGCTCGGAAATGGACCCTCCAGTGCCCTGCCTGGGTACCGAGAGGACACTGATTCGAAACGTCGCATGAAACCTTTGTAGTTGGCGCCAGGAGGCGGAGATGCCAGGAATCGTGGGTTATGGGGCCTTCATTCCTCGAAACAGGATCAAGAGCGAGGAGATCGCCCGGCAGTGGGGGAAGGACGCAGCCACCATTCAAAGGGGGCTTCTCCTCAAGGAGAAGTCGGTCCCGGGATTGGATGAGGACACCATTACCATCTCCGTGGCTGCGGGGAGAAGCGCGCTGGCTCGGGCTGGCATCGATCCCCAGCGGGTGGGAGCCCTCTACATCGGGTCGGAGTCCCATCCATATGCGGTGAAACCCTCGGGAACCATCGTTCTCGAGGCCTTGGGCCTGGGTCCTGAGATCCATGTGGCCGATTTCGAATTCGCTTGTAAGGCTGGAACCGAGTCCATGTCGGTGGCCCTTGCCATGGTAGAAGCGGGGCGGGTTGAGTATGCCATGGGCATTGGGGCCGATACTTCCCAGGGAGCGCCCAACGACGCTCTGGAGTTCTCGGCTTCGGCCGGTGGCGCGGCCTATGTCTTCGGAAGGGAAAACCTGTTGGCGGAGGTTCTCCACACCTACAGCTATACCTCCGACACCCCGGACTTCTGGCGCAGGGAAGGGGAATTCTACCCCCGGCACGGAGGACGCTTCACCGGCGAGCCCGCCTATTTCCATCACGTGATGTCGGCGACCTTGGGAATCCTCGACCGCTCCGGGCACAAGCCCGCCGACTTCAAATACGCCGTATTCCATATGCCGAATGGGAAGTTTCCCCTCACGGCGGCCAAGCGCATGGGTTTCAGCCAGGAGCAGATGGAGCAGGGGTGGGTGGTGAACCTCATGGGGAATACCTACTCGGGATCCTCGCCAACGGGGCTGGCGGCCATTCTGGATGTGGCCGATCCAGACGATCTGGTTTTGATCACCTCCTTCGGCAGCGGAGCGGGAAGCGATTCCTTCATCCTCCGTGCCACGGATCTCCTGCCCGAGCGGCAGGATCTCGCCCCGAAGGTCAGGGACATGCTGGATGCTCCCAGACGGTATTTGACGTACGGTGAATACGCGAAGCTTCGCGAAAAGATCATAGTGAACGACTGACCGGACCCCGCTCAGGGGGAGAGATCGGTCCTTCGAGAGCCGAACACAAACGGCAGGAGGAACGGATGCGAGAGGTGGCAGTCATTGGAGCGGGGATGACCAAGTTCGGAGAGCTTTGGGACATGAGCCTCCGGGACTTGTTCGTGGAGTCAGCCCTCGGCGCCATGAAGAACGCCGGTGTCGATGCAGTCGATTCCATTTATGTAGGAAACATGTCCGCTGGTCAGTTTGTGGGGCAGGAGCACCTGGGGCCCCTCATGGCGGACCAGCTGGGCTTGGCCGGGGTGCCCGCGACGCGGATCGAGTCGGCATGCGCCTCGGGGGCAATGGCACTGAGGGCAGCCTACTTTGAAGTGGCTTCGGGGGCCAGCGACCTGGTCCTGGCTTCAGGTGTGGAAAAGATGAACGACGGGGCCGACGTGACGGGGGTGCTGGCCACGGCATCGGATCAGGAGGAGGAGGTCTACTACGGCGTAACCTTCCCAGGTCTGTATGCCATGATTGCCCGGGCCCACATGGAGAAGTATGGGACGACGGTCGAGGATATGTCCTGGGTGAGCGTGAAAGCCCACCGGAACGGTGCCAAGAATCCCCATGCCCAGTTCCGACGGGAGATGTCGCTTGAAGCCGTCATGACATCCAGCATGGTAGCGGAACCCCTGCGGCTCATGCACTGTTCTCCTGTCACCGACGGCGGGGCAGCGGTTCTCCTCTGTCCGCTGGAGAGGGCAGAAGAATTCACCGACAAACCTGTAAAGATCCTGGGAAGTGGCGCAGCGACATCGTCCCTTTCTCTGGCCAATCGACCCGACCCGGCCGATCTGGACGCGGTGGAGCTTTCCGGTGCCCGTGCTTACCAGATGGCGGGCGTGAAGCCTGAGGACATCGATGTGGCCGAGGTCCACGATTGCTTTGCCATCGCCGAGATCTGCTGCTACGAGGCGTTGGGCTTCGTGGAGCGAGGCCAGGGGAAGGATGCGGCCAGAGAGGGGGTCACCGACCTGGGAGGGAAGATCCCGGTGAACGTCAGCGGTGGCCTGAAGTCCAAGGGCCATCCCGTGGGGGCCACCGGCGTCGCCCAGGCTGTGACCATCATCGAGCAGCTCAGGGGCGAAGGCGGGGACGTTCAGGTCGAAGGGGCCAGGATCGGCCTGGCGCAAAACATGGGGGGCTCTGGTGCGAGCTCCGTCGTACACATCTTCCAGGGAGTCTGATCATGCCGAGCCCACGCTATCACCGAGAGATCCCGGCTCGCTATCGCCTGGAAGCCGGGAAGTGCGCGTCTTGCGGCAAGGTGTCCTATCCCGCACGCATGGTTTGTCCGAACTGCCGGGGCGAGGGGATGGAGAAGGTGAACCTCACCCCCAAGGGAACCGTGGTGACCTCCACGGTGGTGCACGTCCCCCCCGACGAGTTCTTGAACGAAGCGCCATACGCCATGGCAGTCGTGGAGACTCCGGAGGGTGCTCGATTCATGACCCAGGTGGTGGATTGTGATCCGTCCACCGTGATGCCCGGGTTGGTGGTCGATCTGGAGTTCCGGCTGATCAGGAAGGAAGGGAAGAGCGGCATCCTCTGCTACGGACACAAGGGGGTGCCGGGAACCGTCTGAGGGCTCTTCAGTGGAGGATGATGCTTCGCTGGATTCCGGTCCGTCGATCCGCTCGGATCCGACGCTCCTTTATGCGTCGGTCGGCCCCTGATCGGCGATCCTCCATCCGCCGTTCCACGGCCACAGGCTCCTGGGCCTGACGACGATCCGGGACGGACCGACGTTCCGCATATGACCTGCGGTCGGAAACCGTCCGCCGGTCAAACCCCGACCGACGCTCCCGGATATCCATTTGAAGCATATGAACCTCTTCCGAGGGCTATGGCTATGCTCAAATGTTTCACCGGAAACGGAAGAAGGTCAATCTTCCCGGCATTGGCGGAGGGGAAGGGAAGAGGAGACGGAGGGAAGAAGTGAGGGCCCGGATTCTCGGCCCTTCTCGATAATGGAGCGTAATTGTGGCCCCAGTCCGAGGAAGGCTATCTGGGTTCAGGGGAACAGAGGTTGGAGACGCCGATCCATAAGCATTCTCCGAATCGCCATCCTTCGCTCTCTTCCTGACCTCCGGGGAAGGTCGGATCGACGGTCGGGAAGGAGGGCTTGAACGTGGGAGCGTGGCCGGCTCTGCCGCCGGTCCATGATTCGTCTTTCGACACCGCTTCGCCGATCCTCTCCAGATCTGCGGTGTGGTTCTTTTCTGCGATCGCCTCCCTTTCGGCGCTCCACTTCAGGCCAGGAACCGAGGGGGCTTCCCTGCATCGCGATCTCCGCCGCTTGGGGCCTTCCGAGGGCCCGATTCACCTGGAAAGCTTTCAATCTAATGAGCAGCGGAGGAACCCAAAAGATGTTTTTCCCAACGGTCGAGGCTCAAGAGGCGTATAAGGCCCGTTTTTCTGCCTAATCCCGCTCCGCGCGGACGGTCAGGACCAGAGTCGATTCGCCCGTGGGCCGTCCCTCCACGAGTTCGGTTCGCCCCTGGGTCCCGCCGATGACCAGGGTCTGCCCAGGCCGGATGTTCACGGTGGCGGTCAGGAGGTCGTCCCAGGGATCGGATAGGACGACCGGGTCCAAGCGGACGAGCCCGTTGGCCATGACCCGAGCGGCAGCTTCGATGGTGATGGGGTATTCGACGCCCAGGAACCGCTGGGAAAACTGCTGTTGCCCTTGGTATCCCCCGGCCACCGGGGCCATTGCCTCCCCAAGGAGGCGGTATCCCTCGAAACGGAAGAGCGATCGAAGCTCCTCCACAACCTCGGCGATGGATGGGTCCTCATCCCTGAAAGAATCGGCTTCGATGAGCTGGAAATGAAGGCGAATCCCGGGAATCTCGACGTCGAACTCCTCCAGGACTCGGCCGATCTTCTCTAGATTATCTCTGGTTTCCCTTACAGTGATGGCTTCATCCGTGGCGCTCATGTCCCCTGGAAATTCCTCCCTGTCGCCGAAGACATAGGGTGCGATGAGCTCGGCAGCTTCATAGCCCGAACGATGCTGGAGGTTAAAGGTTTGGACATCGAGCTTCTCTTTTCGCAGGCCCTCGCAGCCGGCGAACAAAACTCCTACGGCCAGAAGGAGGGCGGTTGGTTTGGCGTATCTCACTTGGATAACCTCCATCAGAAAAACCAGAGGACGGTGATTTCGGGATTCTTGGTCTGGAGCACAGCAGCGTTTCGGCCTTCGGGGACTTCCAGGCCGAGTGCGACCGTCGGTTCAGGGGAAGAATAGGTCGGGCCGGGAAGAGTCGGTTCGCTTCGGAGGAACACGGAAACCAGGGCGGCGGCGGCCAAGGGAATAATAGCAAACCCGGCCCTCCTCAATTTCCCTTTCGGCCGCCAAAGGACGGCGGGTTCAGAAGCCAGGCCCCGGGCCAGAACCCGGTCAAGGTCCGGGGCGGGCACCTCCTCCACCATCTTCAATGCCAGCGCCCTCTCCTCCTCGAGAACCACCCGGGCCAGGGCCCGGCACTTCTCACAGCCCCGGAGGTGTCGGGGGAGGATGCCTTCGCCTTCTCCCCGAAGGTCCGGCGGATCCGCCTCCAGGATGAGTTCCACGGCATCTTCACACTTCATGAAACGTACTCCTGGACAAACTCGGGGTGGTGCTCCAGCATCTTCTTCCGCAGCGATCTGCGAGCCTTCAGAAGAGCAGCCCGAACCGAAGCCGGCGCCAGGTCCAGGATCTCACCGATCTCGGGAGAGGTAAGCCCCTGCATCTCTGAAAGCTGGAAGACCTCCCTTTGCCGGGGGGGAAGCTCATCGACGAAAACGCCGAGGAGGCCCCGGAGGCGCTGGCGATCCACGTTCCCCGGCCTCTGAGATGAGTACTTGGGCCCGGCCTCCATCTCGACTTTCAAGCGGTTCATCTTCTTTTCCCGTCTCTTTCTTCTTCGTAGTTCTTCCAGGGCCTGGTTTCGGGTAACCGAGAAAAGCCACGTCAGAAACCTCGAGTCCCCCCGGTACGACCCGATCTTCCTCAACAGGAGGAGGAACACTTCCTGGCTCAGGTCGGCCGCCGAATCAGGATCTCCGGTATGAGCCAGGGCCCACTGCCTGACTGGTGGACTGATCTGCGCCAGCAGGGATCTCAGGGCTTCCCGATCTCCTCGCTGGGCCTCGCCGATCAGGTCAGGGCTCGGATCCGGCCACTGCGGTGGGCTCGTCAACTGGACTCCAGTTTCATCGGTCTCTGTCTTGGAGACGGCAGGAGAATCGGGTCCGTTACCTCTCGAAAAAAGAAGGGGCGACCGTCCTGGTCGCCCCCAAGCCTCCACTCCGTCCGGGCCGGAACGGCCGGACGCCCTACCAGCTCCCCTCCTAGAGGCCTTCCGAGTCGAATGGGGGCAGGACACCGGGTTGGAAGGTGCTGATGTAGGCTACCAGATCCCAGACATCCCCGTCGTCGAGCATGACTCCCCAGGCAGGCATGGAAGACAGGTGCACGCCCCCGCCTCCGGTCCGGATCCTCTCGAAAACCGCCTGGAAGTCTCTTGCGGCCAGGAGTGTGTCCTGGGTGAAGTCGGCCGGAGCCAGCTCCAGGACCTCCGCCCCGGGCCCGTTGCCCCGGCCAGTGGGTCCATGACAGCTTTGACAGCGCAGGAGAAAATTTGCATGCCCAGCGATGGCACTGCCCGGTAGCTCGTCCGGGTAGGTCAACGCTTCGATATAGGCCACGGCCAGGTTGAAGTCGTCGACCTCGATGATGGAGAGGACGTTGGCCATGTGAGGATGGCCTGGAGCCAAGGTCCCTGCCTCGGCCCGGAACTGTGCCTGAAGCTGCCGTACGGAGGATCCGCTGAGGGGATTGGCCGTGAAGTCTCGTGGCGGAGCAACGGTCCCGGCTTGAACGGCCGGGCCGTCGCCTCGTCCGGCCGACCCATGGCAGGACCAACACATGGTCTCATATACCACTTTGCCACTCTCCAGCTCCGGGGTGAGCTGGACGGGAAAGGGCGCGTCGGCGACAGCCGGAGCCGCAGCCATGCCGACGTCCTCGGGCATTTGGGTCTGCGGAGCTTCACCTTGGCCACAAGCGGAAAGGGTAGCTGCCAAGAGAACAACGGTTGGAACCCGGAATTGCATTCCATCCTCCCTCGTTGTCGATACATGTGGGTCGGGCGGGTCGATTGCCGTCCGTCCGTGCCTCGGGCAATCCCTTTCGGGGCAGCGGCCGGGCGCGAGCACCCCTATCTTAGCAGCGGAGGCGAGAGTGAGGCCAGATGGAAGGCGAAATGCACGACTTTGAATCTCCTCGAAAGAAAAGAGCCATCGAGCTGACGGGGTTCGACCTGACGCTGGAAGACCTCGGGCAAATGGCAGAGGACCCGGGCATTCCGATCTCCCTCTCCCGAAGTGCCCGGGAGGCGGTAGGCAGATCCAGGGCCTTTCTGGAGTCGCTGCTGGAGGGCGAGGATCAGATCTACGGCGTCACTACCGGGTTCGGCAGGCTGGCCCAGGTGGTCATACCACCCTCCCAGCGGGAAGCTCTTCAAACCAACCTGGTCCGTAGCCATGCAGCCGGAGTGGGAGATCCTCTTTCTTTTGAGGAGGTCCGGGCCATCATGGCCCTCAGGATCAATGCCCTCTCCCGTGGTCATTCCGGTTGCCGCATAGAGGTCGTGGACCGGCTTGTGGACTACCTGAACGCCGGAATCCACCCAGTGGTTCCGGGTAAGGGGTCCGTTGGTGCCAGCGGGGACCTGGCTCCCCTGGCCCACATTGCCCTCACGCTGCTCGGGGAAGGATTCGTAGAGAGCCGGGGAGCGCGGCGGGCTACGCGGGAAGTGCTGTCAGAACTGGGGCTCGAGCCGTTGGCCCTCCGGGAGAAGGAGGGTCTGGCCCTGATCAACGGAACCCAAGCCACCACGGGTGTGGGGATCTTGGCGTTCCTCCGTGGGGCCAGGGCCCTGGAAGCGGCGGAGGTCAGTGGCGCCATGACCCTTGAAGGCCTTAAGGGGACCCCCGAAGCATTCCGCCCCGAGGCCCAGGAGGTCCGGCCCCATGCAGGACAAGCCCGGTCTGCCCAACGCCTCATGGGGCTTTTGGCCGAATCCGAGATCCGGGAGTCACACCGGTATGGTGACCCTCGTGTACAGGACGCCTACTGTATTCGCTGCATGCCCCAGGTTCATGGGGCCGCTCGAGAGGTTCTCGGGTACGCACGGGGAATCCTGGAGACAGAAGCCAATTCAACCACCGACAATCCTCTGGTTCTCCCAGGGCTGGAGATGGTGGTGAGTGCGGGGAATTTCCATGCCCAGGTCGTGGCTCAAGCCCTTGACTTCCTGGCCATCGCCTTCGCGGATCTGGCCGCCATCAGTGAGCGGCGGATCGAACGGCTCCTCAACCCGGACCTCTCCGGCCATCCCCCGTTTCTCACCCGAGAAGCGGGTCTGGAGAGTGGCTTCATGATTGCCCAGGTCACGGCCGTGGACCTTTTGGCAGAGATGCGGGTCCTGGCCCATCCGGCGAGCGTCGATTCCGTCCCCACCAGCGCGAATCAGGAAGATCATGTTTCCATGGGACTTGCCTGTGCCCGGAAGCTTCGGCGGTCGGTGGAGTGCCTGGAATACGTCCTGGGCATCGAGCTGTTATGTGCCGCGCAGGCCGTTGAAGACCTCGAGCCCCTCCGCCCCGGGAGGGGTGTGGGACAGGCCGTCGATGTGATCCGGAAGAAGATTCCCCCCCTCACCCGAGATCGGGTGCTTGCAGAAGACATGGAGCAGGCCGCATCCATGGTTCGCAGCGGCGTGCTTTCCACCGTGGCATGACTCAAAACCGAGGAAAAGAGAAATGGCGTCTCATGGGCCCCGAATCGTGAAAGCCCCCAGAGGGACGGAGAGAAGGTGTCGCGGATGGACGCAGGAGGCGGCTCTCCGGATGATCATGAACAACCTGGATCCGGACGTGGCGGAAAAACCGGATGAACTGGTGGTGTATGGCGGCAGAGGCAAGGCTGCCCGAAGTTGGGAGGCCTTCGACACCATCGTTCACACTCTGGAGAATCTGGAGGGGGACGAAACTCTCCTGGTCCAATCGGGAAAACCCGTGGGAGTGTTCAGAACCTTCCCACATGCGCCCCGTGTCCTCATCGCCAATTCGAACCTCGTGGGCCGATGGGCGACATGGGAGCATTTCCACGAACTGGAACGGCGGGGCCTGATGATGTTCGGGCAGATGACGGCAGGATCCTGGATCTATATCGGGACCCAGGGAATCCTCCAGGGCACCTACGAGACCTTCGGCTCCATGGCCAGGAAGCACTTCGGCGGCTCACTGAAGGGTCGATGGATTCTCACCGGGGGGCTCGGGGGAATGGGGGGAGCCCAACCCCTGGCCGCCACCTTCAACGAAGGAGTGATACTGGCAGTGGAGGTGGATCCCGCTCGAATCCAACGGAGGCTGGACACAAGATACTGTGATCGCGCCACGGAAAGCCTGGATGAGGGCCTGGCCTGGGTCGAAGCGGCCACGGAGAAAGGGGAGGCCCTTTCGGTGGCCCTGGTTGGGAACTGTGCGGATGTGTTGCCCGAGATCGTGAACCGGGGCGTCGTCCCGGACCTGGTCACGGACCAGACGTCCGCCCATGACCCTTTGAACGGATATGTTCCGGCGGGTGTCACCCTGGAGGAAGCCCAGGAGCTCCGGGAACGGGATCCCGATGAGTATGTGCGCCGATCCATGCAGTCCATGAGGGTCCACTGCGAAGCCATCGTGAAGTTACAGGAGATGGGGTCCTTCGCGGTGGACTACGGAAACAACCTCCGTGGAATGGCACTGGATGCCGGATTCGAAAACGCTTTTGCCTACCCGGGGTTTGTGCCTGCCTACATCCGTCCCCTCTTCTGTGAAGGGAAGGGGCCCTTCAGGTGGGTGGCCCTCTCCGGCGACCCGCAGGATATCTACAGGACGGATGATCTGGTACTGGAACTCTTTCCAGATGATGAGCACCTGGGTCGCTGGATCAGGATGGCTCGTGAGAAGGTTCAGTTTCAAGGCCTACCCTCGAGGATCTGTTGGTTGGGACAGGGGGAGAGGGCTCGGTTCGGCGTGGCCATGAACGATCTGGTGGCAAAAGGGGAGCTTTCGGCTCCCATCGTCATTGGACGGGACCACCTGGACACGGGGTCGGTGGCCTCTCCCTTCCGGGAGACGGAGGGAATGAAAGACGGGACCGATGCCGTTGCCGATTGGCCGATCCTGAACGCCCTTCTCAATACGGCCTCGGGGGCAAGCTGGGTTTCTTTCCACCACGGTGGGGGGGTCGGTATCGGGAACGCCCTCCATGCCGGGCAAGTTCTGGTGGCTGACGGTACGCCGGAGATGGGGGAGCGGATCCAGCGGGTTCTCACCAACGATCCGGGGCTGGGCGTGGTCCGACACGCCGATGCGGGTTATGCCGAGGCCTGGGGAACCGCCCGGGCCCATGGGCTCAAGATCCCCGTGCCCGACTCAGCCCATGGGGAGGACGGGGGTCGGTGATGGCGGAACGGGTCTGGGACCACCTGTGGATCGGATGCCATCTCGCCATGGCGGGTGGAAGCCCTTCCGGCCCCTTCGGTGAGATTCAAAACGGAGCCATCGCTTGCCAGGGGGGTCGAATCTCCTGGGTCGGACCGGCTTCTGATCTTCCTGGTATGCCGGATGGGCTTTCCAGGGAAGTCCACGAGCTGGGAGGCCTCTGGGTCACGCCGGGGTTTGTCGACTGCCACACGCACCTGGTGTTTGCCGGAGACCGGTCGGGGGAGTTCGAGGCCCGCCTCCGGGGTGCCACCTACGAAGAGATCGCCCGAGCAGGCGGGGGGATCCGTACGACCATGGCAGCTACCCGGGAGGCTTCGGAGGAAGAACTCTTCCAGGCGGCCCTCCGCAGGGTCGGAGTGCTCGCCGCCGAGGGCATCACCACTTTGGAGGTGAAATCGGGCTACGGGATGGAGACCGAGACCGAGCTCCGGATGCTCAGAGTCGCACGGAAGCTCGGGGAGGCCATGCCCCTGGATGTGCAGACGAGCTTTTTGGGAGCCCATGTTCTCCCGCCGGAGTTCGAGGGAAGACGAGATGGCTATCTGGACCTTCTTTGTGAAGAGATGATTCCTGCTGCGATGTCGGAGGGCCTGGCCGACGCCGTGGACGCGTTCTGTGATGAGATCGCTTTCAGTCCGGAGGAATGCGAGAGGGTGCTCCGAAAGGGCCGGGAGGTTGGATTGGCTCGCAGGCTTCACGCCGACCAACTCTCGGATCAGGGCGGGGCGGCGCTCGCTGCTCGGGTGGGAGCCCGGTCGGCAGACCACCTTGAACGGGTTTCACCAGCTGGCGTCGAGGCGATGGCATCCGCGGGCACTGTGGCGGTCCTGCTTCCTGGAGCCTTCTACTTCCTTAGAGACGACCAGCCGCCCCCGGTGGCTGCTCTACGGGATGCAGGGGTGCCCATGGCTGTGGCTACGGATTTGAACCCCGGATCTTCCCCCGTCAACTCTATCCTGTTGGCCATGAATCTTGGATGTGTCCTGTTCGGGCTTACGCCGGGGGAAGCCCTGAAAGGCGTGACCCTGAACGCAGCCCGAGCCCTGGGACTCCAAGCTGATCGGGGTTCTCTGCAGGAAGGAAAGATGGCCGACCTCGCTTTCTGGGAGGTCGGCCATCCTAGGGAGCTCTCCTATTGGGTGGGAAGGAACCCCTGCAAGGGGGTGGTGAAGGACGGAGAGCCGGCCCTTTAGTCCATTTGTCCGAGAACGATCAGTTGCCTCCGCCGGGCCTCCTGACCCTTGGTGGTGAAGTCCGCGTTGGGGCCGAACGGCTCCCGCCGGACGTCCGGGGGGCGACCCTCGGTGCACTCCTTGTCGTCGCCCTGGATGGCGCCCGGGTAATGGCGGCCCCGCCGGAACTTCTTGAAGGGGCCCGGGCC
>JASFVN010000210.1:0-8014 GCA_050049805.1 Gemmatimonadota bacterium
CTTTCTCTCTGGCGCATGGCTCTCTGGGGAGGCCTCGGTGGTGCCCTCGTGGCTGGAGCTACCAACCTTATTGGTGGGAGTGGCGGTCTGATCTGGCCTTTCGTGGGCACTGTGGCCCTCATTGGAGCGATTGCTAGCACGGGAACGGTGGCGGTTGCACAGCGGGCAGAACGGAATCGCATTGGGGGTGGAGACGAATCAGGGCCTATCCTCGAAGGGAGTGAGGAGCCGCCACCAGCACTCGAAGGGGATATCGAGGGCCTCCGCCAATCCCAGCAATAGGCGCGCAGCACCCGAAACAACAGAGAACCCTCCTCCAAACGGACCCGTGAGGTGTGCGGATTTCGGTCTCATGTCCAAGACCGGCGATCGCGAAGACACCAGGACTTGCCGTGGTCAGAATGCCCTCTGGTGTTGGCATGTTCTTACATCGGGCTTTGCCACCGGTTTTCCCAACGACGGAGCGTGGTTCTCGTAACGTTCTAGAGTCCCGACTCGGCCCAAACCACTCCGCTCCCAGACTCAGCTCTGTTCGACACGGCCAAACCTCTTCGCTCTCATCCGCACGTCCCAGGCCGGGTTCTCCGGAGCGGCCGAAGGCCGCGAAGGCGGGACTCGTTTGTTATCCGCAGTTGGGCCGGTGGCCGAACCGTCCTGCTCGACCTCGAGTCGGTCGGTTCATGTGCCTTCCCAAAGGGTCCGGATCGGGACAGCGTACAATTTGTCACCGAAGCTGGCGCTCGTTTCTCCATCATAGGCCACCGCGCCTCCAGCGAACCGCTCGCCGGATGCCTCCTTCAGTTTCCTCAGCCCGCGAAAGTCGGCGGCGGTCACCGTGGCCCCCGCCTTGACCTCAACTCCAGCGACCTGGCCGGCGCCCCGCTCGAGCACGATGTCCACCTCCACCATGTCCTTGTCGCGGAAATGGTGGAACCGGATGTGGTCCTCATGCCAACTTGCCTGACGACGTAGCTCCTGGTACACAAACGTCTCCAACAACCGGCCCAAGGTGGTTCGGTCCTCCCGGAGGGCCTTGCCGTCCAGCCCCAACAGGGCACAGGCGAGGCCCGTGTCCGAGAGGTGCAGCTTCGGAGTCTTCACTAGGCGCTTCAGCCGGTTGGTGTGCCAGGAGGGCAACTCCTCCAAGAGAAAAACCCGTGTGAGCAGCGTCACGTACTCGCGGATCGTCGGACGGCTCACTTGAAACGGGCCTGCCAGGTCACTGACATTGATGAGGGTTGCTGTCTGCCCGGCCGCAAGAGAGAGAAGTCGCGGTAGCGTATCGAGTGACCGGATTCGTGCCAGATCTCGCACGTCCCGCTGGACCAGCGTCTCGACGTAGTCCCGGTACCAGGCCGCACGGCGTCGGGCCGAGTTGCGGGCCAGTGCAGAAGGGTATCCTCCTTTTGCGACAATCTCGGCCAGCGTGTGACCCATGCGCTCGTGCTTGCGGGTTCTGAACCCTCCGCTGAATAGGGCGTGTAGGAAGTCGGGCTCTCGACCCAGAATCTCGGCCTGGGCCAGGGGGTGGAGGCGCTGGATCTCCATCCGACCTGCCAGGGAGTCAGCGAGTCTCGGAACCAAGAGCACGTTCGCCGACCCAGTGAGGAGGAATCTTCCCGGCGTTCTTCGACGATCAATCGCGGTCTTGAGGGCCGTGAAGATTCCTGGGGCACGCTGGACCTCGTCGAGAATCGTCCGCTCCGGCAGGTCTCCGACGAACCCTACGGGATCGGCTGTGGCCGCAGCCAGAGTCACATCGTCGTCGAAACTCAGGTAGGTGTAACCCTCCCTCTCACCCACCATCTGCGCCAGGGTTGTCTTCCCGGATTGGCGGGGTCCATGGATCAAGACCACAGGCGTGTCCGCCAGAGCCTCAACCAGGCATCGTTCTCCGAAACGGGGGTAGAGGGGTATGTTTGTCATGCGTCCATTTGTAAGACCAGCCTTCGGCTGATTGCAAGCTTTCGGTTCGGCTGAATGAAAGTTAACGGTTCCGCCACCTGAAAATTCAGCTCAAGCCCTACGCACAGCCTCTCGGCAACCCGGACTCGAAAGACAGGTTCTCCTCCAGCCACCCCTCCATACCCCGGGACCCTCTCTCCTCCTATCCTGGGTAGGAGCCCAATTGCGGATAACGAACCATTCGGTTCAAGGTCGGAGCCGGGTATCTGAATGACCAGGGAAACCCGCTCTCTCGTTGCCCGGCGAGATCCCGGAGGGCCGCGCCGATGCTCCCCGCTAGGCCATCGAGGTTCGGTTTCCATCTGAGGCGCGAACTTGAACCGGGCGTTACAAATGCAATCGCTCCTGGAGATCACTGAATCTTGTTGCTCAGCTCCTCGGGAAGCTCATCACCGGGATCCGGTGGTCGAGACGGGACCCGGCTGAGTATCTCGAGATAGGCTTCCCTGGAACTCCTCGCCGCCCGTTCCTCCAGGTACTCGATGGTATCTAGAGCGGAGATCTTCTCTGCCAGTGCGGTAGCGATCAACTGATTGATCGAGATACCCTCTCTCTTCGCCAACTCCCGCGCCCGTTGATGGAGCGACTCCGGAAGCCTCAGACTCATAGTACTCATTTCGCCTCTCCTTCTAATTCCAGCAGGAACGCGCCAGGCGTCACGATCCGGATGCCGAAGCGGTCCTCAACCCCTTTGAAGTCCCGAACATTGTGGGTCACGATGGCGTCGGCTTGGGCCTCGACCGCAACTTCGAGGACCATTTCGTCTTTTGGATCCCGGAGGAAGGGACGCCAGAGGAAGTAGATCTCCCTCTTCTCCCCCACCTCGCACAAGAAATCCACCATGCCCTCCGCGTCGGTTGATCTCAGCCCCGGCGTCCTTTTCAGCGCCATCTCGTATTCCATAGCAAGGGGCACAGAAACAAAGATCCGAAAACGGGGGTTGCCACCGAGCTCAAGGAGGAGGCGATATGATGCCCCTTCTCTGGAGCGCATTCCCGACACGACGACGTTGGTGTCTAAAACGATTCGTCTCATGCGGTATCATAAGTGATACCATCTTGACGCTGCAAGGGTTCCCTGGGACGGTTGGGTCAACCGGCGGCTGGAATGGAGACAGAGACGGATATGGAAAAAGGAGAACACCGATTGCATTGGTAACGTTCTTAGGTTGCCGGCGCGGCCTCCGTGCCGCGCACTCCGAAGTGAGTGAAATGAGCGAAGGCGGCAACCTTTTTGTTATGTGCCGTCACGCCTCTTTCGCTCCCCTCACACGCCCTACTTGTCCGAAAGACAATACGTATATATTGTAGCATAGACTACGTACACGGAGGAACCATGTCATCGAAGAAGAAACTCACGCTCAGTGTAGATGAGCAAGTTATCGAACGAGCTCGTCGGTATAGCGTTCGTCACAAGACCAGCATCTCCCAACTCGTTACCACGTTCTTGAGCCGACTCGATTCGCCGTCCGATCTGGAATTCTCACCCCTCGTTCGTCGGCTCCGGGGAGTCCTTCCCCGTGACGTAGAGATGGAGGAGTACCATCGGTATCTCGAGGAGAAATACTCCTGATGCGTCTCTTTATCGACACCAACGTGGTTCTGGATGTCCTGACTGATCGCGAACCGTGGTTCAAGGACTCGGCCGCCGTACTGACGCTATTGGACGATCCTGGCTTTGAAGGTCTCGTCGCCGCACATACCGTGACCACGCTCTTCTATCTCGCATCGAAGCACCTGGGGCGTAAGCGGGCCGCTTCGGTCCTTTTGGATTTGCTGGATCACGTCACGGTCACTCCACTCGACCAGGATCTCCTCCTTCGCGCTCTCTCGCTTGGATGGGAGGATGCGGTCCAGGGAATCTCCGCCCAAAGGGCTGAGGCCGACTACCTGGTCACTCGCAATCCCTCCGACTTTCCTTCAACCTCAGTCTCTGTGGTAACTCCTCAAGAACTCCTCACAATCCTAGCGACTCAAGACTGATCTCTCCCGCCACGACCGACAGTCGTGATGGCACATAACGTTCTGAAGTTGCCGGCGCGGCCTCCGCGTCGTTCTCTCCCAGATGGCTGTTCAAGCTCACCTTCTCTTCCATCGATGGGTGACTGGGTCATAGATCCACAACTCGTCCGACACGTTGTCTGAATATGGCGCTTCCAACTCGCCGCCAAATACAACCAATTGTCCGGTAGGGGAATGCGTTGCCATTGCGTGGTGGGAGCGGATCGTCGGTGTGTCCTCTGTCTCAATACGATTCCATATCCGATCGTTGAGGTTGAGATACCACATCTCATTCAGCATTCTTCCACTCATGCCCATGGGTTCGTCCACGACAAGGCCGCCGAACACAAGAATGGATCCGGTCTGAGGCACGGAGGCCATTGTGTAGTAAGAACGAATGCCTTCCGGGCCTCCCGATATTTCAATGTCGGTCCAACTCTCGTCCTCGAGGTCGAATACCCATACGCGAGAATCCTCGACCCTTCCGCCCCAAAGGACCACCTGGTCTGTTGGAGAGTGATAGACCATGTCATGGTAGCACCGGGGAGGAGGCGCCTTCGCCGTCTCATGTAGCGTCCAGGAGTCCGATTCGTAGTCGTAGCTCCACGTGTCATTGAACATTGGATCAGACGCGCTCGTGCATCCAAAGCCTCCGAAGAGGATCACTCGATCGGAATCTGCATCGTAAACCATCCGTTCTCCGCACCGGGTGCTTGGAGCCTGGCTTGGTGTGCGCTGCTCCCACGATCCGTCGATAGGGTCGAGAGCCCAGGTTTCTCCCTGAAGATTGAAGGCGATAATCCGACGGGATTGCCGATCATACGCAGCTGCGAAGATCTCTTTCGGCTCGTTTGGGCCCAACGGAGCCCATGAATCAGCCCGCAGGTCATAGACCCAGGAATCATCGCGGTCCATGGTCCAGCCGTGCTTGCTTGTGCCACCCATCAGAACAATCCGCCCTTGGTCCGCCTCAACCATGGTGTGGTAGATTCGTGCGTCGGGCTTCTGCCCCTGCAATGGCGAAACGAGCCCTCCCAGGAACAGGAAAAGGCTCAAGGCTAGCAAGTCCTTCATTGGACACCTCCCTTTTCCACGCTCTTCTCTGAGTCCGCGAGAATGACGGCTAAGGTTTCGGCGCTGCCGAACCCGAGGGCCCGGCGCGGCTCGTGCTTCGCACGATGCGTGACGGAGCCGAGGGTTGCAGCGAAGGCCCCGGAGGGGCCGCAGCCGGCACACGCTTTTGTTAGGCGTCGGTGCTTGCTAGCACGTCTTTGAGCCTCACTTTTCCGGCAGCTTCATGCCGTATACTTGAAAGTGCTGAACGTTCAGTTCATCCCGCCATACGCCGAGAACCTCCGTCTCGCCGAACGCCCGTACGTCGAATCGATCCGGCATCGAAACACTGCCAACCCAAGCACCTTCTCTATCGAACAGAATCCATTTCTGGGCCACATCTTCGTAGGGGGCCTGGTATTCGCGAACCCACAAGCGTCCCTGTGGATCGGAAAGGAGCCAGGAGAACGCAGGCATTTGGTCCGGCACGGGAGCAGATTCCAGCATTCGCCTGAAGCCTTCAACTCTCGGGTCTGCACGTGAAGTCACCCCTGCTTGACGGATGCGGAACTCGATGAGGCTATCAACCACCGCCGACGTGACCGACCTGGGTGTCCAAGACCTCCGGATGATTCTCTCCAGGGTTCCGGCGGCATTGAAGACGTTGATTTCGAAAGTCTTTCCAGTTCCGAGGAAAAGTCTGTCGCCCTGAACCGCGATTGCCGTGCGAGAGCCAAAGGGACGCCCAGAAACGCCCTGGGTACCGACGAACATCTCGGTCAGGTAGGGTTCCGGGAGTTCCCGCTGGACCCTACCGTCCAGCCCATAAATCAGGACAGCCGCAGAGTCCCAATACGGACCAACGTCGCTGTGACCTAGTGGCATGATGGCCCACGGAGCCACAACCAATTCTCTCCCAAGGACACCGCTGAGGTTGTACGTGTGGATCGGATGAAAACTGTCGTCGGTCTCTTGGAGTTGGGTAGTGGCCAACAGTCCACCATCCAGGTCGAAAATGGTAAGCCGCCCCGTCCGCCAGTCGAATGCGAGGAGGGAATCCCCTAAAACTCTGAGAGATCCCAGCGCCTGGAATTCCCCTGGACCTCCTCCAGGACCCCCGACGGTTCGCCGGTGGTTACCCGATTCGTCATAAAGGAAGATCTGGTTTCGCCGTCGGTCTGCCACAGCGTATCCCAGGCCAGGAATAGAGACGGCATCTTCGATGGACTCATACTGATATTCAACGGGGGCATCCGCATCACCCAAGTTCAACCGCGGTTCTTCTGAGAGCAGTATCGGAAATTCGTCACCAAAGAGAGGTCGTGCACTCTCTACGATCACTATTCCGACGCTGTCCCGAACCGAATTCATGGGCCCTTCGTGGTCGACGCAGCCGATCGTCGCGATCAGCCCGAAGATCAAGAAAGACCTCATGGATTCACCTTCCCTTTTTAGGGATATCCCCTCATCCGAATTCCGAACAGCTCCGACGCCTAACGAACCATTCGGTTCCCGGCCGGAGCCGCCCCCTAGGATCCGTTTCAGTGAAACGTTGGCCACGGCGAAGGCCCCGGAGGGACGGGCCGGTGTTCAGGTCAAAGCTATTTGCACCTGCGTGAAAACGCACTCTAGAGGCCCGGCGGGAACCGGGCGTTACGGTGAAGAGCCGTCCCTGTCAGGTTGGAGAACCGGTTTGTGGAGCCGCACTCGGACCACGTACCCCACGTCGAACTCGTCGGTGGTGATGTAGAAAAGGTGGGTATCGGTCGCAAAGGGCGGCGGATACGGGAAGCTCACCGGTGTCGGCAGGTCGACCCGGCCCAGGTAGCGACCGCTGTCGCGGAAGACATCGACGAAAGTGCCCAGTGGTCGGCCTTCCAGCTCCGATAGCACGAAGATGTGCCCTAGTTCGTCGGAGAAGATCCGACGGATCATTGGCTTCGTCGCCGCGAAGGCGTTGGGGGCAGGGGCGCGCTCCGGGCGGCCCTGTTCGATGTAGACCGCCCTCACGGAATCCACATCACGTTCCGTTACGGAGGCCGGGGTCGCAGGCATCGAAAACTGGAGCGTTGTGTCCCCCTCTAGCGTCCTGCGGTACACGGTAAAGGTCTTGTTGTGAGCAAACCAAAAGGCGCCCTTTCGGTCCTGGAACGACGACAGGATCTCCCCGAACAGCATGCGCTCGCCGTCGTCAGTCATCTCGAAACCGAACTCAAGCGTAGGGAGCGTATCCCCGATGGCAAAATCACCCGAGAGGCGGACCGGGTAGTAAATGACTCGTGAAGGCCTAGGCGCCCTCGTTTCGGCGGTGGGGCGGGGGTATTCGAGCCCCCAATCGATGAGCGTTCCGTCGACATCGAACTCACCACGCCACGGATAAAGGGTTCCTCGAACCTTTCGCGGCCGCATATCGACGAAATCGCCGTCCGGCGTGAAGATCGAGAAACGTCCCCCGGGGTCCCACACCCAAAGATTGCCGCCTGGACCCCAGTTCAGCCCGGCAGCCCGCATGAGCTCACCCGGGCCCTCGCCAGGGCCCCCCATGGTGTGGGAATAGGAACCGTCCGCCTCGAACACCCTGATATCCTGGGAGAGATAGTCCAAGACGTAGATGCGACCCTGCTTGTCTACCGTGAGCGCTATGATCTCTCCGAACTGGTCAGGTCCCTCCCCTTCCAAGGTGCCGATCCGCAGGTCCTCCTCTGCAACCCATGCATCCGCATCGGTCCACACCGGTCCTGCGTTCGCTACGCTGACCCGGCCGTTTCCGAGCGTATCCACCACAGCCGTCGCGGTGTCGCGCATCGCTGAGTCCGCGGCCCCGCAGCTGCTTACCAGGAGCGCCCCCATCAGAACCCAGGACGACTTCGACAGACTCAGGCCTCTATTCACAATGCTCCAATCCTATCTGCAGGTCCGACGCTAGTCCCCGGCATCAACCTCTCCACCGCATAACTCTTAAGTACTGCACCCACCGGCTCTTCCCGTAACGTTTC
>JASFVN010000211.1:0-7962 GCA_050049805.1 Gemmatimonadota bacterium
AAATCGCTCAGCCTACGCTCCCCGCCGGTGCGGATCAACAGATCTACGTCCCGGGTTCCCCCCGGAGCGTTGATGGTATGGGCCAGGGCTGCGCTGAAAGATTCCCTGGAGAGAGGGCCTCCCCCGCTGACCGATGCGGCCGCCCTCATCAACGCTTCGCGGGCCGAGTAGTCAATGGCGAGGCGTAAATGGAGGCGCGTACCTTGCCTCGTTCTGGACTCGACTGCTCCGATGGCGTCCACGAGTCCCTTGGGCAGTCGATCCCGCCGCCCGATGACGCTCAGTCGGACTCCGTTGTCGACGCAGTTGTCGCACTCCGATCGCAGGTGGTTTTCAAAGAGCCGCATGAGGTGGTTCACCTCCGCCGTCGGACGTCGCCAGTTGTCGGCGGAGAAGGCGTAAAGCGTCAGGGTAGTGATCCCCAGACCCGGGGCGGCCTCCACAGTATGTCGAACGGCAGCCGTCCCGGCCACATGGCCCGCCCGGCGGGGGCGGCGGCGCCTCTGAGCCCAGCGGCCGTTTCCATCCATGATGATGGCGACGTGGAAGGCTTGGGGTGGTTGGAGCTGGCCTTCCGGGTCAGTCTGTGGCGTAATCCGCAATGAAATCGAGCCGGAGGCCGGTCGTTTTTTCAGGACTAAAGTACTTGAAATCATAAAGTTACTCCGCAAATAAAAAGAGAGCCTCCGGCGGGATTACCAGGATCACTCACGTACACGCTCGATCAACGCTTCCATGTGGCTCAGATATCGTTCGAGGGCCTTTCTGCCTGCATCCGTGAGCCGATAATCGGTTCGGGGAATCCTGCGCTCGAACGACTTTGTGACCTCCAGATAGCCGGCTTCCTCGAGGCGCCGGGCATGCACGCTGATGTTTCCGTCGGAGGTCTCCAGTCGCTCCTTGAGCTCATTGAAGGTCAGGGACTCCTCCACGGCCAGAGCGCTGACGATCCCGAGGCGCACCCGTCCGTGAATGAGCTGGTCGAACCCGACCGGATTCGTTTCCGTGACCTCTGCTTCAGGGCGCACTTTTCCTCCTCCGACAGGCTGCGTAGAAGGCCTTTCCTTCCGGGACCGAGCCCCCTCAGCCACCGTGCCCCCTCGCGATAATTACCCCGAACACCACGTGGAGCCCTCCGAAGCCAAGGGCCATCAAGATGTTCCCGGCCCCTGGCGCCAGGAGAAGCCCGAGGGCCCCCAGGACCATGAAGCACACACCCATGAGAGGAACCACCCGGACCGAAAAGGTGCCCCCGGCTACCACGGCGACGCCGTAGAGAAGGAGCCAGGCTCCAGGAATCAGGCCGGTGGCACCGGCCTGCCAGAGGGCCCCGGTGAGGATGATCCCGGCCAAGGCCGGCGGGGCAAATCCGAGTAGAACCTTGCGTCCGGTTCCTGAGAACACGGGGAGTTCGAACCGTCGAGCCTTCCGGTCGATGGCCCAAGCCCCGATCGCAGCCGCAATCACGGCTTCTGCGGCCCACACGGCCAGCCAACCCTCCGGCGTCGCCCGCCCGGCAGCCAGGGCTGCTGCCATCAGAGCCGTGACCCCCATGGCCACGCCGCCCCATCCCGGAACCGCCGTGAAAGCATTTCCGTTCTCCATCGCTCGCCGGATAAAGCGCAGGTCCTCCATGGCACGATGGCTGAGAGGGATGGGATCCGAGGCCCGGCCGGTCTGGGGTTGTCTTTTCATGCTATCAAGTATGGCGACGTCCGTTGAGTAGATCAAGTACTTTAAAAAATAAAGTATAACACTCAAAAAACAGGCTCCGGAGAACTCGTCTCCGAAGCCTGCTCCGGCGGCGGAAGTCTGCGGCAGGGGTTCGCGCTAACAGGCACAGCCAGCCAATGGAACGTCAGGCATTGCCGTAGGCGAAAGCCCGGACCGACCTCAATCCTCCATATCAGGCTTCCAGACTTCCCAAACACGCCCCACCAGATCCGGGCCAGGCTTGAGAGTCATCCTCCCAGGCCTCCAACCGGACGGAGTCGCTTCTGCGCCCTCTGTTTTCCGGACGAGCTGGAAAGCCTGGATCTGCCGCACCGTCTCTGACACGTTGCGGCCCACGGGGGGAGTGAGGACCTCGTAGCCCTGAACGACTCCGTCCGGATCGATGATGAACCGGCCCCGGGTCTCGACACCGGCGTCCTCGTCGTACACGCCGTAGACCTTGCCTACCTTTCCGCCTGCGTCAGACAGCATGGGGAAGGGGACCCCGCCGTCTACCATCTTCGACAGCTCCTCGTCGTTCCACATTTTGTGGACAAAGACGCTGTCGATGCTCATGGAGAGGACGTCGACGCCCAGCTCCTGAAATTGTCCATACTTGTCGGCGACCGCCGACACTTCCGTGGCTCAGACGAAGGTGAAATCGCCCGGATAGAAGCACAGGACGATCCACCTCCCCAAAAAGTCTGATAGTTGGACTGATGTGAATTCACCGTTGTGGTACGCCGGGGCGGAAAAGTCCGGCGCTTTCTGGCCCACCTTGATCATGCTTTGCTCCAATCCGGCGGGTTTCTCCGCCGTCTCCGAAGTCTCTTCACCCTCCGGGGCCCCCACAGGACCTCCGGTAGGTCGGGCGCATCCAGCTTCTTTCATGGGGAAGGTCCTTTCCCTGGTACTGAGATCGCCTCTACCGAACCACGCTCGGCCAGGAGAAGCATGGATCCTCAGGTCCGCCTCCTAACCCACTCCCCAGGCCGAAGGCCAAGATACTCCGGCACGGCGGTTCGGGCCAACCGAGTCAGGGCCCAGTCAGGTGAGAGGCAGAAGAGAGGAGAATCTGTCGGGAGCCAACCCTGTTTCACCCGGCCATGAGTCCGGCCAATTCCTCCACCGCCAGCTCCTCCTTCCGTCGGTCGGCGATGACGCGTCCCTTACGAAGCACGACGAAGTGGTCTCCCACAGGATGGGCGTGGTGTGGGTTGTGGGTGACGAGGATCACGGCCACCCCTCCCTCGGCAGCCTTCCGGATTTCATTGAGGACCAGATCGGATTGCCGTACGCCCAAAGCGGCGGTGGGCTCGTCCAGGATGAGCACACGGGCCCCGAAGTGGAGGGCCCGGGCAATGGCCAGCACCTGACGCTCCCCTCCGGAGAGGCTTCCCACTGGCTGGTTCGGATCCCCCAGGTGGATACCGATGGCCTGGAGTGCGGCCAGGGCCTCGGCCTTGGACCGGCGCACATCGATGCGACGCAGCGGGCCCCGGCCCAACGTTCGCTCAGAACCCAAGTGAAAGTTTCGCCACACGCTCATGAGTGGGACCATGGCCAGATCCTGGTACACCGTGGCAATTCCCTGGGCCAACGCCTCCCGGGGTGCGGAGAGGACCATGGGATTTCCGTTCAGGAGGCACTCGCCGGAAGTGGGGGGGAATACCCCGGAGAGGATCTTGATCAGGGTGCTTTTTCCCGCTCCGTTGTCTCCCAGGAGGCAGGTGACCTCCCCGGCCTGGACGGCCATCTCGATGTCTTCCAGGGCCACCACACCGCCGAACCGCTTCGATAGCTTCCTGGCTTCCAGGATCGGGCTTTGGCGCTCCCTGGTCATGACCGTGCCGAAGCCTTGCTGACCGGGGCCGAACCTCCTGCTTTCATTTCGCTGCCCGGGCCTTCTTGAGCGTATAGGTGTTCACCAGCACCGCCCCCAGGAGCATGGCCCCCAGGAAAACCTGGAACCAGTCGGCGTCCACCCCGGCCATGACGATCCCCTGCCGTACCATGCCGAATATGAGGGCGCCGAAGGCTGCACCCACTACAGAACCGTACCCTCCTGTGAGTAGAGTCCCTCCCATCACCACCACGATGATGGCGTGGAACTCGTGGAGCTGGCCCCGAAGGGCGTCCGCGCTGGTGAAGCGCACCACCTGGAGGATGGCAACGAGCCCGGCGCAAAGGGCCGTGGTCATGAAGAGCCCGACCTTGACTCGATCCACCGGAACGCCGGCGTTTCGGGCTGCCTCGGCCTGCCCGCCCGCGGCGAAGATCCAGTTCCCGTAGGGAGATCGGCGGAGGATCCAGGTTCCCAGGATCACCAGACCGATCCACCAGAGGATGGAAACGCGGAATCCGGTAAGGGGGTCGGAGCCGAAGAGAACCTTTGCCGTCTCGTATCCCTGGATGTCATCGAGCCCCCCCAGTTGAGTCCTTCGTGTGAAGCCCCGGGCGGCGGCGATGGTAAGACCGCGGACAATGAAGAGGGTTGCGAGAGTCACGATGAAGGAGGGCAGGCCGGTGCGGACCACGGCGTATCCGTTGAGGAAGCCGATGGCCAGGCATAGGACGAGGGTCCCCGCCATGGCTGGCCACAGAGACCACCCGAAGTGGGTGGTGAGGAGCATGATGCTCATGCCGGCGGCCCCCAGGATGGAACCCACCGAAAGATCGAACTCCCCTCCGATCATGAGGAGAGCTACGCCAACGGCCAGAATGCCCAGAGGGGCGGCGGCGTTCAGGTAGGTGGCGGCACCGACCGAGCCACGGAAGGGTGCTCCTGCGACGAAAGCGAAGAAGAGCCAAACCAGGACGACGCCGGCAACTGCGGCGATCTCTGGTCGAGCCAGAAGGCGTTTGCCTCCCAGAGTCATCCGGAAGCCGAGCCCCTTTGGCGCTCCGGGCTCCGGCCGGGCGCAGTCGCCGTTCGAATCGTCATGACCTCAGCGGATCCCTTCCTCGGTGAGCCTCAAGACCGCTTCGGCGTTCTCCGCCGTGACGAAACGGGGACCGGTGGGGATCGTCGCACCGCCGCCCGGTATGGTTCCGGTCTCCAGGTATTTGGTGAGGAACAAGATGGGCAGGTACCCCTGGAGGTACTGCTGCTGATCCAGGGCGAACAGCATTCCGCCCTCCATGAGAGACTCCAACACCCGAGGCGAAAGGTCGAAGGTGCCGAAGGGAATCTCCCCCGTGAGCCCCAGCTCCTGGAGAGCCTGAAGGGTGGGCTCGGCCCCGGCGGTCGCCAGTGTTAGGATCCCGTCGAGAGAAGGATCAGAAAGGAGGGCTCCGCGGACCCGTTGCCGGGCGTCCTCGGGGTCGGTGAGATCCACGGCCAGGACCGAGACTTCTCCGCCGGCGCCGGTCATGGCCTCTTCCAAACCCTGGCAGCGAAGGTCCAGAGCCACGTTTCCCACCTCGTGGTTCACGCAGAGGGCGTGGTTGGTGCCGGCGGCCACCAGGCGCTGGCCGCTCTGACGGCCTCCCTCGTATTCGGGCTGCCCAACGTGAGCGAGGACGCCCAGCCTCTGGAAGGCGTGGCCGCCCGAGTTGATGGAGATGACGGGAATGCCGGCCTCGACGGCTGCCCGAATGGACGGTCCCAGAGCATCCACATCGGGAACGGAGACCACGAGCCCGTGGGGACGGGAAGCCACGGAAGCATCGATGAGATGGCTCATGTCCACCATATCGAAGGTGGTGATGGCCTGATAGTCCACCCGCACCCCCAGCTCCTGGCCGGCGTCCTCCATCCCATTGGCCACGACCGACCAGAACGGATCGGCGGCTACGCCATGGGTCACGGCGACGAAGCGGAACTCGCTTCGGTCCATGGCGCCGGGCTCGGTGGCGGAGGAGGAGGTCGCATCCTCTGCTCCCGGGCCGCAGGTCGCCAGGAGGATGGAGAGCAAAGAGAAGAATATGGACCTGGTTTGGGTCATTGGCGTCACACAGTTCCGTCCGAGGTCGGGCAGTGGTGCCACACACCACCACAAAACACCCGTACATGATAGGTGCCTGCCGTTTTCCTGCTAGGTGTACCCACCAAATCCAGGCTCTTGGCCGGAAACGAGTTCGGCCCGCGGTCAGGCCATCGAGGGCAATGAGAATGGGCGCATTGCAGTCACCCCGACTCTCCGACTATCCTGTTGTCAGGAACGAACCTCCTCCACATGAAAGGGATTGGACCATGACTCGGCCAACGTGGTCGCACTCTTTCCCGGTGTCGATGTCGGCGGGCCTGGTTCTGTTGGCCCTGGCCGGCTGCGGAGATCAGCCAACAGACCCGGGTGCCATTACCCCGGGAGGCCCGACCCCCGCGGCGGCTCCATCTCCCCCGGGCCTTTCGAAGCGTCCACCCAAATCGCCACCGGAGCTGGACTCTTTCGTCGATTACCTGGACGCTTACGATGCATCCCGCTGGATGAAGGGTGACGGTTGGAAGAACGGGCCACCTTTCGACAATGCCTGGAGTGCCGAGAATGTGTCTTTTGAGGGAGGCGAGATGACTCTGCGCCTCGACGACGTGCCACTGCTGGGGGAGCCCTATTCCTCAGGGCATTATCAAACCCTGGGGTTCCATGGATATGGGTGTTTCGAAGCCAGCTTTGTGCCCGTAACAGCCTCCGGTGTGGTGACTTCGTTCTTTACGTTCGCAGGGCCTTACGATGATGGGGGCAATGGCCTCCACAACGAGATCGACGTCGAGTTTCTCGGAAGGTCCTTCGAGGAGGGCCGAAGGGAGGTGCAGTTCAACTTTTTCACGAACGATGACAGCTATGCCTCCCGAAACGAGCACATCCATTCTCTTGACTTCGATCCCGAGGCGGGCTTCAACCGTTACGGATTCAAGTGGACGTCGGAGGGCATCACTTGGTATGTGAACGGGGAGGAGGTCTACAAGGTGGACGACACCCCCGACAATCCGACCCCCAAAGCCTCTGAATCCCTGCAGAAGGTCATGATGAACCTTTGGCCAGTGGACGAAACGGCGGAGGCCTGGGCTGGTTCCTTCGAGTACCCTGGGGCGCCCCTGGAGGCCGCATACCAATGGGTGAGGTTCATTCGGGGGGAAAGCTGTGATCTTACCGGGGGGTTGGACGAGCCCGACCCGCCCCCACCCCCACCGCCTGGGGGTTCCTCCCAAATCGCTGTTTCGGACATTTCCCTCACGTTGGCGTCCCGTGACAGGCAGGTAATCGCCCGGGTAGCTGTTGCCGATGCCTCGGGTGGGCCAGCCATCTCCGCCATTGTGAGCGGTGTCTGGTCTGGTGTCGTCGCCAATGGCGACACCAGCCGTGATACCGACGCCGATGGAGTTGCGACTTTCTATTCAGCTCGAACCAAGACCTCCGGTGAGGTCACCTTCTGTGTTACCGGGATCACGCTAGCCGGCTCAACCTACGCTCCGGACGCCAACCGGCAGACCTGCGCCTCGATCTGGAAGTAGGATCCTGAGTCCGGATCAGGTTACCTGCGCCACCCCGATGGGTCGCCTTCCGGGTGTCTCGATTCCTTTTAGATTCAGGCGGATCACCCAAGAACAACCAAAATCAGGCAAAGACCATGGACGAGAAAACCGGTGGTAACGAAAGCGGCGGCCCGGTCAACCACGGGACTCCTGTACAGACGAGAGTCGGAGGCACCTCGAACCGGGATTGGTGGCCCAATCAGCTGAACCTGGGGATTCTGCGACAGCACTCTTCTCTGTCCGATCCCATGGGCGAGGAGTTCAACTACGCCGAGGAGTTCAAGACACTCGACCTCGAGGCCGTGAAAAAGGACCTCTACGAGTTGATGACGGACTCCCAGGATTGGTGGCCGGCCGACTACGGACACTACGGACCCCTCTTTATCCGCATGGCCTGGCACAGCGCAGGCACCTATCGCGTCGGAGACGGCCGCGGCGGCGCAGGCTCGGGAACGCAGCGCTTCGCACCTCTGAACAGCTGGCCCGACAATGCGAACCTGGACAAAGCCCGGCGACTTCTCTGGCCCATCAAGCAGAAGTACGGCAAGAAAATCTCCTGGGCCGACCTGATGGTCCTGGCCGGCAACTGTGCCTTGGAGTCCATGGGGTTCAAGACCTTCGGCTTCGCCGGTGGCCGTGAAGACGTTTGGGAGTCCGAGAAGGACGTCTATTGGGGAGAAGAGACGGAGTGGCTCGGGGACAAGCGCTATTCCGGCGACCGTGAGCTGGACAATCCCCTCGCTGCCGTACAGATGGGCCTCATCTATGTGAAC
>JASFVN010000213.1:0-7953 GCA_050049805.1 Gemmatimonadota bacterium
GACCGGGCAGTGTCCGAACCCGGGACCTTTCACATACTCAGAAACCTTGGGGGTGGAGGGACCGAGGCTGCCGTCGAGGGATCGGTGAGGTTTCACCTGGATGAGAGCGGGTCCGGATACCTCTTCGCCGAACCCCTCCATCTCCTCTTCCCCTTCGTGGTCCACCTTCTCCGGGACCGGATCGACGAGGACCTTCCCCCGGTGGCCCTCGAAGAAGCAGTCGCCCCGGCCTTCGCCTGGCAGCGCTCCACCTTCGACTTCTTCCTCACCCAGGAGGGTCGTAGCCAAAAGGGTCTCGACCGGGACGGCTATGTTCGCCGCCTCGCCGAGTCGGGGTTCACCCACATGGAGGTGAATGGCCTGGCCTTCCCGGCTCCCTGGGAACGGGGTCCCAGGGGAGAAGCCTATCCCATGTTCTATACCTACTGCCCGGCTCTGGACCAGTTCGTGGAGAGTGAGTTGGGTGCCGGGCTCTACCCCCGGGATTACCTGGCGGCGAACCTGACCTTCCTCAGGTCGAATGCCGAGTTGGCTCGCAAGTACGGTCTGGTTCCAGGCCTTCTCTGCTTCGAGCCGAGGTCGGTCCCGGAGGAGTTCTTCCAGCGCTATCCCATGCTCCGGGGGGCCCGTGTGGACCATCCCTTCCGGAGCTTCCAGCCCCGCTACAACATGACCATCGCCCATCCGCTGGTGAGGGAGCACTACGGGCAGATGGTGGAAAGACTCCTGGACGAAGTCCCGGAGCTGGGTTTTCTCTCCATCTGGACCAACGACAGCGGCGCCGGTTTCGAACACACCCAATCCCTCTACGTCGGGCGGAATGGGGGAGCGTACCTGATCCGGGAGTGGAAGAACCAGGAGCAGATCGCCGAGGCGGCGGGAAGCAACGCCCTCCGGTATTTGAGGGCGCTGCGGGATGCCGGCCGGAGGAAGAACCCCGACTTCAGAGTCCTGACCCGGATGGAATCCTTCTACGGTGAGCACGAGGTGATCTGGGCCGGGCTGGAGGATGGGCTGGAAGTGGAGACGACTTCCCTCGTCACCCGGGGATGGGAGATGCCCTACGCCCACCCCCGGTATCCGGATTCCCGGGAGTTCCCGGGGGGATCGGTCTACCAGCAATCCTTCGCCCCGGGGGAGGAGGAGCTCCTCGGGGAGCTGGAGGAGCGGTCGTCCGGGGCCCACTTCTACTTTTCCGCCGGGCCTCACTGGCTCTTCGGGCCGCTGCTGGGAATCCCGTACCCCCGCCTGGTCCACTCCCGGCTGACTCTACTGCACCGGAATGGTGTGAGGCGCCTGGCACAGCTCGGTGGGACCCATCCGCCGGAAATGGTGCCATTCAGTCCGAACCACGAGATCATCCGGGCCTTCCAATTCGACCCAGATCTTGATCCGGCCGCCGCCCTGCGTAGGATCGCCGTCCGGTGGGCAGGAGAAGATCTGGCGGCACTCCTGCTGCGAGCGTGGGCGCTGACGGAGGAGGCCATCCTGGCCTTCCCCCACACCTCCGGCCTCTACTCGGTGTACGGCTTCACCTGGTACCGCCTCTGGGCGAGGCCCCTGGTGCCGAACATCGAGGCCATCCCCCTGGAAGACCGGTCGTATTATCAGGACTTCATGTGCACCACGCCCCATAACCCCAACAATGTGGACCTGAGCCGGGATGTCCTCTTCCAGCTCACCACCGCCGGGAAGAGCCGGAAGGTGGTGGAGCGGATGGACGCCGGCGTGTGGGGCCCTCTAGACGAGGCCATCCCGCTTCTTTTGGGGGCCCAGGCCGACGCGGCTCGCTCCCTCGGGGAAGGGAACGTCTTGGCGGATCTCCTTGTCCGGCTCCAGGCCTTTCGATGCTGGCTCATGACACAACGGAACGTTGCAGCCTGGGTGGCAGGGGTGTGCGGGTACATGGAGGCCAGCTCAGACGCCGAGCGGGAGAAGTGCCGCCGAATCGTTGACGAGATGATCACGAAGGAGCTGGAGAACTCCGAGGCGCTGATGGAGCTCCTCGGCTCCGGGGTGGAGTTCATAGCCACCACGGACAGGGGCGAGACGCCTCTGATACACGGAGAGAATCTGAAAGAGCTCCTTACCAAACGGATGGAGCTCATGGTGGCCCACAGGAACGACGAACCTTTTATCGACCCCGACTACATGGAACGGCAGGCTGGAACGTCGTGCGAAGAGGAGAGGGAACCGGTGTGGCCGGCTCCCGGAGAACCGGCTCCATGACCTCCAGGGAACGCCTCCTGACGGCCCTGGACGGAGGCCAGCCCGACCGCCTTCCCGTCACCACCCACCACCTTATGCCCTGGTTCCTGAGCACGTACATGGACGGGGCTTCGGAGGACGAGTTCTTCAGGAAGTTCGGCCTGGACTCCGTTCGCTGGGCGTATGATTGGGAGCCGGATCCGGATCGGGGCGAATATTGGGGGCCGGGGGACGAAGGGGGCCCGCTGAATGACGACGGCGGTCCAGGAGACTCAACGGCCGGGCCCTGGATCGTTTCCGACAGCTGGCGGATTGAGGCCACCGAGCTTCCGGGGCCAGGCCTCGGTCCGGGCCCCGGCCCCGGTCGAAAGGTCCGCTACGACATCGAGACTCCCGGCGGAGCCCTCTCCATGGTAATGGAGTATGGCCCCCAGACCGACTGGGTCTTGGAGAGGCCCATCAAAGACAAGGGCCAGATCGAGCTCTTTCACCGGTATGCTCCCTGGGGGCGTTGTGTCGTGGATGTGGTCAACGAAAAGGTTCTGGAGCTCGGTGACCGGGGGATCCTCCGGGGGGCTGTTCCCGGGTTCGAAATCTACGGGCAGCCGGGATGCTGGCAGGACGCCGTGGAGCTCTTTGGCGTGCAAGAGCTCATCATGCAGACCCGAGACGATCCCGGGTGGGTCCGGGAGCTTCTCAGCCTCCTCAGGGATCGGAAACGAGCAGCCATCGGCTCCATGGAAGGGGCGGATTTCGACCTCATCGAGTTGGGGGGAGGTTCGGCTTCGTCCACCGTCATCTCACCGGCCATCTTCCAGGAGTTCGTGGCACCGTATGATGCCGACCTGATCGAAGCGGCACACCAGGTGCGGAAACGGGTGGTCTACCACACTTGCGGTGGGATGATGCCCCTCCTGGAAATGATCGCCGACATGGGACCCGACGCCATGGAGACCTTCACTCCGCCGGCTCTGGGAGGGGACACGGACCTAGGGGAGGCCAAGGGCCGGATCGGATCGAGGGTTTGTATGATCGGAGGATTCGATCAGCACACCTTCTTCAGGGGGTGTGACCCGGAGGACACCCGGCGGGCCGTCCGACGCTGTTTCCAGGAGGCGGGATCCGGCGGGGGGTTTATCCTTGCGCCCTCCGACCATTTCTTCCATGCGGACCTCGAGCTCCTGGAGGCCTTCGGCCAGCAGGGAAGGGCCTGCTTGTATACCTCCTGATCCCCTGGGCAGGAACGGGCGAGGGCCGCCCTCAGGGGATGGGATCCGGAAAGACCATTCCTTCCAGGAAGGCGTCGTTGAACCCCGGGTGGCCCGAGAGCTCCACGTACTCGGCGTACCTCGGAACCTGAAAGGCCGCCCGCCTCTCCCGGTGTGAGATCAGGGCGGCCAAGGCTCCGTCCATGGCGGCGTTTCCCACGGCCTGGACCCGTTCCAGAGGGATGTCGGGAACCAAGCCCACGCTCCTCGCGCTGGCCGGATCCAGGGCGGCGCCGAAAGAGCCGGCCAGAAAGACCTGGGCCAGGTCCGTCTCGTCCAGGTTGGTGTGATTCAGGAGAATCTGCGTCGCGGCCGAGACTGCTCCGATGGCGGACTGGAGTTCCCGGATATCCGCCTGTCCCAGGTATACCTCGTGCGAAATCTGGAATCCCTTCGGGTCGCTCAGGCGTCCGCTCCGGTCCAGGAGTCCAGCCCGGCGGAGGTAGGCCAGGGTGTCGATGAGGCCGGTACCGCAGATGCCGGAAGGAGCCCCCTCACCGATGACTTCGATGTGGAAGGCTTCTCTCCGTCCTGGGCCGGCACCGGAGAGGTGTGCGATAGCCCCCTGCACGGCTGGGCTTCCGCACCTGACTCCGGCCCCTTCGAAGGCAGGTCCGGCGGGGGCCGAGGCCACCACGACCCGCCCCCCCCAACCGACTGCTACCTCGGTGTTGGTGCCGAGGTCGATGAGGAGGCAGGGGCGGTCCTCCCTGGCCAGGTCGGTGGCATGGATCCCGGCTACCGTGTCACCCCCGGCGTAGGCGCTGATGATGGGAAAGGTGATGATCCGCGCCGCGGGATTGACGCCGAGGGCAGCCGCTTGTTCTGCCGAGGGCGTATCGGATGCGCCAAGTCTCAGATCCGATGCCGGTACGTTCTGGGAGCTTTCGAAACGGGGCTTGAACGGTGCCACCGCAAGGTCGTAGGGGTCTACCCCCAGAAGGAGATGGAGCATGATTGCGTTGCCTGCCACCATGGCCTCCACGACCGAATCGGCGCTTGCCGACCCCACCTGGCAAAGGATTCCCACCAGCTCATGGAGGCTCTCCAGGGCATACCTCTGAAGGATGTCGGTTCCGTTGGGCTCCGAGCGGCAATGCCCTGCCCGGGAAATCACGTCCGCCCCCAGAGAAACCTGCCGGTTCACCACGGAGCCTTTCGCCAGGACCCGGCCGTTGGTGAGGTCTACGAGGGTCCCGGCCACCGTCGTGGTACCGAGGTCGAGGGCAATTCCCAGGCGCCCGGCGAGATCTTCGCCCACGGAGCCTTCCACCTCGGGCCTTTCCACAGCGATGGACCTCCTGGTGCCCTCCACCTGGGCCCGGGGGTGTTCCGGCGGCGGAGGAACGTCGCAAGCGAGATCGGAGTGCACGTCCAGTTCGCAGGCCAGCCGCCATCCTTCGCCGATCTCGGCCTCCGTCAAGAACTCCCGATCCGCGGCGGATACCTGAGTCCCCTCCGAGGTTGCCTTCACCCGGCACTCGCCGCAGGTACCCGCCCCTCCACAGGTGGACCCGATGGGAACTCCAGCCCATACGGCGGCGTCGAGAATCGTCGTGCCGGAGGGTACCCGGACTTCCGTGCCGCTTGGGAGGAAGGTGACCGTGTGGGAGGTGCCGGTGGCCCCGGGGGGGCCATCTGCCCCCGATCCGGACCCCCGCATCAAGGAGGACCCCCCAGGAGGTCCGGCCAGTCGTCGACGGCGTAGGCTTCCGCCAGAGAGGCGGCGAGGCCCTCCACCCATCTGAGGGCTCCGCCGTCCGTTCGCGACGTTCGGAGGCGCTCTTCCGGGAAGGATACGGGAACGGTTCCGGATTCCTCGATGGCCTCGATACAGCGTGCATGAGGTAGGGCGGTTTCGAGGGTGCAGGGGATGACAGCGTCTCCACGGATAGCGCTGACGCAGGTCCAGAGCTTTTCCACCTGGGGAGTCTCGTCAGGCGACGGATACCGCCTGACCGTTCCGTCAGCGAGTTGGGCGGTGATGGGGGGAAGCGAGTCCTTTCCGTCAGCACCTGGAGCCGGAGAGCCTCCGGGGAACACAATGGTCCCTCCTTCGAACTCGAGGGTGAAAGAGGGGTCGGCCGCCTCGCTCTCCGAGATGGCGTGGGAAGCGAAGAAGCGCAGATCCGCACCGCCCCGGGTCTGGATTCGAGCCGCCACCGTGTCGAAGGTCTCGATGTCGTTTACCCGGCCCAGCCTCGCGGTCACGATTTCCGGTTCCTCGCTGAGCGCCATCTTCGGACCCATGAGAAAGAGGAGATTGTGGAGGAAGTGGGCCATGGCGTTATTGGCCGGGCTGTCCAGGATCCAGCGTCCGTGGGGATCCTTCCGTCGGCCGGCCCAGTCGTTCCGGAGGTAATAGCCTTCGGTTCGGGGCCAGAGTGTGAGGGAGCGGCCCGCCTGGGGGGCGCCGAAGTGGCCCGCCAGGATATCCCTCTTCAGGTCGAGAATGGATGTGGAGAAGGACCATTGGTACCCGACTGCTACGAAGCGTCCGGTCCCCTCGCTGGCATGGAGCATCCGGTCGACCTCGGCGGGCACGGCCGCCGCTGGTTTCTCCAGCAGCACGTTGCTCCCGCGCTCCAGAGCTTCGCAGGTGTGATCGGCGTGCAACTGGATCGGCGAGGAGATGACGGTCAGGTCGACGGCCTGGTTGGCGAAGAGGGAAGTGGGGACGTCGTAAACCGGGGTCCCACGTGCAACCAACTCTGGAAGCCGGCTGCAGCCCTCTGGGTGGGGATCCACCACACCCACGATTTCGCACCGGGCTCCTTCCGGTTCATCCAGGAGGGAGGACAGGTACACCTCGCCATATCCGCCGATTCCGATGAGAGCCACCCGGATTCGATCGGTCATGACTCCCCCAGGAGGTTGACCTCGCTTACTCGTCCAGTTCCTGGGTCGATCCTGAGGGTTTTGATCTCGAAAGGCCCCATCGTCACGGGGTGTTTCATCCCGAACGGCTCCAGCGTCAACGTCGTGCGCCTACCTCGACCGGTGGGCTCGAAGAGGCGGACGATTGCATCTCCGCCTCCTTCCGCCCTCTTGAAAGCCGTGAGCTGGACCGCCTTGTCGCTGAGGCTCGGCCCCGGGGAAGGGAGGCGTCCTTTACCGGATGGCCAATAGGAAAGGGCAAAGGGTTCTTCATTATGGGCGAGGGCCTCCCGATCCAGAGCAGCTAGCCGATCCTTTTCCGGTCCGCCGTTCAACCAGAAACGGAAGAGGTGCTCGCCCTGGTCGAGGCGGGGAGTGAAACGGTCTTGCCTCAGGATGGGACCGCGCCCGGTTGGATGGCCGGCGTGGGCCGGCGCCCGGAGTAGGGAGAGCCGAAGCTCCCCATTCATGAAATCACACCCGTAGGTTGAATCATTGATGACGGAGAGGGTCCGGGCCGCCCTCCGGCTGGTCACGGCATGCCATTTCTGGCTCACCATCTCGTTCCCGGAGGCGGCCATTTCCTGGGCCCCGTATGCTACCTGAGCGGTGAGGCTGCCCCGCTTCCAGGGTGTGGGGAAGGCGAGCTTCAGCATGGAGTCCCTCTCCTGCCACAGCACTCGAACCTCCATTTCCACCTCGGTACCCTTTCTGGGGAGCTTGTAACGCAGGCAGATTCCCGACGTTCCATAGCCGAACAGGGTCTCCAAAACCGTCCTCACGGGGCCGTCCTCGATGATCCGGACGGGTGAAAGCTGTCGCCCTTCAACACCAGCGAATCTCGCGGCCTCGGTTCGGGTCATGAGCTTGAATTTTCCAGCCGGCTCTCTGAAGCTCGAAACGGTCATGCCCCAGGGGTCGGCGTTGTCCTTCATCACCAGGGGGCAGGCCGCCGCCTGCGCCAGGTAGTCCTTCCCGAAGATCCGGAAACGGTCTAGGAGACCCGTTCGGGCGTTGACGACAACGTCCAACTCCGAGGTCTTGAATCGAAATCTCCCTCCCTTCGCCTGTTGGGCCGGAGCCGGCATTCTCGGCACTTTTTCGAACCGGCAGTGGAAGCGATTCATTCGTCCGGCCTTCAAGGTCGCGGTGAAGACCACCCGCTTGCGGTGATCTTCATTGATGTTGCTTTCCTCCTTTTCGGCCTGAGCGGGCAGGGGCCCCCGGGGGCCCGAGACGACAGGGTTTCCAAACTGGTCCTCCCGGTCCGGCCAGGCGGGCTGGACCTCGCACTCCACCACGGCCCGGACCGGGAAGGGGTGGGGGTTGAAGACGAGGATGGGGTGAGTGCCCGGTTTTCCCGGCCTCTGCCCCGACGTCAGCGCGAAGAAGGCCCGGGCTTTTACCCGAGAAGTCAGAGTGAGGCCGTGGCCGAGCTCCTCCATGGCCGTCCTCTCCCCCGACGGAATCGAGGTCCCGCCCAGGATATCGTGGAACTGATTGGTGAGGAGGGAGCGGGTAGCCTCGGCCAGCTCGGCCTCGGGGTACTCCATCAGTCCCTGGATCCAAGCTGTCGTGGCCATCTTCTCCGCCGCGAACA
>JASFVN010000214.1:0-7896 GCA_050049805.1 Gemmatimonadota bacterium
GCCGGGATCCACACGGTCGGCGTATGGCATGCGGCGCAGGTCGTGGGATACCCACTCCCGGCATGCTCCCCGTCGTAGTCCGCCTGGTGACACGCCACACAGTCGTTGGCGTCTGCCGGGTCGAATAACGGCGCGAAGGTGGCCGCGTCGTGACATGCGGTGCACGCCTTCTCGGCATGGGTCCCCACCAGGACGAAGCCCCCGGAAATGGCTTCGTGGTTGAACTCGCCGTTCGACCACACGGTCGGCGTATGGCATGCGGCGCAGGTCGTGGGATACCCACTCCCGGCATGCTCCCCGTCGTAGTCCGCCTGGTGACACGCCACACAGTCGTTGCCGTCCACTGGATCAAAAAGAGGCAAAAAGGTGCCCGAATCGTGGCAGGAGATGCAGGGCAGGGCGGCGTGGAGGCCTGTGAGGTCCAGGAGTCCCCCCCTGGACGTGTGGTCGTAGGCCGGAGAGCCCCATTCCTGAGTGGGATAGCCCATATCACAGGCGGAAAAATTCGCAAAAAGCAGAATGTTCAGGGCAATCCACCGACAACGACCGAGCATCCAATACGTCCTTTGGCGGAAGAGTCCGAGGCTCGGGCTGAGCCCGAGAGCTTCCGGGCAGGGCCACACTGCCACGGCCAGATGCCATCCTGCCAACCTATTTGGTCAAGTTCTGTGCCAATAGATGGGGGCAATTAAAATCTTCTTCGCTTACGGAAATACTTCCTCCAACGCTCATTCGGCCTTGAACCAGGAACTCCTGGGTCGGACCCTTGGCCCCCTGTGGAGGAGCAGCGCCTAGCCGCCCTCCCCTTCCCCTCCCTCGTCTTCCGCTCGGGGCGGCGTCCAGAATCCCGGGTCTCCAGTGGAGATCCCAGCCAACTCGTCGGAGTAGAGGGCGGCGTTGAACAGTATGGGGAAGGTCCCGTAGGACTGGGCCCGCCATTGAGGCCGAAAGCCCAGCAGGATCACATGGCCGTCTCCATGGAAAACGTCGAGGGCGGCAGCATAGCCATGGAGGTGCTCCTCCCCCAGGAGGTACCCGCTGAGGAGAGGGGATCCCAGTTTCTGGTACTTGGCCAACGCCCGGCCCTCGAACGCTTCGGTCCCGGTGAACACCGGGCTCCTGGAAAACATGATCTTGGACCGCTCGGGCATTCCGGTCATGACCGGGTGCGACGGATCCACCGTCACTTCCAGGATCGATCCGCCGATGTAGAACTCATCGTTGTCCAGCTCGGCCACCACGTCCTTCACGGGAAGGTGTAGCGCGTCGATGGCGAACCCGGTGCTGCCGTTCAGACAAACCAGAGTGCCGCCCGCCCGGACGAATGCATCCAGAGCCCGGACACCCACCGCTCCGATTCCCCCGGTATACCTAGGAGGCATGGTCCCTACCGGAGCTCCCTCCAGGATCTGTCGGTCCCGCATGTCCGGAATGACGATGACATCGACTCGCTCTTTCAGCTCCCCGGCGACGATATCGGCGTTGAATAGATTCTGGAATTCGAAGTCGAACATTTCAAAAAGCCACCGGGTCCAACCCTCATCAATGCTGGGCCGCCAGGGACGGTAGAGTCCCACCCGAGGCCGGGATAGGTAGGTTCCACGCTGCCCCGTCCGCTGTGCCTGTAGGGCCAGGTCAGACACGAGGGTCTCCATGGCCCTGGTCCCGAGCCCGCTCACTACGTACCGGCCTCCTGATCCGGGACCGCCCTCCGCCCCAGGACGGCCCGGCGCGAAGCTCACGCGGGCACCCTGGTCCCAGGCCCGGTTCACAGCTCTGAACGCGTTGTTCTGAGAGGCGTCGAGGGAGAGGTGGGACCCGCTTCCAATCAGCCGCCCGGGAAGGGGAAGGATCCCGGCGGCCACCGCATTCGTGTTGAACCCCGGACCGGGTACCATATCGAAGGGGGCTGGATCCTCTTCAGCGCTCCAAGGCGTAGCCTCACCCCGAACGGGCGCCATGGCCGAGAGCACATCGGCGTCCAGCGGCGTCGCCGCCTCCATCACGCGAACGTTCATCTGATAGGGAAGGGTCCACCCCGCAACGTCATAAGGCTGGTCAGCCGGAGCTTCGGGATGCACCCGGATCTCCGGGTAGTCCTGGACGGTAAGGAGGGCGCGAGCCAGGCTGGCGTTGGCTCTTGCCATGGGGATCACCCAGGTTCCGGCCGGATAGGTTCTGCCCTGGTACTCAGCCTCTCTGAAGAGTTGGTGGATTTCGATGTCATGAAAAGCGAGCCGCCTGAGAAGCTCCGCGGCCGCCACCGGATCCCGCTGCTGCTGGGGAATGAAGTAGGCGTACGGCGGCCCTTCCGTATGCAGCGCGATCACGTCCCGTCCGGCCTGATAACGATTGTAGAGGATGTTCTCCCGGTATTTTGCAGCCACGTCCAGGGTCGCGGTGGAGGCCGTCAACATCATGTCCACAGAGTTCTTCAGTCTCCACCAGCCGCCTTTCCAGAGGCTTGAGTGGAGCGTGCCGGGGTTGAGGGCCCGGTCTTCCTGAGGAAAGTCGCTGACCGAATAGAACCGTGGCGTGGCGTAGCCATGCAAACCGGTCTCGCTGAACATGATCACGACGTTGTGAAAGAGGTTCACGAAGTCGATGTAGCCCGGATACCAGGCATCGTACCCAGTCCCCATGTGAGTCGCTCCGGGTAACCCCCGCTCATCGAGCATCTGTGCCGCAGCCATCCCGATCATGCTCATGGTCCGATTGATGAGGGGATGGGCATAGGGATGGATGGGATCGGCGTAGGGAGGCAGCCAGATGGTAGCCGGAAAGGGGGAAGTCATGTGATGGCTGTACATGACCTGGGGTTCCCAGTACCGGTTCACTCGTACCGAGGCCCTGGATTCGATCATGTTGAGGCCGTAACCGTCCCGATTGTTGTCGTGCCCGATGTACTTCTGATACAGCCGAGGGAGGCTTGAAATCTCGTAGGGTGTGCCCAGGTTCGAGTTGTACCAGTCGACGATCATCTCCTGACCGTCGGGGTTCAGGGAGGGCCAAAGGACGAGGATCACGTTCTCCAGGATCCCCCGGCTCACATCCCCGTCCTTCTCCGAAACGAGATCGTAGGCCAGCTGAATGGTGTGCTGTCCATGGGCCGTTTCACTGGAATGCAGGCCCCCGTCGATGGCCACGATGGCCTTCCCTTCCCGGGCGAGAGCCCGGGCCTCTTCGTCCGTGAGGTCCTCCGGGTGGGCAAGCCGCTTCGAGATCTCTCTGTAGCGTTCCACGTTGGCCAGGTTGTCAGCATCGGAGATCAGAGCGACGAACCAGGCCCTGCCCTCCGAGGTCCTCCCCACCTCTACGAGCCGGACCCGGTCGCTGGCCTCGTCCAGGGCCCTGAAGTAGGCGATGGATTGGTCGTAGGATGCGAGCTTGAAGTCGTCCCCGATCGCGAATCCGATTACCGACTCGGGCGTGGGAATCGACTGCTGGGCGTAACCGTACCCGTGCCCCGTGAAAGCATGGAGAAAGAGCAGCGCTACTGCGGCGAAAAGGACGGACCTGGGCATCTCGCTATCTCCGGCCTCTGGATGGGATGTTCGGGAATGACAAGATGGAAAGTAAGAGGCTGATGCCATCCCAGCACGCTACCGAACCTCGTTCCGTTCCCAGGAACCGTACATGGGGTTAGGAAGGACGAAGTACAAATCTCCAAAAGGAGAATATGTTGCCGGATCACCCCGATCCCCTTGGGTGAGGCCCGGGAAGTCCTGGATGTTGTCCCCGACCCAAGCGACCACAGTCAACGCCGGCAAGTCCGGAGAAGCCGTACCCTCCTGAACCCTCTGGAACCGGAGGTTCTTCTCCGGCTCTCCTGGCGGCTGACACAGGACCAGATCCGGGGCGAAACCAAGGCTCTCCAGGTTGGACCGTGTGGGTTCACACCGCACTTCAGCACGGTTGGTGACGATCACCAGCTGCCCTCCCAGGTCGTGGACCTCTCGGGCAAATGCCAAGGCCCCCGGTACAGCGCCTGCTATGCCTTCGTTCACCCACGCGGCCCAACTCTCCACCGTATAGGTGCTGTCCAGGACCGCTCGTCTCCGTTGGTATTCGGAGTTGTCCAGGGCCGTCTCATCGGCATCCATGATCACCCCCCACGGGACACCTGATAATGTAGGAACCGTGTCACGTAGGTGTTCGGTCGCCAGCGCGTACGTCTGGTGCACCAGGGCCCGGTACTCCGCCGAGCGACGGACCCACCTCAGGGCTCCCGGGAGTTCAGCCGGCTGGGCTGAAGGAGAGGGGGGAAGCCCCGGCCCTCGGCCTATCGGGGCAGCACAAGAGATGAGCGTGCCCAGGACGAGGAGCCCGAATGCAGCTTTTGAACGACCGAGCCGGGCCCGATGAGGGACCCCCGTCTCAGGGCGAGGGAGACTGTACATGACGGTTTCCTTGGTCGGTGGGAAAGGCTGGAGTCTCCTGCCCTCGGGCAATGAGAGACTGGTGGGAATCTAATACTGGAGAGGGCTCGGACCACCGAAGGGAGACACGGTGAGCCCCCCTCCTTGTGTCCGGGGCAGCATCTCCCTTACCCTAAGCCGTGACCCATCGGCGACCCCCACGAAAAGCCACACCGCCCATGAAGACCTATCAGGAAATCGTGCGCACCATCCTGGACGCCGGATGGAGAAAGAAGAACCGGACCGGCGTGGATGCCATCACCGTGCCGGGCATGATGTTCGAGCACGATATGGCAAAGGGGTTTCCTCTTCTCACCACCAAGAGCGTGCCCCTTCGCCTGGTGGCATCGGAGCTCGAATTCTTCATTCGGGGAATCACCGACAAGGAATGGCTTCGCTCCCGAAACAACCATATCTGGGATGAGTGGTGCAGCCCGGATAAGGTCCCGTACGGACACGACGAAGCGACCAAAGCCCGCATGGCCGAGGAGCGAGAGCTGGGACCGATCTACGGGTTTCAGTGGCGACATTTCGGAGCCAGGTACAGGGCCTGGGATGCTCCACCTGAAGGAGGAGGAGTCGATCAGTTGCGGATGGTGGTGGAGAAGTTGAAGGAGAATCCTGACGACCGACGCTTGATCGTTTCGGCATGGAACCCCGTGGACTTCCACCGGATGGCCCTGCCCCCCTGCCACTACTCCTTTCAGGTCACCGTCACCGACGACAAGGTGAACCTACTCTGGAACCAACGTTCCGTTGATGTAGCATTGGGATTGCCGTTCAACATCGCCAGCTACGGACTCCTTCTCCACCTGCTGGCGAAGGAGGCGGGATTTGGTGAAGGACGACTGGTGGGGTTTCTGGCCGATACCCACATCTATGTGAACCACGTGGAGGGACTTCGGGAGCAGTTGAATCGAGAGCCCCTTCCACTCCCGACCATTCACACAGAGCCGTTCACCTCCATCTTCGACTGGGAACATGAACACAGCCGGGTCGAGGATTACCAACACCACCCTCGCATCAGATTCGAAGTGGCGGTCTGAGGACCGGCTCCCTCAACCTGCCGAATTGTCCTGGAGAGCTTGAATGCCCGAGATCGTTATGATCGCCTGTGCTGCCGCGAACGATGTGATCGGGAATGGCCCTGACATACCTTGGAGCATCAAGGAAGAGTTCAAGCACTTCAGTGAGACCACCATGGGGTCACCCTGCATTATGGGCGACGTCACCTATGAATCCCTTCCACCTAGATCCAAACCCCTTCCCGGTAGGGAAAACATCGTCCTCACCCTGGATCCAGGCTACAGGCCTGAAGGTGTGACCCTCTTCCGGGACTTCGACGACGCCATGAAGTACGTCCGAAAGTTGGCCATCGACCGGGCCTTCATCTGTGGGGGCGCAACCATCTATCGGCTGGGAATGGCCAGGGCCGACACCCTCGAGATCACCCGATTGGACCAGTCCTACGACGGCGACTCGACCTTCCCGGAAATCGACCCAGAGGTATGGAATCTGGAGGAAGTCGAACATGCCTCCGGGATCGACCGAAAGACCGGCGAAACCGTGAGCTTTCAGTACCAGACATGGCGCAGGAGAGGGTGATCCGGGGGTCCTGCCCTCCCCGTTCCTGATCTTTGCCTCTACGGGCCAGCATCCTTCGATGCATGCACTGAGACGGACATCCACCTTGACGGATAACGGCTTTCAGATATTATGCGCATATCCGTATTTAATTGTACCTGGGAACCCACACGATCTGATGCCAAGATCCAAAGCGGCTGCAAGGCAGATTGCGCTCCGACGAATTCTCGAAGAACCGATCCCGAGGACCCAGGGTCAACTCGCGGCTCGACTCGCCAAGGAGGGCCACGCCGTTACGCAGGCCACCGTATCCAGGGACCTCAAGGCCATCGGCGCAGTGAAGGCCAAGGGAGCCTCCGGGGGGATCTTGTACGAGCTTCCCGCTTCGGATCCGAGCCACACCGATCCCAGTACCGAACTCCTCCGCCGCCGACTCGAGAGTTTCGTCATAGGAATGGACGGCTCATTGAACCTCGCCGTTGTCCGGACCCACCCGGGCACGGCTCCATCGGTGGCTGCAGCCCTCGATGCCGCTGCATTGCATGGGGTACTGGGAACGGTGGCCGGGGACGACACAATTCTGATCGTCACCCGCGACCCCAATGACGGACCGGCTCTGGCCCGGCGCCTCACCCGAATCCTAGAGGGATAATGAGATGAAAGTAGTTCTGGCCTATTCAGGAGGTTTGGACACCTCCATCATCCTGCACTGGATCAAGGACCGTTACGACGCCGAGGTCATCACGTACACCGGAAACGTAGGGCAGCGGGGTGAAGACCTTGACGCCGTCAGAGAGGCAGCCCTCCGAACTGGGGCCTCGGAAGCCATCGTCGAGGACCTCCGCGCCTCCTTCGCCGAACGATGTGTTCTCCCCGCCCTCAGGGCTAACGCCGTCTACGAAGGGTCCTATCTCATGGGCACCGCCCTGGCCCGGCCAGTCCTGGCGGAAGGTCTGGTCGCAGCTGCCGAGCGAACCGGAGCCGACGCCATCGCCCATGGGGCTACCGGAAAAGGAAACGACCAGATCCGCTTCGAGTTGGCCGCCTACGCACTAAAGCCGGATATCCGGGTTATTGCGCCCTGGCGGGAGTGGAACTTGAGGGGCCGGACGGACCTTGTGGATTACGCCCGACAGCACGGACTCCAGATGGCAGCGGCACCGAAGCCCGCGTACTCCATGGACGCGAACCTGGTCCACGTCTCCTATGAAGGTGGGATTCTGGAGGACCCCTGGGCCGATCCCCCGGAAGGGATGTTCCGGATGACCACCGATCCGGAGGAGGCCCCCGATGACCCCGAAACAATCACCGTAAGGTTTGAAGAAGGGGACCCGGTGGCCGTTAACGGTGAGGAACTCCCTCCCGTGGATTTGATCGAGGTCCTCAACGAGATCGGGGGCCGCCACGGGGTGGGCCGAATCGACATCGTGGAGAACCGATCCCTGGGCATGAAGAGCCGAGGGGTGTACGAGACGCCCGGCCTCACCATCCTCCATCTCGCCCACCGGGCCGTGGAATCTCTCACACTGGATAGGGAGGTCCAACACCTCCGAGACGAGCTGATCCCCAGGTATGCCGAGATGGTCTACGGAGGGTTTTGGCACAGCCCGGAGCGCGAGGCACTTCAGGCGTTCATGGACCGGGTGCAGGAGCGTGTGTTCGGTGAGGCCCGGCTTACGGTCTACAAAGGCTCCGTCAGGGTCCGGGGCCGGCGTTCCGATTCCCACACCCTGTACTCGGAGGAGGTGGCAACCTTCGAAGCAGACGATGTCTTCGACCAGGCGGACGCCACCGGCTACATCCGCCTTGCGGCACTACGGCTCCGCACCTTCGGATCCGCCCGGGTCTCGGAGGGAGAATGAGCAAGCTCCGGAACCGCATCGGCGGAGAGTTG
>JASFVN010000020.1:0-30939 GCA_050049805.1 Gemmatimonadota bacterium
GGCCGAACGAATCGGGTTTGGTGTCGCTGAGAAGGAGGTAGCGGTAGGGGAGGAAGGTCTTTCCGGCATCGCCATCGAGATGTTGACCGTTCCGGTGGTCATCGAAGGGCTCGAGGTATCAGTGGAGAAGCGGTGCCCGGGTGCCTCCAGCTCCCCAGGTGTGGCGGAGCTCTGGCGAGAGGCCCGGAGTGTCCTTTCCTCGGTGCGCCGGAGCGGAAACACGGGCGCCTCGAGGTTCGAGGTTTCCTTTCACCGGCGTGACTACCGACTGGGTGGCTTCGAGCCGGAGTTCCTGGACAATGAGTCCACCGACACCGTTTTGGCCACGGGGATGGTGCCCATGCAAAGCGCCCCCCCGGAGTTCCTGGCCCGTCAAGGGTTCATCGTCGTCACCGACGACACCGCTTCCTACTACGCCCCGGATGCCCACGTTCTCCTTTCAGACGAATTCCTCACCGGGCACTGCTTCCGGGAAGAGGAGAGAGAGGACGGCGGTCCCTGGGCCGGACTGGCCTTCGAACCCATCGATCCCACGGCCCTGGACATCCGGGGGACCTTCTGGCTTCCCACCGCCGCCGACGTCTGGCCATTCATCGAGTTCACCTGGACCAATCACCCCTGGGACCTCAAAGAGGTTCTCTCGCCGGTATCCCGGGGATTATCGGTGGAGCCGGCCCAGCTGGAAGGCAGGGTCGGGGGAAGGGTGGAGCTGAGCTTCGTCGAAGACATCGGGTGGATCGTGCACCGATGGTGGATGCGGTGGCCCGTCCCCATCCACCTCAGAGAAGAGTGGGGCGGGCCCCCACCGGGGACCTACCTGGGGTTGATCAGGGAGTGGGACGTGGAGCTGATCCGAGTGCTCCGGGCCGAATCACCGAACGCCGCAGGGGAGCCACTACACCCTACCTCCACGACTCAACAACGGTCTCCGGAGACGCTGGAGGCCGAGGAGTCGGTGAGGAAAGCCCTGCGAAACTACTACTGGTATGATCCGGGTTGGGGCGGCACCAACGTCGAGGATTTTGGGCCGGTGCCTGCCAAAGAGTGGGGAAACTGGCAGAGAGGGGGCTGGGATTGCTCTCTGGATGACGATGAGATGTGCGACGGAGGCGACTGGGAGCGGGGCATCTGTGGGATGCAGGACCTCTGCCACCCGGACGTGGACAAGCTGGTCGAGCGGGTGAAACGGGCAGCCCTGGACCACCCCGAGTCGGGCTACATCGTGGGCCAGGCGGTGGGAATGCTGGTCCGGCTGGGGCGGCACTTCGAGGCCCTGGAGGTGGCGGAGTCGTGTTCGGCGGAGCCGTGGTGGTGCTCGGCTCTGAGAGGCCATGTCTTTCAGGCGGTGGGGCGTTCCGCCGAAGCCGAGGCAGGCCTCCTGGGCCTCCTGACGGAGGCTCCTGACACAGTGGCGTGCCAGTTCCAGACCGCTCATTGGCTCCCGGGCTCTCGCCCCCGACGTGAGGTGGACTGGCATACCTACGACATCGAATCGGAAGGCCGCCCTCCGCCGACGTCGTGCCAGGCCGAGGCGGCGGTAGGCGATACCCTCTTCTGGCTGGCAGACCCGCTTTACATAGTGGAAGGGAACGACCGGCTGGTGGAACACCTGGATCGAGGTCTTGAGGCCCTCCTTCATCGGCAGATCTTCGAGGAAACCCTCATCACCGAGGTCCCCTTTCCTCAAACACCTTTTGCCGGTTGGGCCATTTATTGGCCGGACATCGTGCGCCGAGGTCCCTGGGACTCATATGAACAGGCCTATCCAGGGGAGGGGCGGCGCGGGGCGATTACCTGGGTGTGGACCAGCACCACCGCCGCCCGCTACCACTTCGTTCCGGACTTCGTGGGGGAGGGGTTCGGGGACCCCGTCTGGCGTCTCAACGCCACCAGGGAGTACGAGGGGTATACGCCGCCCTACGGATCGTTCCATGAGGTCCCCATACAGGTTGCCCGGTTCAGAAACGAATCCCTTCAAGGCGCCGGCCCATCCATGCGCGTGGCCCTGGCGAGCACATTACGGAGCACCCCACTCCTGGATGTGGCCGATTCGGCCCACCTGATACTGACCGACGCACCCGAGAGCTTCCCCTTGATGCTGACGGCCCCGGTCGACTCGTCGGGCCGCGCCAGGTTCCTGGCGGATGCCGCGGCGAAGCGGTACGTGAGTAGCGTGGAGGTCCTGAGTGATGCCGGGGTCGGCTGGCATCGGGAAATGCTGGAGCCTCCCGAGGTCGTCGGGCCCGGGCTCTCGGATATCCTCCTCTTCGAGCCGAAGGGGTACGATCCTCCGAAGACCCTCCTCGCCGCCGCATCCACCATGTACGGCTCCCTGGAGCTTCAGGATATCCAGGAACTGGGCCTTTACTGGGAGGTCTACGGCGCCGACGTAGGAACTCCCATCGAGCACCGGCTCCGGATCGAGCGGGAAGACGGGGGGTTCATCGATCGTATCCGGCAGCTTCTCCCCGGAGGCCCCGAGGATGCGTCGGGAACACTCTCCTGGGAGGTTCCTTCGACGGGCACCACCTCCCCCGTGGCCATCGTCCTCGACCCCCGACACCTCGGCTCCGGCACCTACTCCTTGGTCATTCAGTCCGCCTGGGACGGTCAGTTGGCGTTGGAACAGAGAGTAAAATTCACCCTCAGCCAGAGATGACAATGCGACGAACCCGCCTCCCGAAACGCTGGTCCCCAAGCACGGGCTGCCCGGCGACCCTCCTCACGCTGACGTCCGTCCTCATATCGGGCTGTGGGCCGCAGAACAACACGCCCACCGAATTCACCGTCACCGACAGCGCTGGCGTCGCCATCGTCGAATCGACCCGCCCTATCTGGTCCGAGGGTGAGGGGTGGACCGTTGCCCCGGAGCCGGAGGTGGTCATCGGAGAGGCCGATGGCGACGAAGGTTATCTTCTGGATGAGGTTAGAGATGTTAAACGCTTTACCGACGGCCGTATAGCTATTCTCAACGGAGGCTCATCCCAGGTTCGCGTTTACGACCCGGCTGGCCGGCACCTCTTCGACGTCGGAGGTCCTGGAGAGGGCCCATCGGAGCTGTCCCAGGGGCAGTACCTGGCTTTGCACCACGACACCATCGTGGTCTACGAATACCTGCCCCCCACCCTCACCTGGTTCGACGGAACCGGCGAGTTCCTCCGATCGACCCGGCTCCCGGGCCAGTTGAAGGGGGCGCCGCCCTTCGGAAACGCTTTCGGGTTCCTGAACGGAAGCGCTGTCGCCATCACAACTCCGGTGAGGCCCAACTACAACCCTGGACGCACACGGGAGGTCATGTCGATCTGGAGCCTGGATTGGCGGAGCGAAGAGGTGGATTCTCTGGCTGAAATACAGACCGACGAGATCACGGTCCACAACGACGGCGGATGGAACAACCTGACATTTGGCGCTACCACCTACGTCGCCGCATCGGACAGCAACGTCTACGTGGCACCGTCGGAGTCCTATTCCATTCGGGTCCTGGATGGCAGCGGAACTCTCCGGCGCATCATCCGGCGAGCAGTCGAGCCCCGGCCGGTGGTTCAAAGCGATGTGCGACGCTGGGCGGAGCAAACTCTCGCCGCTCTCAACCAGGATCAGGACCCGAACCGCGTGGACCAGATCACGCAACGAATGAGGGAGATCGGCACAGCCGACGTCATGCCCGCCTACAGGATGATCACCGTCGATTCGGAAGAGAACCTCTGGGTGGAGGACTGGGACGACGTGGGCGTCGACCAAGGGGCTTTCTCGGTGTTCCGGCCGGACGGAGCATGGCTCGGGACGGTCACGCTCCCACCGGGTTTGCCGATCCTGCGAGGAAGAGGCCTCCTGGCTTCAGTGTTGAACATCGGATCGGACTACATCCTCGGGGTGTGGGTCGGCGACTACGGCGTCGAACAGGCGCGCCTCTATCGGATCCAGAAAGGGTGAATCCCGCCGGCCTCACCAGCACACTGACCGGTCCGAGCCCGGCCACCCCGATCCTCACGAGGCGACTCTGCGGCGAACCAGCCGGCACCCCCATTTCCTCAGGGCACCCTTAGCCGTAGCCGGAGCCGCAGGGAGGGTACGGGGTGGTCGGGCCGCCCGGTCCGCCTCAGCCTCCGCCGCGGGGCGGATCCTCCTTGTTCCAGACGAAGCGGCGGAAGAAGTCTCCCATGTCGTTGAAGGTCTTCACCCACTTCCCGTGGATCAGCATCTCGTGGGGTTCGTCCGGGTACACCGTCAGCTCGTAGTAGACGTCATGGGCCCGAAGGAGCTGCACGAGGCCGATGGTCTGAGAAAAGGCGACATTTCGGTCATCGTCGCCGTGTTCCAGGAAGACGGGCGAGGTCCAGCTGTCCATATGGCCCACAGACGACGACTGGAAGGAGACGTCCGTCGTGTCCAGGGAGCTTCCATAGAGGTGGACGCCGGCCAGGTCGGCCCCGGCCCGGAAGATATCCGAGTTACGGGCCAGGGCCTGAGCCGTCAGCAGGCCGCCGTAGGAAAGCCCCCATATGCCGATGCGGGTCGGGTCCACGTCGGGCCTCGACTGGAGGTAGTGGGCCCCGGCCAGAACATCCTGGTACTCCGAGTTCCCCCTGGAATTCGTGCCCCGAGCCGAACGGAAGCTCCGCCCGTAGCCGATTCCTCCACGGAAGTTGATGGAGAGGACGACGTATCCCTGGCTCGCCAGCCACTGGTTGTAGGCGTAGGCCCAGTGGTAGAACTGCATGTAGTGGTACGCCGGGAGCATCTGCCGTACCGGGCCGCCGTGGACAAAGATCATGGCGGGGCGCTGCTCACCCGGTCGCAGGTCCAAGGGGAGGAAGAGCTGGTTGTGGATCTCGGTGCTGTCGGCGGCCGTGGTGAGAACGATCTCCGGAACCACGTGCTCAGCCTGGGGAAAGTCCTCCGGGAGCGTCGGGAAGATGATCTCCGGATCCCCGCCGTCGGCAGGCACCAGGGCAACCGACGCAGGCTGCGTGGCATTGAAGTAGAGCACGGCCACGTCGTCGCCGGAGGCCAGGGGCTGAGGATAGGTCTCTACGCCACTTCCAGTCGAGACCCGCCGGGGCGTGCCTCCCGAGGTGGGAACCGCCCAGATGTGGCGTCGTTCGATATCCTCCGCATTCGTGCAGTAATACAGAGTCCTGCCATCGGCCGAGAACGAGACCGAGGTGGCATCCTCGATGAGTCCGTCGGTGGTGGTGAGCATCACCGGATCTTCCTCGGGGTCGGTGATGCTGATGGAGAAGTAGCGCTCGTAGTCGTCCTGGGGAGGCACGTGGGGGAAGACGATGTTGTCGCCAGACCAACGAATGTCCCTCATGCCAGCGAACACCCGGTCGTCAGGCTGGTTGTGCCAGACCTCCCGGGCCTCCCCGCTGGTCATATCGGCCACCATCAGCGATAGGGTGTAGTCTCCAGGGAAAGTAGCGCTGAAAAACCCGGGGGCCGTGGTGAGATTGTTCCGGGTCGTGTCAGCCTGGCCGCCGCTTCCTCCGCGACTGAACCCGCCGAAACGGCCGCCGAAGCTGGTCCGGCAGCCGCTGAAGGGATTACCCCCGCTTCGCCCATAAAAGGAGCTGGCCCCCTCGGACGGCGCACGGTAGGCGTGGCCCGTGGGATTACCGATACCCCCTCCCCCCTGCTGCGCCTGCAGGCCGAAGGGAGTCCCCGGACGCCGAAGGAAAGCGATCCGGGTCCCGTCGGCGGACCAGACCGGGTTGGAGTCGCAATCCACGTCGGGGGCGATGTACTCCACCGAGTGGGAGGCCAGGTGATAGACCATGATCAGCGCATGGTTCTCACGCTGGCTGGTCCAGGCGAACCTGGAGCCGTCCGGCGACCAGACCGGGTCGGTTTGCCATCCCCACTGGACCAGGAACGGCTTCAGTCCCAGGTCCATGGAGTCGGGGCGAAGGTCGGGAGTGAGGCGGCTGCGGTAGATCTGGCCGTCCTTCACGAAGAGCAGGGAAGTCCCGTCCGGCGACACGATGGGATCGCTTCCCTCTGCCACCTGCCATGCGGGCCCTCCCGAAGAGCGAACGGCCCAGATGGCCCTTTCCTCGCCCTGGGGGCTGTGCATCGGGTTCGCGATCCATCCCTGACGGTTCGGGGCCGACCCCCGCACGAACACGATCATGGATCCGTCGTCGGAGATGGACACATCGCCCACCTCGATTCCGTCGTCCTCCAGGAAATCGGTGAGGCGGACCGCCTCGAAGTCCGGTGCCGCGGCCGTGTAGACGTTCCGCTTGCCCTCTTCGTAGGCCATCCACGCCAGGCGGTCTGCGCCCCTGGCCGAAGCCAGCTCAAGGGGGGAGGCCGGATTCAGGAACTGGGCGACGGTGGGCCGCTCCTGGCCGCCTGCACCCGGTACCATCGCGGCGAACACCGTGCTGAATGCCGCCACCAGAACGCCGGTTCGGATCGAAGTGGAACGACGAGCAGCAACCAGGAGGAACCGGAACCGAAGAAGCTCGGGCCGGACAGGGGAGAGAACGAAGGAACCAAGCATGGGACATGCCTCCGAGGAGAGTCGTGACCGCGTTCGACGCAGGGAGAGTACGCCCTCGGAACCCGTCCGTCTACGGAAGCCTTTTCCCGGCTCAGCCGCTCCCACCTCCGGCGGCCCGAAAGACCTTGAGCGTATCGTCCGGCAAGGGGCCTTCCGGAGATTGGGATGCCGTGTCCGGGGGAGGGGTGACCGGGAACAGCTTGATTGCGTCAACAATGCCTTGCGCCGCCCGTTCCGGCTCGTCCAGGATGACCCGCCGGTCCCGGGCGCTGGTCATGAAGCCGGTCTCGATGATCACCCCGATGGTCATGGGGTGGAGGGCGTGCTCGTAACGGCGGAAGTTGAAGGCATAGTAGTTCCGCATGCGGCGCGTGACCGTGGGGAGGCGGCGGATGGAGGTGGCCTCGCCGTAGCTCTGGTTCAACAATTCCGCGAACTGGGCCGCTCGGCCCGTCGCGTCTCTCCGAGGCGTGGCCACACGGTATCCCGTGGCGTTCGGATCGTTGCTCCCGTCGGCGTGGATGGCGATGAAGAGGTGAGCGCGGTAGCCGGGGGGGACCACAGCCGGAAGAAGGTCGACTTCGTACCCGGCTTCCTTCAGGAGCTCAGCGGTCTTTTCAGCGATGGCGACGTTGACCTCCCACTCCTGAGTTCCATTCCACGCCGTTCCATTCTCTCGGAGACCTGAAAGTTCCCGAGGAGCCTCGTTCGCTTTCCAATGGCCCGCCTGGAGCCCGATTCTGACCTTCCCTTCCGGGGGCTCCCATTCCTCCGGGGTCGGGACGGGCCCGGGGTACCGGCTTCGTCGACTACTTCGAGACGCCGCGGATCGGGGTGCTTCCTGGGGAGGGGTGGCTTCTGGAACGTAATCCTGGATCTGAGGAACGGTGGTCGGTCCTGGGACCACCGGGCCCTTCGCAGCGGCTACTTCGGTCTCGGCCCCCATCATTCCGAGCCCCATGATCCCGGCGGCCGTGATCATGACCCCCGTAGCCCAAAGAATCTTCATGTTTCACCGTGGTTCATAAGAGATCCCCGTCGGCTCCGAAGGGGTGGAAGATGCTACAAGAAGGAGAATGGCGAATCAATGCGGCCGAGAGATGGAAAGCCCGGTTCTGACAAAATTCTTGCGATTTGATCACGTGCCGCCTCGGAGCCGCAGGGAGGGGACGGGGCGGCCGGGCTCCAACGCCCGCCAGGAGGGGCCCGGGCGGCCCCCGGATCCCACCGACGGATGACCCCAATCGGGGCGTCAAACCGTTGCCAAACCCCGTTCATTCCGAAAACTTTCCCCGGATGACGAGACCGGATCCAGAAACGAACCCCGAAAACGCCGACACCCGATGCGGGTACGTGGCCCTCCTGGGTCCGCCCAACGCCGGGAAGTCTACCCTCATGAACGCCCTCATCGGTGAGCGTCTGAGCATCGTTACGGCCAAGGCCCAGACCACCTGGCAGCGGGTCACCGGGATTCTGACCACTGACAGGACCCAGATGATCTTCCTGGACACCCCTGGCCTCCTGGAGCCCAACGACCTTCTGCAACGGGCTATGCTGACCTCCGCCCGGGAAGCCCTGGGGGAGGCCGACGTGGTCCTCCTGGTCCTGGACGGATCCCTGGGGTTGGAAGGGGTGGAGGCCGGACCCGTCCAGGCAGCCCTGGCGGACCGTCCCCAGGCTCCTCTCCTGGCCGCCGTCAACAAGATAGACCTGGCCAGGGACGGGAGCGCCGAAGCTGTCGCCGAATGGGTGTCACAAGAGCTGGGGGGTGAACCGTTTCTTTTATGTGCCCTGGACCGGACCGGCGTGGGCCCGCTTCTGGAAGGTCTGACGACATCACTACCGGACGGTCCCTTCCTTTACCCGGAAGACGAGATCGCACGGGATCCGGTCCGATTCTTCGTGGCCGAGATGATTCGGGAGACGGTGTTCGAGGATTTCCGCCAGGAGATCCCCTATTCCGTCTTCACACAGATCGAGGAGTTCCGGGAGGACGAGGACCCGATCTTCATTCAGGCCCACATTTTTGTGGAGAGGAAATCGCAAAAAGGGATCTTGATCGGGAAAAAAGGGTCTTCAATTCGGAAACTCGGTTCCAGGTCCCGGGAGAAAATCGAGGATTTCCTGGGACGGAGGGTGTACCTTGACCTCTGGATCAAGGTCCTGCCTGACTGGAGACGAAAGAGAGGGCATTTGAGACAGCTGGGATTCCCGGTTCCCGAGACAGGCTCAGAGACGTGACCCGAACCGTACGCTTGTTGGCCACCCGGTCCGCTGTCTTTGGACCCTTTCTTCTGATGATCTGCGCCCACGGGGCAGCGGCCCAGCTCGCATCAAGGACCGGGCCGAGTGACGACCTGGGCGCTTATGCGGCGGGGATCTTCACCACCGCCTCAAGCTCCACCGAGGGGGCTCTGACGCTTCTTCTGCCCATCGGGGCAAAGGGAATCGCCATGGGGCGGGCCGTTACGGCTTCCAACGGCCGGGAATCGGTATTCTGGAATCCCGCAGGCATGGCCCGGCTGGAAGAGGGGAGCTTCTTCGTATACCGGGGTAGTAATCTGGCGGGGGAAGCCACCGGATTTTCCGTGATCCTGGCCCGACAACCCCTGGGTGTCCTGGCCGTCTCGTATCAGCACCTCAATCTGGGAGACCAGGATCTGACGGACCCGGACAACAACATCGTCGGATCGTTCAGCGTTCGGGACCACCTGGCCGTTGTCTCCTTCGGACTTCAGGTCCTCCCCCGTCTGGATGCAGGCCTGAACTTCAAGATCTTCCAGTCCAGGTACAGCTGCCGTGGCCAATGTCTGGACGCCGGGGTAACCGGAACGACCTACGCCCTGGATGCGGGGGTCCAAGCCGAGCCCTTGGGAACCGTACCACTGCGGTTGGGAGTCCTCATTGCCCATGTCGGCCCCAGCCTCCAGCTCATCAACGCCAAGCAGGCCGATCCTCTCCCCACGAGGGTGAGGGCAGCAGTCTCCTACGAGACCTTCCGGCATTTTTCCGAGATGGAGGGCGTGGAGCTCTGGCTCAGCGCCGAACTGGAGGATCGATGGCGAGACCTGGGAGACCCGGTCCTCTTCCTCGGAACCGAGTTGGTGGTGGGAACCGACGACCTGATCTTTCTCCGGGCGGGCTACGGACAGCAGCAGGTGGGCCGCAGCGCCGGGGCCAGCGTTGGCTTGGGCGTTCGGTACGACCGGTTCGAGATGGGGGTCGCAAAGAGACTCTCGGCCGCCACCGTGTCCGGGGAACCCGAGCCGGTGCACATCTCTTTCGGCGTGGTCTTCTAGGATGTTCTGGCCGGACCGCGTGCGAGAGACGTTGTGGGTCGCGGGCCTCTCCCTCCTCGGGTTGTGCTGCGAGGCCGGGGCCCAGGAACGCTCCGCGGGGTGCCTGAAACCTCTGCCTCTCTCTTTCGGCGAGGCCATCACTCTGCCTACCAGGCCTGAAACCGAGGGGGCCGGGAATCTCGGGCCATCGACCCATCTTCGTGTGGAGGGCGGAAAGCTTTGCCGGCGCTTCGAGGTTGCCTCTCTTTCCACGAGCCGGGATCAATCCACCACCTACCGTCTTCCACAGCCCGGGAGGGCCTTTCTCCTCAGCGCCGCGGTTCCAGGAGCCGGCCAATGGTACCTGGGACAGGGTCGGTGGCCTGCCTACCTGGCGGTGGAGCTCTGGGCCTGGCTCCAATTCCTGGATTGGCGCCGGGAAGGCCACGATCTTCAGGATCGCTACCGGGATCTGGCGTGGCTGGTTGCCCGGCGAGTCAGCACGGGGCCCAGAACAGAAGCTGGCTGGGACTATTATGAGGCACTTACCAAGTTCCGTTCCTCCGGAGCTTTCGACTCGGATCCCCTGGTCGCCGGCGTACAGCCCGAGGAGAATCCATCCACGTTCAATGGGTCCATCTGGGCTCTGGCGCGGGACATATACCTGCCAGAGGACCCTCAAACGCCGGTGGAAGAGGGGTCCGAACCCTATCAAAGGGCATTCTCCTATTACCTCTCTCGAGCCTATCCCCAGGAGTTCGCCTGGGACTGGGGTTCGAACAGGCTTCTGCAGGAGGAATACGCTTCCATCATCAGGGAGGCGGACGACGCCCTCAGAAGCTCCACCAGCATGATCGGCGTCATCCTGGCGAACCACCTCCTCAGCGCCGTAGACGCCCTCGTCTCCGGTCGCCTGGGGATCGCCGGGGAAACGGAGCCGACCCTCGAGTTCCATCTCCTGCCGGGCCCCTACTACACCCATGAGGTGGCCTTGCAGGTCCGCCTCCCAACCCCTATTGGCAATGTCCCCTGACCGTCTCGAAGGCCGAATCCGACATGCCCTGCGACGTTCCAAGAGAGGTCCCCTAAAGGCCAAAGAACTTGCCCGGGCCCTGGATATTCCTGGAGAGGAATACAGGGCCTTTCGGGATCTTCTGAAGACTCTGGAGCGAAAGGGAAGCATCTACCGGGTGAAGGGCCAACGCTTCGCCATCCCGGAGAAGATCAACCTGCGGGTGGGGATGCTTCAAACCACCAGGGACGGAGATGGCTTTGTCGTCAGCGAAGGGAGGGGACGGGATGTCTTCGTGCCCGGATCGCTCTTGAACTCTGCCATGGACGGGGACCAGGTGGTGGTCAGGATCGAGAGGAGCCCGCGGGGGAGGAACCCCAACGGCCGGATCATCAAGGTCCTGAACCGGGCCCATGCCACCGTGGTCGGCACCTTTGAGAAGGGGCGCCGCTTTGGGTACGTGGTTCCCCTCAACGACCGGCTCTTTCGCGACGTGCTCATTCCAGCAGGTGAAGAAAAGAAAGCGAAACCCCGCGACATCGTTGTGGCCCGCATTTCGGCCTATGGCGACCGAAACATGAATCCCGTGGGCACGGTGGACCGGGTTCTGGGCCCGGTCTCGGAGCCCGGGGTCGATGTTCTCTCCATTCTCTTCGGCTACGGGCTGGACCTGGAGTTCCCGGCAGAGGTCGAGGAAGCTGCTCAGCAGGTCGTGCAGGAGAAGGGGAAGGCAGGTTGGCAGGGAAGAGTAGATCGCACGTCTCTTCACATCTTCACCATCGATCCATCCGACGCCAAGGACCACGATGACGCCCTGAGCGTGGAGCCCCTCTCGAATGGAAGTTGGGAGGTGGGGATCCACATCGCCGACGTTTCCCATTACGTCGAAAAGGGTTCCGTCCTGGACATGGAAGCCCTCAGGCGAGGGACCAGTGTGTACCTGGTGGATCGAGTCGTGCCCATGCTCCCCCACGTCCTGTCATCGGACCTCTGTTCCTTGAGGCCCGGGGTGGATCGGGCCGCCGTTTCCCTCTTCGTCACCTTGGATTCCAGCGGAGCGGTCCGGGCTCACCGTTTCGAGCGGACGGTCATTAGAAGCCGGCATCGGCTGGATTACGATCAGGTCCAGAATGTCTTGGCGGGGAAGGGGACCGTCGACGAAAGAACCGACGGGGATCTGCTGCTCCTGGCGAAGCTTGCGGCGGCACTGCGGGAGGGCCGTGTGCGCCGGGGTTCACTGGATTTCGATCTGCCGGAGGCCAGAGTGATTCTGGACGCCGACGGGGCCCCCGTGGACATCCAGAAGGTCGTCCAGCTGGAGAGCCACCGATTGATCGAGGATTTCATGCTCCTGGCGAACGAGACCGTGGCCCGGGAGGCGGCGAAAAAGAAACTTCCCATACCCTACCGGATCCATGAACCCCCTGAATCCGATCGGCTGGAGAAGCTTCGGCGATTTCTTGGAACGCTTGGCTATCCTTTTGGGAAAAGGAGCATTACGGCCAAGGACCTACAGAAGATTATCAAGGGCGTGGAGGGCAAACCCGAAGCCGCTCTGGTCTCCACCGTGATCCTTCGATCCATGGCACGGGCCCGGTATCAGGCCAAGAACCTGGGCCATTTCGGCCTCGGGGCTGAGACCTACGCTCACTTCACATCCCCCATCCGGCGATATCCCGATCTCATGCTCCATCGAGTGGTCATCAAGGCCCTCATCGAGGGAGAGCGGATTCCCAGGGCGTGGGGCGGCGACTCCCTGGATCAAGCGGCGGAACGTTCCTCCATGCGGGAGCAATTGGCGGCCGAGGCGGAACGGGATAGTGTGGCGCTGAAAAAGGCCGAATTCATGGAGCGACACCTCGGCGAGGACTTCCCGGGGACGGTGAGCGGAGTAACAGCCTTTGGCTTTTTTGTGCTTTTGGACGAATACTATGTAGAGGGGCTGGTTCACGTGAACTCCCTCATGGACGACTATTATTCCTTGAAGGAATCGGAATATGCCCTGATCGGGGAGCGCTCAGGAAACCGATTCAGGCTCGGAGACCCTGTCCGTGTCATCGTGAGCCGAGTAAATCGCCTGGAGCGGAAGATCGACTTCACTCTCGCCCCGGAAGACGCCCGAAGCCCGGTTTGACACTCCACATTCCAGGGGATTAACGTCCATAATCTCATCACCCGCCGACCGTCGGAGGTCTATGGCTACGGGTAACACTCTGGTCTATTTCGCTGCTGGCAGACGGAATCCTCCCGGTCTCATCCATCGATTTGGTGAAGCCCACGGCCTGGAGCTGCTCCTGACCGACACCACGGAAGACGTGCTGGCGCTATTGAACCGCTCCTTTCCCGCCTGTCTGGTCCTGGACGCTTCGCAGGAGTCGGCCACGGTCCTGCAGTTGTGTTCGACCATCAAGGCGGACCCCTTCACCTCCATCGTCCCGACGGTGATCCTGGTGTCGAACGATGGCCGAGGGGTCGGAGAGCTTCCGGCAGCGGGCCTTCAGGCCGGCGCTGACGAAGTGGTGAGCGATCTGGTCTCGGAAGAGGAGCGGTCCCTGCGGTTGGAGCTGGTTCTTCGGCGTGCCGCCAGGGACGTGAATGTCCATCCGACCACCCGGCTCCCGGGCACTGCTCAGATCGAGAGAGACTTTTCGGAACGAATGAGGGCCAGGAGCCCCTTCGCCGTCTGTTATGCCGACCTGGACCATTTCAAGGAGTTCAACGACCGGTACGGATACAACAGCGGGGACTCCGTCATCTACCTGACGTCACGGATCCTGCGGGACGTGGTCCGATCCTTGGCTCCCAGCGGCTTTGTAGGCCATATCGGCGGGGACGATTTCATTTTCAACGTACCCCTGGACCGCCTGGAAACCTGTTGTGACGAGGTAATTCATCTCTTCGACGAGTTAATACCCTACCAATACACGGAAGAGGATCGGAAGGCCGGCTATTTCCTGGGAAAGGACCGAAGAGGAACGGTCCACAGGATTCCCCTGATGACCCTGTCCATCGGAGTGGTGACCAACCTGATCCAGAAATTCTCCCATACGGCCCAGGTCAGTGAGCTTGCGGCCGAGATGAAAGCCTATGCCAAGACCCTTCCCGGCTCGGTATACGTCGTCGACCGCCGGGGATTGACGGGCACGCGGGACAAGGATGCACCGCAGAACAGAGCCATGGATCTGAGGAGAAGCCCGCCAGGCTCAGGGTGGTCTCCCCGCGCCCGTCCTTGAAACACACGAGCCGCGACAGATACGATCCAATCAACCCGAGCGCAGAAAAGCCATGATCGTCGAGTGCCCAGCCTGTACGACCGTCTTCCCGGTGGACCCGAACAAGATCCCCGACGGCGGTGTGAACGCCCGCTGCAGCAAGTGCAGTGAGGTTTTCTTCATCGCCAAGCCCGAACCGGAAGTCGAGGTCGTAGAACCGGCGGTCGAAGAGGTCGCCCCGGTTCCCGAGCCTCCCGCCGTCCCGGAACCCCCCGCCGAGCCTCCAGAGGAGGCAGCGGCGGCGGAGCCACCCATCGAAACTGAGATGGAGTACGAACCATCTCCGGAATTCGAAACACGGGAGGAACTCGAGACACCTCCGCCATTCGAACCGGAAGAGGAACTCGAGACACCTCCGGCATTCGAACCGGACGAGGAACTCGAGACACCTCCGGCATTCGAACCGGACGAGACGTTCGAGGCACCTCCGGCTTTTGAACCGGAAGAGACGTTCCAGACACCTCCGCCATTCGAACCGGAAGAGGAACTCGAGACACCTCCGGCATTCGAACCGGAAGAAACGTTCGAGGCACCTCCGGCTTTTGAACCAGAAGAGACGTTCGAGCCACCTCCGGCTTTTGAACCAGAAGAGACGTTCGAGCCACCTCCGGCGGAAGCGGCGGAACCGGAGATGGAGGAGCATGCTGAACCGGAGATGGAGGAAGAAGCTGAGCCGGCCGACGAGGCTTTTTCAGGTGCGGCATCGGCAGGTGAGCCGGCTGCGTCCTACGTCACGGCCGAGATCGAAGGGGCAGAGGAAAAGCCCATCGTTCCCACGCCCACCTTCGGCAAGAGGGATCCCACAGAGAAGGCCAAGAGGCTGGCACGAGTGCTGGTTTCCGACATCATCCTCTACAATCCTGACCGGCACCACCAGGCCATGGAGTCCGGCCGGATCAAGGAGGAGTTCGAGGAAGAAATCCAGAAGTCCTGGAACGAGTATGTCGAGCAGGTGGGAGAGGCAGTAGCCAACTCCACGAGCTTCTTCAACGACGCTCTCAACGAGATCCTGGCGAAAGGGGATCAGATCTTCTGACTAAGTGCCCCATTTCGGAAATGCGTTGGTATGGAGCTGCGCTTCGCCCTTCGGCGATGCTCGCTCGTCTCCCGAAGGAGATGCTCGATTTGCCGACCGTGATGGCCCATCGGCTCGAGCGCCGCTGCATTCCCTCGTCCAGTTGATGCCTCCAGGGGCCGAAGGTATATTTTTCCTTGAGTTTCTCGAGGGGTCGCCTGTCGTGGCGGCCCCTCTTGTGCATGCCCAAGAGCCCTGATGCGCCCCGGAATCAGACCATGAACAATGAGTTGTTGGAACAGCTATCGGCGGTTCGCGCCAGAATCTCCGACCTCCGGGGGTACCTTTGACATCTCCAATCGTGAGGCCAAGCTCCACGAACTCGAGGAGACCATGGCCTCACCGACCTTCTGGGACAATCAGGAAACAGCCAGAACGACCATCGAGGAAGCCAACAAGCTGAAGGCCTGGGTGGAGCCGTGGAAAGCGGTTGCCAAGCAAGCCGACGAGCTTGGTGAGATGGCCGAACTCCTCGAACTCGAACCGGACGAGGAGTTGGAAGAAGAGTGGGTCCAAGAGCTGGGTCGGCTCGGGCGTTCCCTGGGGGAGCTTGAGTTCAAGACCATGCTCCAGGGCGATGACGACCATCGAGACGCCATTCTCACCGTCCACCCGGGAGCCGGAGGCCTGGAATCCCAGGACTGGGCGGAGATGCTTCTTCGCATGTACACCCGGTGGGCGGAGAGACGGGGATTCGTAGTCACCGTCCTGGATCTCCAGCCCGCCGAGGAAGCCGGAATAAAGAGCGCCAGCCTGGAGATCAAGGGGGATCACGTCTACGGGTACCTGAAGGCCGAGAAGGGAGTCCACCGATTGGTTCGGATCTCACCCTTTGATTCCCAGTCTCGGCGGCATACCTCCTTCGCTTCTGTCTTCGTTTACCCCGAGGTGGACGACGACATCGAGATCGAGGTGGAGGAAGCCGACCTCAGGATCGACACCTACCGGGCTTCCGGGGCCGGGGGTCAGCACGTGAACAAGACCGACTCTGCGGTTCGGATCACCCACGAGCCCACGGGGATTGTCGTGGCCTGCCAGCAGGAGCGGTCTCAGCACAAAAACCGGAGCACGGCCATGAAGATGCTCCGGGCGGCCTTATACGAACACGCTTTGCGGGAGAAGGAGCAGGAGAAGGAAGCTCTGGAAGCCACGAAGACCGAGATCGGGTGGGGAAATCAGATCCGGTCCTACGTTTTTGCACCCTATACGATGGTCAACGACCACCGCACCGAGCTGAAGGTAGGAGACGTCCACGGGGTCATGGACGGGAAACTCGACACCTTCATCGAAGCGTATCTGAAGAAGTTCGGTGCCACCACCGGCGTGTGACGGATACCACGAAAGAACGATGACGGACGAACTGAACCAGGTCATGAGAGTTCGGAGGGAGAAGCTGGAGGCCCTGAGAGGGAAGGGCATCCGACCTTTTGCCTATCGGTTCTCCCGGTCCCACACCGCCGGCGAAGCCAATGCGGTGTTCTCCGGGGAGGAGGAGGCGGGCGCCCTTGACCCGGATGGCCTGGGCAGCTCGGTCCGGGTAGCCGGTCGCCTGAAGAGCTTCAGGGGGCATGGGAAGACGGCGTTCGGTCACCTGGAAGACGGCTCCGGGGCGATCCAGGTCTATTTCCGGAAAGATGCTCTCGGTGATGAGGCCTTTCAGACCATCCTGGACCTGGTGGACCTGGGAGACTGGATCGGTGTGGAGGGTCCTCTCTTCAGGACCAGGACCGGCGAGATCACGGTGCGTGCCCTGGAATGGGAATTCCTGACTAAGTCCCTCCGCCCTCTTCCATACGGTAAGACGGAAGAGGACCCGGAAACCGGGGAGCAGGTCACCCACAGTGGCTTCGCCGATGTGGAGGCAAGGTACCGGCAGCGGTACGCGGATCTGGCTGTGCACGCGGAGGTGCGAGAGGTGTTTCGCACCCGAAGTCGGATCGTGACGGCTGTCCGTGAATTCATGGACGGCGAGGGATTCCTGGAGGTCGAAACTCCGGCTCTCCAGCCCCTCTATGGCGGTGCATCGGCCCGCCCCTTCATGACCAAGCACAATGCCCTGGATCGAACCATGTATCTCCGCATTGCCGACGAGCTGTACCTCAAACGGCTCGTCGTGGGCGGGTTCGACAGGGTCTACGAGATCGCGAAAGACTTCCGGAATGAAGGGTTGTCCCGCTTCCACAACCCCGAGTTCACGATGCTGGAGTTCTACCAGGCCTTCGCCGACTACCACGATATGATGGAGCAGGTGGAGCGCCTCATGGTCCACCTGGCAGACCGGGTCCTGGGGTCCCGGACCTTCACGTACCAGGAGAAGGAGATCAGCTTCGAGCCTCCCTTCGACCGAATAAGACTGGTGGAAGCCTTGGCCGACGCCATGGGCACAAACCCCATGGAACTGGAGGAGGCGGACCTTCGAGACAGGGCGTACAAATTGAGGCTTCCGGAGCTGGAGGGCGCCGGCCGGGGAAAGCTCCTGGACAAGCTCTTCGAAGCCCTGGTCCAGGAAGAGCTGGTTCAGCCCACCTTCGTGGTGGACTACCCCAAAGAGCTGAGCCCCCTCGCGAAGGCCCATCGTGAAGAGGTCGGGCTCACCGAGCGATTCGAGTTGTTTGTGGCTGGGCAGGAAATGGCCAACGCCTTCTCGGAGCTGAATGACCCCATCGACCAACGTTCCCGTTTCGAGGAGCAGGCTGGGTTGCGGGCCCGGGGTGACGACGAAGCCCAACGGGTGGACGACGATTACATCCGGGCCCTGGAGTACGGGTTGCCTCCTACCGGCGGGGTGGGGATCGGTCTGGACCGCCTGACCATGCTCCTGACGGATCAGGCTTCTATCCGGGATGTGATTCTGTTCCCGGTCCTCCGAACCGAGGAGTAGGGGGTTTCGGCCCCCATCGAGGACGAGAATGAGGCTCGCCTGGGACGTTGCCCGCCGCTATCTGGCTCCCCGCAGGGGCGGGCGATTTCTCTCCTTCATCACCTGGGTGGCCCTGGGTGGCGTAACCGTAGGGGTCACGGCCCTCATCGTGGTCATCGCCGTCATGACGGGCGCCAAAGAGGATTTTCAGGAGAAGATCCTCGATGTGAACGCCCATGTCATGGTCCTGGAGTATTCAAGCAACCTGAGGATGGGGAATTGGCGACCGGTGCTGGATTCCATCCGGCAGCTCGACGGCGTCGTGTCCGCTACCCCCTTCGCCCTCACCAAAGTGGTCCTGGCCCGGGGGGAGTACGGCCAGGCCGCCGACCTCTACGGCCTCGATGTGAACAGCCTGGGTGAAGCGGCCACCGGAATCGAGGAACGGATCCAATCCGGAACCTTGCCTCTCGGTGAGACGGAGTCGGGGCTCCCGCCCATGCTCATGGGCTCCGGATTGGCCGACCGGATGAACGTGTTCGAGGGGGACACGTTGACGCTTCTGTCCATCGAAAACCTCCAGCGGGACCCCATGGGAGGTTTCTACCCCATTATCCGGCAGTTCGAGATGACAGGTACCTTTTCCACGGGCCTCTGGGAGTACGACCTGGGCAACCTCTACGCCCACCTGGAAGACGTCCAGGACGTCATGGGCTCCCTGGACACGGATGAGATCTCGGGAATCGGGGTCAGGGCCGAGAATCCGTGGGACGCCCCCGAGCTGGAGGACAGGTTGGAGGAGGCGCTGGGGTTCCCCTACAGCCCCCAGAGCTGGCAGCAGACCAACGCCGATCTCTTCGCGGCCCTGGCCCTGGAAAAGCTGGCCATGTGGGTGATCCTCTTCCTCATCGTGGTGGTGGCAGCTTTCAACATCGTCAGCACCCTGGTCATGGTGGTCGTGGATCGGACCCGGGAAATCGGAATCCTCAAATCCATGGGAATGACCAACGAGCGGATCCTCCAGATCTTCATGCTTCAGGGGGTGTGGATCGGAACCATCGGGACCAGTGTGGGCACGGCGCTGGGGTGCCTCCTCTCCTGGCTCCTGGACCGGTACGAGATCATCAAGATTCCACCGGGGGTCTACTTCGTCGACCGCCTGCCCGTGGCCCTGCACCTCTTCGACGTCGCCCTCATCTTCTTTGCCAGTGTCACCGTCGCCTTTGCGGCCACGGTCTACCCGGCTCTCCAGGCGTCCCGTCTGGAGCCCGTTGAGGCCATTCGGCATGACTAGCCACCCGGAGGCCCGGTCTCGCCCCTCCCAGGCTTCTCTGCCTCCCTTGGAGGCCGAAGGGCTCTGCAAGCACTTCATTTCCGGCGATGGGAGTGAACTACGGATTTTGCGGGGGGTAGATCTCCAGGTGGAGGCAGGAGAAGTGGTTGCCATCGTGGGGGCCAGCGGGGTCGGCAAGTCCACGCTGCTTCATCTCCTCGGGGCCCTCGACCGGCCCACGGACGGAGAGGTCCTCATAGGAGGGAAGAAGCTCACGGAAATGGAGCAGGAAGATCGAGCCAGCATCCGGAACAGGCACATTGGATTCGTCTTCCAGTTTCATCACCTCCTTAGAGACTTTTCCGCGCTGGAGAACGTGGCGCTTCCTTGTCGAATCGGAGGGCGTTCGGAGACCGAAGCCCTCGACCGCGCCAGAGAGCTCCTGGCGTCCGTAGGCCTGTCCCATCGGGAAGACCACGTGCCGACTCAGCTCTCAGGAGGGGAGCAGCAGCGCGTCGCCGTGGCACGGGCCTTGGCCAACGATCCCCTGGTCCTCCTGGCCGATGAACCATCGGGAAACCTGGATGCCTCATCGAGCGGGGAGCTTCACGACTTGTTGTTTCGACTCAGGGAAGAAAAAGGCACCTCCATGGTGTTGGTGACCCACAACCTGGATCTGGCGGGGAGGGCCGATCGAACTCTCGAGCTCCGGGACGGCACCCTCCACAACGATGTGAAGGATGGCCCGGGGAACCCTGAGAAGGAGAAAGAGGAAGGAGAGGAGTTTGGCGGGTAAGGACCATTCGGAGAAGATCTGTGATATCTGCGGCAAGCCTGGTGCCGTGGTTCACCTCACGCAGGTGGTGAACAACGAGACCAAGACGTCCCACCTTTGCGAAAAGTGCGCCGCCGAGAAGGGAATCCAGACCAACATCTCCGGCTCGACCTCGAACCTTCACCTTGCGGACTTTCTGGCCAAGATGGGGGGAGACGAGCTTCCTCTGTCCGGTTCGTCGGAGGAGGATGCCAAATGCCCGTTCTGCGGCTTGTCCGCCAGTGATTTCCGAGAGATCGGACGGTTGGGTTGCCCCCAGTGTTACCCGACCTTCGAAGCCTACCTCAGGGGCCTTCTGAGACGCATTCACGGTGGTACTCACCACGTCGGCAAAGTCTATCTGCCCCCCGATCCATCCGCCTCGGATAGAGAAAAGCGCCTGTCGGCCCTGAAAAAGAAGCTCCAGCGGGCGGTGGAGGCGGAGGATTTCGAGCGAGCCGCCGACCTCAGGGATGAGATCCGAACCCTGGAACCGACGCTCTGACCCATGATGGACGACCTCGCGACCATTCCCGATTTCGGCTTGGGCTGGCTCGATGCCAGCGGCCCGTCCTCCGAGATCGTGCTGTCCACCAGGGTTCGCCTGGCCAGGAACCTCCAAGGCCATGCCTTTGGGCCCCGGGCCCGGGTCAACGACCGGGAAGCGGTCCTGGGGCAGGTCGAGCAGGTCACGGGGAAGTGCCCCAACCTCTCGGGATCCACCCTCTGGCAGTTGAGCGACGTGGCTACACGGACGCAGCGAATTCTCCTGGAACGCCGCCTGGTCTCCCAGGACCTCCTGGGCGGAGAAGGGGGATCTCCACCCCGAGGGGCAGCCGTGCTCTTCTCGGCCAAGGACCCGCTGAGCGTGATGGTGAACGAAGAGGACCACCTCCGGCTTCAATCCCTCCTCTCGGGGCTTCGGCTCCGAGACGCTTGGTCTTTGGTCGACACCCTGGACGAGGAACTCGGCTCCCAGCTCCCGTTGGCTTTCCATCATGAGTTCGGATTCCTGACCAGCTGTCCCACGAATGTGGGGACAGGGCTGAGAGCCTCGGTCCTGATGCACCTTCCGGGACTGGTGCTGACCAAGGAGATCGGGCAGGTCTTGAAGGGCCTGAACCAGGTGGGAATCACCTTCCGCGGTTTGTACGGAGAAGGATCGGAGGTGGTAGGGAACTTCTTCCAGGTCTCGAACCAGACGACGCTGGGCAAGTCGGAGGAAGACCTGGTGGACCACCTGGATCAGATCGTGCGCCAGGTGATCCAGTACGAGGAGCAGGCCCGACAAGTGCTTCTGCGTGAGGCCGCAGCCGTGACGGAAGACAAGATCTGGCGAGCCTATGGGCTGTTGCGCTTTGCCAGGTCCCTCTCCTTCGAGGAGCTGATCAACCTTCTGAGCGGTGTTCGGCTGGGCGCCAGCCTGAAACTTCTCCCGAAGCTACGAGTATATACTCTGAACAAAATCATGATCTACTCGCAGCCGGCTCACCTCGAGCAGGCGGCGGGTCGAGACCTGCCCCCTCCTGAATGTGATGCGCATCGTGCGAGTTATGTGCGACGAATCCTGGCCCGGGAGGGGGTTGTTACTTCTGAAGAGGAACCCAATCCCGACAGTCCATGAATTACAATTTCACCGATAGAGTTCGAAAAGTCCTGGCCATGGCCAGAGAGGAGGCCATCCGGCTCCAGCACGACTATGTGGGGACGGAGCACATCCTTCTTGGACTGATCCGGGAAGGGGAGGGCGTGGCAGCCGCGGTTCTCATGAAGCTGACAGTGGACCTGGACGCCATTCACGAAGGGGTTGAAGAATCCGTTCGTAAAGGTAAGGCCACCATAGCGTTAGGAGAGCTGCCCTACACCTCCAGGGCCAAGAAGGTGCTGGAGTATGCCATGGCCGAGGCCCGGGAGATGAGCCACTCCTACGTGGGCACAGAGCACCTTCTGCTGGGCCTGCTTCGAGAGGAGAAGGGTATCGCCGCCCAGGTCCTGAACTCTCTGGGCGTAACCCTGGAGGAGGCCCGGGCCGAGACCCTGAAGATCCTTGGTTCCGAGGTGGGTCCTTCGGAGCCCGCCGGCATCGGCGGAGTGGTTCCCGGCGTCAGCTCTCCGGCATCGAAAGGGGAGAAGAAATCAAAGACCCCGGCCCTGGACCATTTCTGCCGCGATCTGACGGCTCTGGCAGGGCAGGGAGAGCTCGATCCAACCATTGGACGCCTTTCTGAGATCGAACGGGTGGTGGAGATCCTCTGCCGGAGGAAGAAGAACAACCCCGTTCTGATCGGCGAGCCCGGAGTAGGGAAGACAGCCATCGTGGAAGGATTGGCCCAACTCATCTCGGAAGGCGAGGTCACGGAGGCCTTGAAGGACCACCGGGTCCTGGCGCTGGACATGGCAGCCGTCATTGCCGGCACCAAGTACAGAGGGCAGTTCGAGGAGCGCCTGAAGGCGGTGATGAACGAGATCTCCCAGAACCGGAACGTGGTCCTGTTCATCGACGAGCTTCACACCCTGGTGGGCGCCGGTGCTGCCGAGGGCGCCATCGACGCCTCGAACATGCTCAAACCGGCTCTGGCCCGGGGGGAGCTCCAGTGCATTGGCGCCTCCACGCTGAACGAGTACCGCAAATACATCGAAAAGGACGGGGCGCTGGAGCGGCGCTTCCAGCCGGTGATCGTGGATCCTCCCACGGTTGAAGAGACGGTGGAGATCCTGAAAGGGCTTCGGCCCCATTACGAGGACCACCACCGGGTGACGTTCCCTGATGCCGCCCTGGACCAGTCAGCACGCCTCTCGGACAGATACATCACCGACCGATTCCTTCCGGACAAAGCCATCGACGTCATCGACGAGGCGGGAGCCCGAGCACGGATCGCCAGCCAGGTGCCGCCTCCGGAGGTGGGGGACCTGGAAGACAGCCTGGCGGAGATCGCCGAAAGGAAGGAAGAAGCCATCCGGGACCAGGATTTCGAGCGGGCGGCAGAGCTGCGGGACAGAGAGCGGGAACTCCAGGACGAGATCCGGACCAAGAAAGCCGCCTGGGAAGAGGAGCGAAAACAGCACCGGCCCGAGATCGGCGAGGAGGAAGTGGCCTTCATCGTCAGCCGTTGGACGGGAATCCCGGTCACACGCCTCCAGCAGGCCGAGACAGATCGTCTTGTCCACATGGAGGACGAGCTGCACAAGAGGATCGTAGGTCAGGACGATGCCATCGCCTCCATCTCCCGGGCCATTCGTCGAAGCCGTGCAGGCTTGAAGGATCCGCGACGGCCCATCGGCTCGTTCATCTTCAGCGGACCGACAGGGGTGGGGAAGACAGAGCTGGCCCGAGCGCTGGCGGAATTCCTCTTTGCCGACCGGGAAGCCTTGATCCGCGTCGACATGAGCGAATACATGGAGAAGTTTTCCGTGTCCAGGCTCATCGGCGCGCCGCCGGGCTACGTGGGGTACGAAGATTCCGGGGCCCTTACCAAGGCGGTTCGCCGGCGGCCGTACTCCGTGGTCCTTCTGGACGAGATCGAAAAAGCCCACCCCGACGTTTTCAACATTCTCCTCCAGGTCCTGGACGAAGGACACCTGACCGACAACTACGGCCGGGTCATTGATTTCAAGAACACTGTTCTTATCATGACCTCCAACCTGGGCGCCCGGGAGATCTCGAAGGGCGGCGGGCTCGGCTTTCACAGTCAGGACCCGAAATCCAACTACGAGATCATCCGGGACAAGGTGAAGGAAGAAGTGGAAAGGGCGTTCAACCCCGAGTTCCTGAATCGGGTGGACGACACTATCGTCTTCCACCCTCTCACCAAGAAGCAGATCGGGGAGATCGTTCACATCCTCCTATCGGAAGTTCGGGAGCGCCTCGAAGAGGAGAAGCTCTCCCTCCGCCTTTCCGACGCCGCGGTGGATTTCCTGGTGGAGAAGGGGTTCGACGAAAAATTCGGTGCCAGGCCCCTGAGACGGGCCATCCAGAAGTTTCTCGAGGACGCTCTCTCAGAGAAGATCCTTCTGGCAGAGTATGCAGAGGGAGACGAGATCTACGTGGACGTAGACGCGGGAGGAGAGGAACTATCTCTGGGCGCGGCGTCCCCAACCAAGACCTGAGGGCCGAGGGTGGTGGAAGAGAACAGGGAGGCCAGATCGATGGAAAGGACCAGGACACCGGGAATTCTGTCTATCCTCGTGTTTTCCTGGATTTGTCTCGGGTTGTCCGGGAGCATCCAGTCTGCCGAAGCGCAAGGGAATACCAGCCAGGTGAGAGTGCCTACGGTCCAGGTCGACTCCATCGCCGTGGTGGGAAACTCCCGTCTCGCCGCCACCACCATCATCGGGACCCTGGGGTTCCAGGCCGGCGCAACCGTCACCTACCGTGACATTCAGGATGGAATCAAGGCCCTTTTCGCTACCGGGCAGTTCAGGGATATCATCGTTCGGGCCGAAGGGGAGGTCGAGGAGCCCGTCACCCTGATCCTGGAGGTTGAGGAGCAGAATCTCATCGGCCGGATCACCATCTCCGGGCTGGAAAACGCCTCTGAGCGAACCGTTCGGGACACCACCCGCCTGCAAGCCAATTCGCCCTACTCGCCAACAAAAATTCTCCAGGCCACCGAGTTCATCCGATCCGAGCTGGCCAGCAAGGGGATCCCCTTCGCCAGAATCGAAGAACGGACCGAGGAGCTTCCGGGGCAGCCCGGCGTCGTCCATCTTTTTCTGGACGTGACCGAGGGGAATCGCATCACCATCGCCGATGTAGAGTTCGTCGGGAACCAGGCCGTCTCGGGAGATGAGATTCGCGGGGCCATGAGCACGAAGCAGGAGGGGTTCTTCTGGTTCAGAAACGGCTCCTATGACCGGAACGCCTATGAGCAGGACCTGGATCAAGCCCTCCCGTCGGTATACCGCTCCAAGGGGTACCTGGATTTCCGCGTGCTTTCCGACACGCTGATCGTGGACCCTCAATCCGGGAAGGCGCGCATCGAGATCCAGGTGGTGGAGGGTGAGCAATACCGCCTGGAAGAATTCGTCGTAGAGGGGAACCGGCATTTCACCACAGAAGAGATCGAGCGTTACTTCGAACAACAGACTGGCGGTCTTCTGGCCAGTCTGGGTCTACGAGGCGGCGGCGGTGGCGACAACGCGTTCTTCGACGCCGTGAGATTCGAAGACGCCCGGGCTCAGCTGCAGCAGGCCTACAACAACGACGGATATCTCTACGCCCAGATCAATCCATGGGTGCAGAAACTGGAAGGGGAAGAGGGTGCCGAACCGGCCGTCCGAGCGGGGTGGCGGATCTCGGAGATGAGCCCCGCCTACATCAACACGATTTCCATCAGCGGGAACGATTTCACCCACGACCGGGTCATCCGGGAACGCATCTACATCTTGCCTGGGGACGTCTACAGCCAGGACGCCCTCCTCCAGAGCTATCAGAGCATCGGCTCCCTGGGGTTCTTCGAAACGCCCATGGAGCTTCCCCTGATCGAGCCCGACGAGGCCACCGGTGACGTGGATATCACCTTCCTCGTGGAAGAGCGCCAAACCGGAGCCATCAATTTCGGAACGGCCGTAGGAGGGGGAACGGGGGTTTCCGGCTTCCTCGGCTATGATCAGCCCAACCTCTTCGGCCAGGCCAAACAGGGGCACTTGCGATGGGATTTCGGCCGTTACATCAACTCGTTCACCCTCTCGTTCACCGACCCGGCCCTCTTCCAGTCAAGAATCCAAGGAACCCTCTCCCTGTTCAACGCCCGAGACCGCTTCTTCCAGTTCGCTACGGGTAAAAGGAAGCGACAGGGGTTCTCATTCCGTTTCGGGTTCCCCGTACCCTGGTCAATGAGGACCCAGATCTTCCTCGGCTACTCCCTGGCCCGGACGGAATACAAGCTGTTCAACAACGTCGACGACAGCTCGCTCTTCGGTTTGCCGCCGGGAACACAAAGTCAGTTCTCCATCGGCATCACACGCATGAACCTGGACCACCCGATCTTCCCGACGGTGGGATCCCGCCAGAGCTGGAACACGGAAATCAACGGGGGCATCCTCGGGGGCGACGGCGACTTCACCCGGCATCTTGCGGAAGGGTCGTGGTACGTTCCCTTTGGCCAGATCGGAGGAGAATCGGGTGGACGCCCGATCCGTATGACCCTTGGCCTGCACCTCAGGGCTGGAGCCGTCTTCGGCGATGTATCCAATTTCCCCTTCGATCGTTTTTGGATGGGTGGTGTACAATTCGGCGAGAAGTTGAGAGGGTATGACGAGACGTCCATCACCCCTCTCGGGTACTTTCCGGAACGGTCGAGGGACGTCTCAGACATCAGCCGATTGGGGAACGCGTTCCTGGCCACAACGGTCGAGTATGCGATCCGTGTCAGCGATGCACTTTCCGTCTCATCCTTCTTCGATGCCGGAAACATCTGGTCCGAGGCCAGGGACATAGATCCGACAAAGCTCTTCCGCGGAGCCGGTTTCGGTATACAATTGGTCACGCCGTTCGGACCCATCGGGTTGGACTATGCCTACGGATTCGACAAGACGAATCCGGGATGGCAACTCCACTTCAAGATGGGTGGGGGTTTTTGAAGAAGGTCAGGAGGCTCGGCGTCAACAGCGTATGGCCGGGCAGAAACTTGGAGAAGATCCAATGCGTGTGATGAAGGCAATACTACCCGTTCTCCTGGGGTTGTTTCTCGTGGCTCCCCTTGGGGCCCAAACAAATCTCAAGATCGGGTACATCGACTCCCAGGCCATCCTGGATCAGGATCCATCGGCTCAGGCTGCCCAGCAGCAGTTCGAGGCTTCTTTGGCCACCTACCAGGCCGAGGTCCAGCAGATGGGTGAGGACCTGCAGCAGCTCATCGATCAGTACGACCAGCAGCAGGCCATGCTGTCCGACGAAGCCAAGGCCAATCGGGAAGAGGAAATCCGGCTCAAGCAGGGGCAGTACCAGCAGAGGATTTCCGAGTTGGAGCAGCAGGCCAGCGTCCGGCAAGCAGAACTGGTGGAGCCGGTAATGGAACGGATCACTGCCGTCATCGAGGAGATTCGAGCCGAAGGCTCCTACTCCATGATCTTTGACGTAGCGGCCCAGGGGATCATCTCCGCAGACCCGGCCTTGGACCTCACCGCAGAAGTGGTGCGACGACTGCAGGCGGCCCACAACCAGGCGAACGCCGGCGGGTCGGACCGACGCTAGCCCATCGGTCTTGCCCCACCTGAGCTCGGGCCCACAGATCCCGCTCCCGCAGGGGGTCTGTGGGCCTCTCTTTGTCATGCCGGCCACCCCCTCCCCGGGCTGACCGGCTAGTCTCTCCAATTGGAGGCATGATGGACCGATCCACAGGGGTCCCGCCGAAGCCCAGGACTCTTACGGCGGAACGCGTAGCCGGTCTGTTGGAAGGACAGATGGTGGGCGACCCCAGCGTAGCGTTGCGGGGCATCGCTCCCTTGAATCAGGCCCAATCCCATGAACTGGGATTCCTGGCCCACCGAAGATACCTGAAGCACCTGGAAACGTCGGAGGCCGGATCCGTATTGGTGAGTGAGGATCTGGCGGAAGCGGCTGCGGACCATCCCTCCCTTATCGTCGTGAAGGACCCACACGGTGCCCTCCCACGGCTGTTGGTCGAGTTCTATCCGCCAGCACCGGCGGAGGCAGGCATCCACCCCACAGTGGTGCTGGGGAAGGGCGTGGAGTTGGGCAGTGGGATCTACCTGGGGCCATACGTAGTCGTCGAGGCCGGGGCCGTCCTCGGAGACAGAGTCCAGGTGGGTGCCCATTCGGTGGTGGGAGCGAACTGCTCAATCGGTGAGGATTCGATCCTTCATCCCCATGTGGTTCTCTACCCGAACACCCAGGTGGGTGCTCGGGTGATCCTCCACTCCGGTGTCCGGCTCGGGGTCGACGGATTCGGCTACGTCCCCGGTGACGGGGGCATCCAGAAGGTTCCGCAGGTAGGGGCCTGTATCGTGGGTGACGACGTTGAAGTAGGTGCGAACAGCTGCGTCGACCGAGGATCCATCGGCCGAACCACGGTGGGGCAGTTCACGAAACTCGACAATCTGGTCCACCTCGCCCACAACGTTCAGGTCGGCCGGGGGGTTCTCATGGCGGCCATGACCGGGGTCGCGGGCTCCGTGGACATCGGCGACGGGGTCATGACAGGAGGCCAGACAGGCATATCCGGGCATCTGGAGGTGGGGGCCGGAGCCCGGCTCGCAGCCCAGTCCGGCATCATCGGGGACATTGCCCCGGGAACCACGGTTTCAGGCTATCCGGCTCGGGATCACCGGGAATATCTCAGGGGGATGGCCTCCGTCTTCAAGCTCCCCGAAACCCTACGGAAACTCAAGGAACTGGAGTCACGCCTCGCCAAGCTGGAGGATTCGGACCACAGCTAGAAGGCGAGGTCCCAGAAACCCCCTGTGTGTGTTAAGTTATCCGGGCTGTACCCCGGGTTTCGGGGTCCGGCGGTGTCCTTCATCACTCCTCGCCGCCGATCCTAGCGCACAGGTCTTGGGCGAATGAGTCACGGTAACCAACACACCATCAAGAGACCGATCACCCGTGAGGGTATCGGTGTTCATTCCGGAGCCCCGTCCACTCTCACTTTCCTTCCTGCCCCGAAGAACCACGGGATACGATTCAGGAGGAGTGACCTGGAGGGAACTCCTGAGATTCCGGTCGACCTCGACCACGTGGCAGGAACGGAACTGGGAACCAGTCTTTGTGAGGGCGAGGTACGGGTCCAGACCGTCGAACACGTGATGGCCGCTCTGGCCGCAGCCGGAATCGACAACGCCACGCTGGAGCTCTCGGGGCCGGAGCCTCCGATTCTCGACGGGTCTTTCAAGGGGTACCTGGAGGCTCTCCAAGAAGCCGGGAGCGAAGACCAGGGTCTTCCCCGATCGGTGATCCAGATACCGGAACCTGTGACGCTGGAACTGGACAGCGGTGAGTTCTATGTCGCTGCGCCGGGAAGCGGTCTCAGGATTTCGGCCACCATCGAATTCGATCACCCGGGAATCGGGCGTCAATTCGGCACCTTTTTCTTCAGCGGCAACTCCTTTGCCCAGGAGATCGCGCCCGCCCGGACCTTCGGGTTCAGAGCCGACGCGGAAGCCTTGCACAGCAGAGGCCTGGCCCTCGGGGCTTCCCTGGACAATACCGTGGTCCTGGACGAGGCCGGGGTGATGAACGAGGAGCTTCGGTTCCCGGACGAGTTCCTCCGACACAAAGTCGGGGACATGGTGGGGGACATGGCCCTTCTGGGAGCCTGCCTGGACCTCCACATCGTCGCGGAACGACCAAGCCACCAGGGAAATGTGGCATTGGCTCGAGCGGTGAAATCGGCAGCTGCAAGGGGTGCTGGAGCCCCCATCGTGGACGCCGGGAAGATCATGGAGTACCTGCCGCACCGATTCCCCATGCTCCTGGTGGACAGGATCGTAGAGGTGGAGTCCGGAAAGCGGATCGTAGGAATCAAGAACGTCACCATCAACGAGCCCTTCTTCCAGGGCCACTTCCCGGGGCACCCCATCATGCCGGGGGTGCTGATCATCGAGGCCATGGGCCAGGTCGGCGGCCTCCTCCTCATGGACACGGTGGAAAAGCCGGAAGACTACGTGGTGTACTTCATGGCTTTGGACAATGTGAAGTGGCGGCGCCCCGTGGTCCCAGGCGACCAGTTGGTGTTCGAGTTGGAGATGCTTCAGTTCAGGCGGCATGTGTGTCGAATGAGAGGACGAGGGATGGTTGACGGCCAGGTTGTAGCAGAGGCGGACCTCATGGCCAGGATCGTGAAACGATGAACGATCCTTCGTTGGAAACCGAAAGGTCTGCGGAAACCAAGATTCACCCCTCCGCCATCGTGGACCCGGGAGCGGAGCTGGGCCATGGGGTCGTGGTGGGACCCTGGTCCATCATCGGGCCACGGGTGCGCATCGGTGATGGCACGAAGGTGGCCTCCCATGTACTGGTGGAACGGGACACGACTGTGGGCGCAGACTGCCAACTGCATCAGGGCGCCGTCCTGGGCACCGACCCTCAAGACCTGAAATTCCGTGGGGAGGAAACGGTCTTGATCGTTGGGGACCGGACCGTGATCCGGGAATATGCCACCCTCAACCGTGGGACGGCCGACCTCCGTCAGACGGTGGTGGGTGACGACTGTCTCCTCATGGCCTACTCCCACATTGCCCACGACTGCCAGATCGGCAACAACGTGGTGATCTCCAACGCCGTCAACATGGCGGGGCACGTCTTCATCGAAGACTGGGCCATCATCGGTGGGCTCACCGCCATCCACCAGTTCGTGCGTATCGGCGCCCATGCCTTCGTAGGAGGCGCTTCCCGCACCTCCCAGGACGTCCCGCCCTACACCCGAGCGGCGGGAAGCCCCATGAAGCTGTACGGGCTGAACAGCATCGGCCTGGACCGACGGGGATTCTCCCAGGAAGTCCGGCAGGCCTTGAAGAATGCCTATCGAGCCGTCTTCCAGGGAAACCTTCCGCTTACCCAGGGCCTGGAGCAGGCTGAGGCCGAGGCGGAGGACTTTCCGGAGGTTCGCCACTTCCTCTCCTTCATTCGGACCAGCGAGCGCGGGGTGACGACCTGATGGACACAGGGGAAGGATCGCTTCGGGCCGGGGTGGTCGGTACCGGCAGTCTGGGATTCCATCACGCCCGAATCCTGAGAGATGTGGCCGGGGTCTCCATGAAGGGTGCCTTCGAGATTCGTCCGGAACGGGCCCAGGAGGTGGCCGGGGAGCTCGAGATCCCCTTCCACCGAGAGCTCGAAAAGCTTCTCGAGGAGGTAGACGCGGTGGTCATCGCCGTGCCCACCTCCG
>JASFVN010000215.1:0-7881 GCA_050049805.1 Gemmatimonadota bacterium
CAAGGTCATCGAGCTCGGGTATGCGGATCCGGAGAGCGTCGGTCTTCAGGGGCATTCGTGGGGTGGGTACCAGTCGTCCTTCGTCGTGACCCAGACGGACCTCTTCGCTGCTGTGGTGACGGGGGCTCCCCCGACCAATTTGATCTCCTTTTACAACACTTTGTACCGTAGCAGTGGTACCATCCAGCAGGGAATCACGGAGGTGGGGCAGGTCCGGATGGGAACTACACCCTTCGAGGACTTCGATCTCTTCGTAAGTCAGTCGCCGATCCATCACACGGGCGACATCACCACCCCGTTCCTGATCCTCCACGGGACTGCCGACGGGTCTGTGGACTGGATGCAGGGGCTGGAGTACTACGGAATGGCAAGGCGGATGGGGAAGAACGTCATCTTCCTCTCTTATCCGGACGAGGGGCACCATCTGAGTCGGAAAGAGAACCGCATCGACTTCCAGATCCGGATGATGCAGTACTTCGACCATCACCTCAAAGGGACCCAGCCGGCCAAGTGGATGGTGGAGGGCGTACCCTATCTCGAGAAGGATTATGCCAACCCCCGGGAGATGGCGGACGGTACGATGTGGGGGAAGGTGAAGGAGGAGACGGAGCCGGAGGGTCGGGGAGGCTCGCGTTGAGGAACACGAGGGCCAACGGGATTGACGTAGCAGTCGTCGAACATGGCGGCGTCCGAGAGATGTTCGCTACGGCGCTCCCTTCCAAGGCAAGAGAAGCTGCCTCCCTGTACCGACATCTGCACCAGCTGTTGACCGAATCTCGCTTCGAGATCCTGGAGCTTCGCGTTTTCGGGACCATCGATGCCCATGCCTCGTGTGCCGAGACTCTGGGCGGATTGTTTGGGGAGATCGATTGGCCACTGGTGTTCATTCAGGGAGAGGACTGCTTCGGAGGAGAGATCGCCGGGATTCAACTCCATGCGGTGGCCGGTGCTTCGGTGGAGACAATCCACAGAAACGGCCGGGCCGTCGGGAGGGTGTTCGAAGATCAATTCGCCCGGTACTGCGTCCTGGGGGATCTTCATTCCCCCGACTCATCCCTGCCACGGGAACGACAGACTGAGGACACTTTCGAGCTCATGGTGGGGGGGCTGACAGCTGCCGGGATGGACCTCCACAGCATCGTCCGAACCTGGTTCTTTATCGACGATATTCTCGGGTGGTACCAGGCGTTCAATCAGGTAAGATCCAACCTCTATTCGCGGGAAGGTGTTTTCGACCGGTACCTGCCCGCCAGCACCGGAATCGGTGGGTCGAATCCTGAGGATGCGGCTGTTGTGGCCTCCGTTCTGGCGATGCAAGCCAAGGGGGAAGGGGTATCAGTCCGCGAGATACCATCCCCGCTGCAGTGCCCTCCCATCGACTATGGCAGCTCCTTCACGAGAGCTGCCGAGTTGGTGACCCCTGACTCCCGATCTGTTCTCGTTTCTGGGACCGCGAGTATCAATCCGGATGGGGTCACGGCCCACCTGGGCGACGTGGACTCTCAAATCGCGTACACCCTGCAGATCGTAGAAGCGATTCTGAGATCCAGGGGTATGGATCTCTCTGATGTCACCCGGGGGAATGCCTATTTCAAGGATTCAGCGGGAGCGGTGAGCTTGGGAGAGAACGCACGCCGACATGGCCTGCCGGTCTCGCGGCTGGTGGTTTCCGAAAACGACGTCTGCCGTGAGGATCTCCTGTTCGAACTGGAGATCGATGCAACAAGAGTGGATCGGGGATGATTGCCACTGAAGGGATCAGGTGGCTGGAAGGATAAAGAGATTGAAAGACTTCGCGGGACCGGAGACCCGAAAGCAGAGCCCTGATCATCGCGTGGCAGTCCGCTGCCGCGATATTGAGATTGGCGAGGACAACTTCGTGGTAATAGCAGGGCCCTGCGCCGTTGAGGACCTCGACCAGGCCTTGGCCGCTGCAAGGGTCGTGGAAGAAGCAGGAGCCAAGGTTTTTCGAGCGTCCTTATTCAAGCCGAGAACCTCCCCCTACTCCTTCCAGGGGATTGGAGCCAAGGGGATCCCGATTCTGGATGCGATCAGAGAGGAAACGGGCTTACTCCTGGAGAGCGAAGTCCTTTCCCTCGCCCACCTGGAGCTACTTCACGACCATGTGGACATGGTGCGAGTCGGCGCCCGGGGCATGCGCAACTACGAGCTCTTGAAAGAGGTTGGGAAGACAGAGAAGCCTATCATCCTGAAGCGAGGGATGAGTGCGACATTAGAAGATTTTCTATTGGCTGCCGAGTACGTTTTGGTGGGCGGGAATCGGAACGTGGTGTTGTGCGAACGTGGGATCCGCACTTTCGAGACCTACACGAGGAATACTCTGGATATCCTGGCCGTGCCGGCCCTCAAGGAGCTCACCTTCCTTCCGGTCATCGTGGATCCTTCCCACAGCTCGGGTCGGAGTAGCCTGGTCGGGCCCGCCAGTAGAGCGGCCCTCGCTGCGGGAGCCGACGGGATCATCGTGGAGGTCCACCCGAACCCATCTGCTGCTCTGTCCGACGGCGATCAGAGCCTCGACCTGAAAGCCTTTCTAGGCCTGATGGAGGAGTTGAAGAAACTGGCGGAGGCTATGGGGAAGAGCCTCTAGGGTTTCGCTCCAGCTGGTCTTACCTGAACTGAAAGTAGTACCAGTAGGTATCGCCGAATTGCTCCTGCATCCTCTCTCGCATTGTCGTGGGACTCCTACGGGCTCCGGCCACAACGGCGGAATATTGATCGAAACGTTTTCGGGTTTCTTCACTCAGAGAGAAACCCCCCAGGTCGAAGTCAGCGGGCGCGTCGCCGAGGACGATCAACACCGCTTCTTCGATGTGGCGAGGGATCCGTGTGTACCCGGCGGCAGCCAACGCCTGGATGCTGCCTACGATACCTTCGAGGTTTTTCCCCAGCAGGAAGCCGGCTAGCAGGTATTCCAGGGCCCTCCTGTTGTCAGGTTGGGCCTCGACCAGGCGGACCAGGATGTTTGCCGGGTAGTTGTACTCCACGAAGAAATCGTCCTTGGGAAGGATATCTATTTTGGCCGCCAAACGAGGGTCAGAACTGATCCGGCCGGGGTTTTCTCCCATCTCCTCCAGATCCTCGGCCCACTTTCTGTAGAAAACGGTTTTCCTCAGGACATTGGTGTACTTCTTCACCATCCTGTAATCGCCGTTGATAAGGCTCGTCTTCGCCAGGACTTTCAGGTTTTCTGGCCGATAGCCGAACGTGACCATGTCCTCGTAAGCCCAACGGTGAGCCTCGTTCATCAACCCGATGGTATAAAAGAAGTGGGCTCCGTAGCCGAGGTTCTCTACACTCCAGGGCAGCACGAGGCCATCGGGCCCGAAGTCCTGGGCTCCGTAGAAAAGCCTGTCCAGGAGTTGGTCGGTTTCGGAGAGGGCGATGTTGTAGAGGAACTGTCCTACAAGGGCACGAGAGGGGCTCTCCTCCTGGGCCTCGATGGCCTCATTCCAATCCTCAGCATAAACGAGACTCTGGAGTTCAATGACTCGGGCTACCCCGGAATTGTATTGCCTGAGAGCGGCCCATCCGGAGAAGGCGACGACAATCGCCGCGGCTCCGATGGAGTAGATCTTCCTCTTCGTCCAGGAGTCGAGGACCCTCGCCGGCACTTTTCCTGCCAAGGGAAGCAGCACGATGAAGGTTATGAGCAGGAAGAGGGCGGCGGCATAAGCAGGGTTCTCGAGGGATGGCAGGGGAAACAGGAGGATCTGGCGAAACGGCTGGAGGAACAGAAACTTCCAGAAGGCCAGGAATGATGCCAGGGTGAAGGCCAGGAAGAGGAAAATGTGAATGTACTTCTGGTTTCCCTTCTCGAGGAGGAGATTACAGAGATACAGGGCCGAAAAAATCAGAAAATACGCACCGGCCAAGTAGTAAAGGAGAGGGACCAGGAGAGATACCAGCACCCTCTGGTACGGCTTCTGAACGGACGCCGCCAACAGGTAATACACTAGAATCAACACTACGCCAAGAGCGTGCTCCATGCCGTGGTAGTGGTTGGCCTGTAGGGCGAACAAGAGCAAGGATGGGATCAGATAGATAGGCCATGGAATCGGAGCCTCGGGGAATGCCCGCTTCTTCTGGGCGTACAGTATGACCCCTGGCAAAGTGAGAATGACCGAGACCAGGAGGGCTCCCAAGGGTTTGGCGACGTAGAACTGAGTTATGAAGTCAGCAAGGTAGGCGATAGGACCGCCGGGTTTGGAAAGACTCTCTCGCAGGTAGTCCCAGGATAAGAGGAAGAGGTGTTGTTGCTCCTGGAAGTAGAGAACATAGTCACCCACCAGGAAGAAATAGCCGAATGCGATCACCAGGAAGAAGCCCTGGGAGATGAAGATCTCATGGACTGATCGTTTCGGATTCCCCTGCGTCCGTTCGTCCAGGACTTGGTCTTTCCCGCTACTGCTCTTCTTTTTCCGATTCATGGGGTCAGAATGGTGTCGGGAGGATTCCCGGAGGTAGCCTTCAGTGTTTCCTGTTCGGTGGCTCTCAGGAAATCTCGGGGGCCCAGATCGACTCTGCCACTTGTCAGCACAGGCCGATTGAAGGAGTCGAGTAGCTCGTCGTAAAGCGATGGGTTCTGCTGGGGAAGCAAGAACTCTTTCCCCTGGTTGCCGAGGGAGTCGATATAGGCGAAGTAGGGCCTGGTACTTCTGCCATCGAGCCTTCTACTACTGAAAACCAGCCATCTTCCCTCGGATGACCAGGTATGGTAACTGTCCGCTTCATCGCTGTTTACGTCCATCCGCCTGTACTCACCGGTATCCAGATCGAGAAGGACGAGGTCCGCCTCCCGATGCCAGAGGGGAAACGTGCCGTAGTCGGCAAGGGTCAGAACCAGGAATTTCCCGTCGGCGGAGATCCTCGGGAACGATGCGCTCTTGTCCATCCCTGACGCGTCGAATACGACCTCAGGGGGCCCGAAGGACCTAGTCTCACGATGAAAGGACCTGCGGACAATGTCGTAATGCGTGCTCTGGATCTGCTCCAGCTGCGGGTCTGCCTCGTCGATGACGTTCGGAGCTCTGGCCGAATAGAGGTAATCCCCGTCCGGAGACCATGAAGGGAAGGTCTCCAGGTAGGCCGTGGTATCACTCTCGCTGGGATTGGAAGGAATGCTCAGGGTTTGATTCCTATCCCTGTCGTAGAGAATCAGGGAGGAAACCAGGTCATAGACCTCGACCACCTTCCCTGGTTGGGAGTAGAAGCTCTGCCTCACCTGGTTGGACGAAAACGCTACGAATCGTCCTTCGGGGTGCCAAGCGGGATAGGTGGCTCCCCCGGGCATCTCATCGATCCTTGGGTCCGCTCGTGTTATCTCCCCATCCTCAACGAAATACGTCCCCCCCAAGGAGCCCCGGACGTGGATGAGGAACCTGTCCGGACTGTTGTTGGCGAACGAGTGGCAGTTGGCGCAATTGTTTTCCAGGATCTGGTTGTCGAGGATGGATTCTTCCCTGAAACTCTCCAGGGATCGCTGGACGATCTTGATTCTGGACCAGCTGTAGTAGCCCGGGGGAAGCAGCCGATAGACCAGCCATGAATCGATCTCTTCGCTGGCGACCCTCATGTGGAAAGGGGTGAAAGATACCCCTGCACTCCCCCCTCCATTTGCGGTGATCTGGAAAACGATGGAATCGCCAACGCTCTCCCCCAACAGCTCCTTCCACGAATCCTCGGGAAATTGGACAAGGCCTTCCGACGAAGTCACCTCTACCTGATACCGCCCCGATCCGGAGGTGGCCGTCACGTCAAATGAAGTGCCTTCCTCTCTGATGAAGAAGTTCATGGGGGCGATGTTCGGGGGTATGGTGACCCCGACGTAATCCGGTTCGATGCGTGGCAGCCGGGTGGCCTGATGGGTCCACGGGCTCACCATGGCATGGCAGCGGAGGCAGGTACCGGCAGATCCCAAGGCGCCCAATCCGTGGTCCGAACCGGCCGGGTGAAGTTCGGGAGCTGCGTCGGCCCGAGCCATTTCTTCCGGCGTGCCCGCCGGACTGGCCGTGACTGTCAGAGAGAGAAAGAGGAGCAGTACAAGCTTCGGCATGGTCTTTTCTCAGGTGGGGCCCGAGTGACCGGTCAGAGCCTCCCAAACCGGATCATGAACAAAAGGTGGTCCTTCGGAAAGTAGGGCGATTCACCCTTTCGCGCGATAAAGTTTCCAGGGGAAGGCACTCGACCCCCGCTCGTCAACTTCCTGCTCGGACTCTGCGATTCCCTCAGCTGCCCGCCTCGACCCCGGGACTCACCCCTGATTCGTCTCGGTAAAGGGCCCGAAGGCGTATGAGCTCCGTCTTCAGCTCTTCTCGTATCTCCGCGTAGGCCGGGTCGCCGTAGACACTCCGAAGTTCATGGGGGTCGGCCTCGAGGTCGAAGAGTTCCCACTCACCGGTCTCATAGTAGTGGATGAGCTTGTATCGTTCGGTCCGGACGCCGTAGTGTTTTGCCACCATGTGGACGGCGGGAAACTCGTAGTAGTGGTAGTAGATGCTCTCCCGCCAATTCCCGGGATCACGGCCTGCCATCAGTGGCAGGAGACTTTCCCCCTGGATCTCTGGCGGAACGGAAAGGCCCGCCGCGTCCAGGAAGGTCGGGGCGTAGTCGATATTCTGGATCATATGCTCGACCCGGGTCCCTGGTCGGATCCGGCCAGGCCACCGGGCCAGGAAGGGCATTCGAAGGGATTCCTCGTACATCCACCGCTTGTCGTACCAGCCGTGCTCTCCCAGGTAGAAGCCCTGGTCGGAGGAGTAGATGACCAGGGTGTTCCCGGCCAGGCCCGTCTCGTCCAGATAGTCCAGGATCCGGCCCACGTTGTCGTCCACGGAGGCGATGCAGCGCAGGTAATCCTTGATGTAGCGTTGATAGTAGTACCGAACGAGGTCGTCCCCTTCCACTCCGGCTTCGGCAAACGCTGTGTTTCGCGGACCGTAGGCTGCATCCCACTCTTCTTGTTGGGCCGGAGTCATCCGGTCATAGCTGGCCGCCCAGTTGTTTACGTCCCCTTGGTTGTCCGGTGACGGAGGCGTGATTTTCAGGTCGTAGGCTGGGAAGAAATGCCCCCTGATGGACATCTCCTGATGTGACGCTGGGGAGGCCCGTCCCTCATAGTCGTCGAAGAGGGTCTCGGGCTCAGGGATGTCTTCTCCCTCGTACGTCATGAGGTGGTCGGGGCCCGGCATCCAATTCCTATGGGGAGCCTTGTGCTGGCACATGAGGAGGAAGGGCCGCTGGGGATCTCGTCCTGATTCGAGCCATTCCAGGGACAAATCGGAGATGATGTCCGTGACATAGCCTTCGATGCGTTCGCTGCCGTCAGGAGTGCGAAAGTCGGGGTTGTAATAATGGCCCTGACCCGGTAGCACCCTCCAGAAGTCAAAGCCCTCCGGATCATTTCGGAGATGCCATTTACCGATCATGGCGGTTTGGTATCCGGCTGCCTGGAGAGCCTTGTTGAAGGTGGGTTGAGCTGTATCGAAAGGATCGGCACGGTTGTCGATCTTGCCGTTGATGTGGCTGAACTTCCCTGTCAGGACGACAGCCCTGCTGGGAGCGCAGATGGAGTTAGAGCAGAAGGAGTTCTCGAAGAGGGCTCCCTCCTGGGCGATGCGGTCGATGTTGGGGGTTCGGTTGATCCGGGAGCCGTAGGCCGAGATAGCTTGGCAGGCGTGGTCGTCGGAAAAGATGAAGAGGATGTTCGGCGGCCCCTGGTCTGCACACCCCTCGAGAAAAGGGAAGCTGAGGAGGGGGGCCAGGGTGGCGGCTCCAGCCCCCAGTCGAACGACCTCTCTTCGGCTCATCTCTCGACCAGAACTCATGGGATCGCCTTTGGCTCAGGGTGTCACGTGGTGTGTT